>DWWN01000014.1 GCA_019119685.1 Candidatus Faecalibacterium faecigallinarum
TGCAGAATTTCTTTCTCATATTGATTTATTTTCGTGTATTTTCTGGGCATAGCAAAACCTCCTCGTGTAGTTCTATTATCCTACACGGGGAGGTTTTTTGTCTATTGTCTACTTTTTACGGACCTGTTCAGACCGGACGGCACGTTTTTCAGCCCGCGCTCCCCGGCGCGCCGGTTGAGCTGACGCTCGCCGGGGCTGTCCGTCAGGGTAGATTTCTCCAGTTTTATTATAAACAAGAGGCCCGGTTTTGGCAAGCGTCAGGATGTGGCGGAGGGGGTGCCTCCCCTCTCAGTCTCGCCGCCCTTGCGGGCGTCTCGCCAGCTCTCCCGCGGGGAGAGCCAAGTGTACGCCCGTGGGCGGCGGCAGAGTGAGTGGTAAGGCAAACTTAAAAACGGCTTCTCTTGCTGGATGCTTTCAGCAGAAGGAGCCGTTTTCATGCCCTCTCAGTCTCACTCCGCTCGACAGCTCCCCCGCACGCGTGGGAGCCAAAACGTAACCTTTAGGCCCGGCCTCCCACGTTTACGGGGGAGGTGGCCCGCAGGGCCGGAGAGGGCAACAAACAATGCGGGGGCCAGCCTTACAGCCGACCCCCGCAGAGGGACCCTATCTTTCGTGACGCAAAAGTTCTTTTGTTTTGGTGCGATCAACAACAGAAGGAACATTGGTTAGACATTCCTTTTTGTCGTCACAGTAAAGGGTATGCCAAACCGGCAAGCGTCTCTAGGACTTACCGGCTCCTATATCAATCCCGGTTATGGTGCGGCCGAGACTGTTATAAGTAATTTTTAGATGTAGTTGTTCATGCCAGTCTCAACAGTGCCAGTCCGGGTAACAGCAACAGCCACGAACTTGACGGTATCATCGATGCCCCAAACACGGCCATTGGCATTCACGATGCTGACGGAAACCTCGTAATCATAGTCGACATACTGGGTAACATGCTCAGAATCGTTAACGGTGTAAGTACCTTCATCCTTCAGATTCACAACGCTCTGATTAATCTTGTGGCCCAGCTGCTCCAGGACATCCTTGTCGGTTACGCTGCCATTGACGCCATAGACCTCAACTGCAGTATAGGCACTAACCTTGTCATTATCCAGTTTGTTCAGGTTGCCAATCACATCATCATAAGCGCCCAGATTGGAGACCAGAGCCTCACCGATATCGGTGTCACGAGCATCTGCATCAGTCCAACCATACTCGGTGCGAGGAATCTCAAAAATTTTGCCGTACTTGACGACATCTGCGTTGCTGAAGTAATCTTCAACAGCGCTCTTCAGAGCGGCATCCAGGTCACCGTTAGAAACGGCAGTCACCTTATTCTGAGCTTCTTTGCTCATGTTGCTGACCAGGGTCTGAGCGGAAGCGCTGGTAGAAGGAGTAACATCGGGCTCCTCAGGCTTCTGGGTATCATCGGTGGTGTTGCCACCGCAAGCGGTCAGCATGCTGACGGCCATAACGCCGGCCAGCATCAGGGAAGCAATTTTCTTGAGCTTCATAGTGAATTTTTCCTCCTTATGGTGTATAAAAGATAGAGACCCAAAACAGGCTGAAAGGAAGGTCCGTTTCCTTTCAAAAGCATTATAGCATACCCCCCCCGGTGTCAAGCCCCGATTTACTATTTTTTGGTTTTTGCTTTCTTTTCTTTATTTTCAAACCTCGCACTCCGTTTCGCGCCGGAGGCGCGAGAGTATATTTTTCATTTTTATGCGGCAGTTTTGTATGTTTATTCAGACTGTTCTGCTTTTTTCGCTGTTTTGGCCCTCTCCGGCCCTGCGGGCCACCTCCCCCGTAAACGTGGGAGGCAGTAACCTACAGGTTACGTTTTGCCTCTCCCGCGTGCGGGAGAGGTGGCATGGAGCGAAGCGACATGACGGAGAGGGCAGGCGCGCCTTTTGCTCCCCTCTCAGGCGCTTCGCGCCAGCTCTCCCGGAGGGAGAGCCAAGTGCACGCCCGTGAGCAGAGGGAAACTTTGTGGTAAGGCGAACTTTTTTGTGACTTTGCCTTACCACTAGCCTTGCCGTGATTGACGCAGGTACACTTGCCTCCCCCCGCGGGGGAGGTGGACAGATTATCATTGTAAGTGCAACAGGGAAAATAAAATAGACAGCATAGCCGTCTTTGTGTAAAATGAAGCTACCACACACCAAGTCACACAAAGGAGAAAGCTATGCTGTCCTATAACCATTTTACACTAGATGAGAGAAAATATCTACAGGAACTTTTGAGCCAGGGCTACAGTATACGGAAAATTGCCGGCTTTTTGGGCAGAAGCCCCTCGTCTGTCAGCAGAGAGATTCGGAGGAATCGTACCCGTAAGCAACCAAAGAACAAGCCAAACAATCGTTACTGGTACCACCATTGGCGGGCTCAGATTCTTTATACTGTTCGCAGAAAAGAGTGCGGCAAGTCTAGAAGAACGCTGAAACCCGGTACTTTTGTGTACTGGTATGTTGTCGAGGGCTTGAAACGCTTTTGGAGCCCGGAACAGATTGCACATCGCCTTCCAATCGACTACCCGGGACTTTCCATCAGTACATCGACCATTTACCGGCATTTGAAAGTTGGTGATCTGCAAGAAGTCAGCCGAAAAAAGAATCTGCGGAGGAAGGATAAGCAAATCAGGCTGAGAAATCTGGCCTGTATGACCATCCACCCTGACCGCATTATCCCTGATTGGCCCGATGAGATCAGGAAACGGCTCCGTATTGGAGATTGGGAAGGTGATACAGTCTATGGCGGTATTGGAAAAGGCCTTCTGGTTGCCCTTGTGGATAGAAAGACACGTTTCCTGTGCGCAGCTGTCATACGCAGCCGCAACGCCGCCGAAACCAGGCAGGCCATTGTTTATTTGCTAAATAAGCTGCCTTGTCTGAGTATCTCTTTGGACAATGGCTCCGAGTTCTCTGAGTTTCAGCTGCTGGAGAAAGAACTGCAAACATCCGTTTATTTTGCTGAGCCGCACAAACCATGGCAGCGCGGCACCAATGAAAACACGAACGATATCCTGCGCTTCTTCTACCCAAAAGGCTATGATTTCCGTACATTGTCTCAGCAGGCTCTTCAAAATGTGGTCGATTTAATCAATTCCCGCCCAAGAAAATGCCTGGGCTGGAAATCCCCTGCTGAAATTTTCTTTGATTCTTCTGTTGCACTTACTTGACTTTGTAGCCCAAGAGCACGCGCGTTGGTGTCGGCAAAGTTTGTGGTAAGGCAAAGCCGCAAAAAAGTTCGCCTTACCACAAAGTTTCTCTCTATTTACGGACGTACACTTGGCTCTCCCTGCGGGAGAGCTGGCGAGCGAAGCGAGACTGAGAGGGGAGAAAAAGGTGCGTCGCAAAAAGCGGCTAAGCGCAAGAGGGGGTGCGTTATGGCTTGTACTGCCTCCATACACCTTGCCTTTTTCTGCTCCGCAGGGCCAGAGGGGGAGGGAGGGTGTTTCGACTCCCCCTCCCTACCCCCTCTGGACTCCCTACCCACCCGCAACGACCAGGGGATGTCCCCCTGGACCCAAAAGAGGAAAGTCGCTCTGGGCGTCTGGCTGAAAAAGCTCTTTACTGCGCTTTAGAGGAATTGCGCATCGCTTTTTCCGAGCGCCAGCCGCCCGCCGCTCCGATTTTGTATGCGCGCCCTCCGGGCGCGCCTGCGCCACGACGGCCAAAAAGAAAAGCGCCCGTTTCCGGGCGCTCTCGCGTTTGTATATTTTCGCAAAAAAGAATATTTCACCCGCCCTTCCGCACGGCTTCGAGGAAGGCCGGGCCGTAGCGGGCGGCTTTCACCTCGCCGATGCCGCTGATGGCGCGCAGCTCGGCGGTGGTGCGGGGACGCCGGGCGCAGATGTCCCGCAGCACGGCGTCCGAAAAGATCATGAAGGCGGGCAGCTTTTCCCTGCGGGCCAAGTCCCGGCGCACTGCGTAGAGGGCGGCCAGCAGTTTTTCGTCGGCGCTGGCCGGGGGCGCGGCCTTCTTTTTGGGGGCGGCCGCCGGGCGGGGCCGGGGCAGCGGCACCTTGGGGGCCAGGCAGTTGGAACAGCTGCGGCAGCGGGCCGGGGCCGCCTCGCCGAAATAGTGCAGCAGCTCCGCCCGCAGGCACCGCGGGGTGGTGGCGTAAAAAGTCATGTACTTGAGGCGCTCCCGGGCCTCCTGCGCGGCGGCATGGCGCTGCTCCTCGGGGGCGTCGCCCTCGGCCTCCTCCTTGTCGATGAAGAACTGGGCCAGCCGCACGTCGTTGGGCGCATAAAAGAGGACGCAGCGGGCAGACTCCCCGTCCCGCCCGGCGCGGCCGGCTTCCTGGTAGTAGCTCTCCAGGTCCTTGGGCATATTGTAGTGGACGATGAACCGGACGTTGGGCTTGTCGATGCCCATGCCGAAGGCGTTGGTGGCCACCATCACCTGCACCCGGTCGAACAGAAAGTCCTCCTGGTTCTGGCGGCGGCGGGCGGCGTCCATCTGGCCGTGGTAGGCCGCGGCCTGGATGCCCAGCCCCCGCAGCATGGCACACGTCTCCTCCACTTGGCGGACGGTGCTGCAATAGACGATGCCGGGCGCGTCCCCCTGGTCGAGCAGGAAGTCCACCAGGGCGCGGGGCTTTTCGCTTTCGCTCAGCCGCCGGGTCTCCAGCTGCAGATTGGGGCGGTCGAAGCCCGCCGTCAGCCGGAACGGCTCCTGCAGGCCCAGCTGGGCCTCGATGTCCCGGCGGACCCGCGCGGTGGCGGTGGCCGTAAAGGCCGTGACCACCGGCCGGGCGGGCAGCTGGTCGATGAACGCGCGGATCTGCAGATAGCTGGGGCGGAAGTCGTGCCCCCACTGGCTGATGCAGTGCGCCTCGTCCACCGTCACCATGCTGACCGGCTGCGCCTCGGTGAAGCGCAGGAAGCCCTGGGTCATCAGCCGTTCGGGGGCCACATAGATGATCTTGTACCAGCCGTCCCGGGCGCGGCGCAGCATCAGGGCCTGCTGGCCGGCGGTCAGGCTGCTGTTCAGGTAGGCCGCGGCCACCCCCGCCGCCACCAGCGCCCGCACCTGGTCCTGCATCAGGCTGATGAGGGGGCTGACCACCAGCGTCACCCCCGGCAGCAGCAACGCCGGCACCTGATAGCACACCGACTTGCCCGCCCCGGTGGGCATGACCGCCAGCACGTCCCGGCCCGCCAGGGCCGCGTCCACGATCTCGGCCTGCCCCGGCCGGAAGCTGTCATACCCGAACACCTTTTTCAAAACGTCCTGCTTGCTTTCCATCCAGCGGCCTCCTCCTTATCCTGCTGCAGGCAGTATACCACATTTCTGGCTTGGGGGCCAGTTCTTACCGGCGGATGGATTTTTGCCGCACGGCATGGTATAATAAGCGCAGACAGTGCCTGCCTGCTCCAAACGGCAGGACAGGCGCAGCTTCCCTGCAAGCTCATGCAGCCGCTGCGGCCGGGCCATGCCCGCCGCCTTTTATGGAGAAGGAGCCTTTATGGAACAAAAACTCATCACCTTTGCCGTGCCGTGCTATAACTCCGCGGCCTATATGCGCCACTGCGTCGACACCCTGCTCACCGCCGGCGAGGACGCCGAGATCATCCTGATCGACGACGGTTCGACCAAGGACGACACCCCCGCCATCTGCGACGAATACGCCGCCCAATACCCCTCCATCGTCCGGGCCATCCACCAGGAGAACGGCGGCCACGGCGAGGGGGTCAACCAGGGCATCCGCAACGCCACCGGCCTTTATTACAAGGTCGTGGACAGCGACGACTGGCTGGACACCGAAGCGCTGGAAAAAGTGCTGGACCGGCTGCGCCTGCTGCTGCACCGCGGCACCGCCCCCGACCTGCTGTTCTGCAACTACGTCTACGAGCACGTGGAGGACGGCACCAGCCACACCGTCCGCTACACCAACGTGTTCCCTCAGAACCGGCTGTTCACCTGGATGCACGTGGGCCGCTTCCGCCCCGACCAGAACATCCTGATGCACTCGGTCATCTACCGCACCGAGGTGCTGCGCCGCTGCGGGATGGTGCTGCCCAAGCACACTTTCTATGTGGACAACATCTTCGTCTACCAGCCCCTGCCCTACGTCAAGAGTATGTACTACATGAATCTGGACCTGTACCGCTACTTCATCGGCCGGGCCGACCAGAGCGTCAACGAGAGCGTGATGGTCAAGCGGGTGGACCAGCAGCTGCGCGTCACCCGCTACATGATCGACTGCCAGGACCTGGACGCCCTGCCCCCCGAGCAGGCCCGCCTGTGCAGCTATATGACCCAGTACCTTTCCACCATGATGGCCATCAGCGGCATCTTCCTGATCCTGGACGGCAGCCCCGAGGCCAAACAGAAAAAGGCTGACCTGTGGGCCTACCTGAAAGAGCGGGTCAGCCCCCGGGTCTACCGGCGGATCAAACTGTCTTTGGGCGGCGCCACCAACCTCAAGTTCCCCGGCGGGGACAAGGTGACGGTCCTGGGCTACCGGCTGGCCCGCAAGATCGTCAAGTTCAACTGAGTTTTCCGGGCCGCGCGCCGCGCCCTGCTCCGGCGGAGTGCCGCCTGCTCTGCCCCTCTGTCCGGTCTGTACCCCGTCCGCGGGTCAGGCCGGATTTTTTTGCGCTTGCTGTCTTCGGCGAAAAAGCCAAAAACTGTCCTGGAAAATCAGTAAATCCGTCATTGCGCGGACGGGGCGGATGGGTGTATTATTATAGCAGCATTCTTGGATACAACACACCCGATTCGGAAGCAAGGAGGAACACAATGGCGTTACACGTTCTGGACGAGGCCAACCGCTGCCTCGGCTGCAAAAATCCCATGTGCCAGCAGGGCTGCCCCATCCGCACCAACATCCCCGAGGCCATCCGCCTGCTGAAAGCCGGCGAAATGGACAAGGCCGGCCGGATGCTGTTTGAAAACAACCCTCTGACCACCGTGTGCAGCCTGGTCTGCGACCACGAAAAACAGTGCGAGGGCCACTGCATCCGCAACCGGATGCCCAGCCACGACCCGGTGCACTTTTCGGTGATCGAAAACTACATCTCCACCACCTACGCCAACAAGATGGTGGCGGGCCCCGCCCCTAAAAACGGGATGCGCGCGGCCATCATCGGGTCGGGCCCGGCCGGCCTGACCATTGCGGTGCTGCTGGCCCGCTGGGGCTACGACATCACCATCTTCGAGGCGCGTGACAAGATCGGCGGCGTCATGCGGTACGGCATCCCCAACTACCGCCTGCCCGACAGCGTCCTGGACGACTTCCAGTACCGCCACCTCGAGCTGAAGGGCATCAAGGTGCGCACCAACACCGAGATCGGCCGCACCCTGACCATCGACGATCTGTTCCGGGACGGCTACAAGAGCATTTTCATCGGCGCGGGCCTGTGGAAAGCCAACGCCATGCACATCAAGGGCGAGAGCCTGGGTAACGTCGCCTTCGGCATCGACTACTTGGCCAACAGCAAAGCCTTCCGCCTGGGGGACAACATCGCCGTCATCGGCGTGGGCAACTCGGCCATGGACTGCGCCCGCACCGCCATCCGCAACGGCGCGCGGCACGTCACCTGCTACGCCCGCCGGGACGAGAGCTGCATCAGCGCCTCCAACTACGAGGTCAGCTACGCCAAGCTGGAGGGCGTGGGCTTCCGGTTCTGCAAGGCCCCGGTCGAGATCCGGGACAACGGCCTGATCTGCCGCGACACCGTCAAGCAGCCCGACGGCACCTTTGTGCAGGTGGAGGGCAGCGAGACCTTCTACCCCCACACCGGCGTCATCATCTCGGTCAGCCAGGGCTCGGAGAGCGCCCTGATCGAGACCACCACCGGCATCGACACCAACAAAAAGGGCCTGCTGACGGTGGACCACGACGGCCGCACCACCCGGCCCGGCGTCTTTGCGGGCGGCGACGCGGTCAAGGGCGCCCGCACGGTGGTCGAGGCGGTGGCCATGGCCAAGGACGTGGCCGTCGCCATGGACGAGTACATGAAGGCCCTGCCCCCCGAAGACACCACCGACCCCTACGCCAACATCCCCACCTTTGGCACCCCCACTTCGGACGTGCTGGGGGAGCAGGAGCTCAAGGTCTGAGCCTTGACCCCGGCTGCCCTTTCTGATACAATAAGTTTTGTCCCGAGCCGGCTGTTTTTGGCGGACGCGGGGCATTTTCTTTTCTCTGTGGCATACTGACCAAGGAGGTGTCCGCCATGATCCAATCCAGCGAACGGGGCCGTCTGGCCCGGACGGCCCTGGCCCTGCTGGCCGGCAACGCGCTGTACTCCCTGACCGTCGTTCTTTTCCTGATGCCCTCCGGCCTCATCACCGGCGGGGCCACCGGCATCGCCCTGGCAGCCAACCGCCTCACCGGCGTGCCGGTGTCGGGGGTGCTGCTGGCCGTCAACGTCGCCATGCTGCTGGCGGGCTGGGTGCTGCTGGGGCGGCGCTTTGCCCTTTCCACCCTGGCCAGCACCTTTTTATCCCCCCTCACCCTGGCGGTGTGGGAGCGGCTGTTCGCCGGGTACGTCCTCACCGACGATTTGTTCCTGTGCACCATTTTCGCCGGGCTGGGCATCGGCGGGGCGCTGGGCATCGTGATCCGGGTGGGCGGCTCGACCGGCGGCATGGACATCCCGCCGCTGGTGCTGCAAAAATATTTCCGCATCCCGGTGGCCGCCAGCATGACCGTCTTTGACCTGCTGATCCTGTTCGCGCAGGCCGTTTCCAGCCCAAAAGCGCAGGTGCTCTACGGGGTGGTGCTGGTCTTTGCCTACTCCATCGTGCTGGACAAAGTGATCCTGCTGGGCAGCCGCCGCACCGAGGTCAAGCTGGTCAGCGCCCGCACCGACGAGCTGCGCTCCGCCATCCTCTCCGAGCTGGACCGGGGCGTCACCCTGCTCTCAGCCGAGGGCGGCTATCTGCGCCAGCCCGGCCAGCTTCTGCTGACCGTCATCTTCCCCCGGGAGCTGCCCCGGCTGGAACGGCTGGTCCACGCCATCGACCCCGCCTGCTTCATGATCGTCAGCGAAGTGACCGAGGTCCGCGGCCGCGGCTTCTCCCTCGAAAAGGACTACCTCAACCGCCAATAACGCGCAAAAAGCGCCCCGCAGGAGCGATGCTCCCGCGGGGCGCTTTCTCTCATTTTGGCTGCGGCTTCAGCTGACCACTGCGCCATCGCGCAGGGCGGACAGGACGCTGTCCTGCAGGGCCAGCAGGTGGACGTAGCCTTCGCCCATGCTCTCGGCATAGCCGGCGTAAGTCTCCAGCTCGGCCTCGGTGGGGGCCAGGTCCAGGCTCTCGGCCACCGCCTGGAAGATCAGCAGCTGGTTGCAGCTGTTCAGCACGTCCTGCTCGGTGTCGGCCAGCAGGGCGTCAGCATTGTCGTAGCCCATGAAGCCGGCGAGGAACTCGTCCAGCGTCTCGTAGCCGAACATGGCCGCGTAGCTGTTATAATAGCTCAGCTGGCTGCACACCTGATAGTTCAGCACCACTTCGGGGATGCTGGACACGGTACTGTTCTCGGTCAGGTAGTCCACCACGGCGTTGGTCAGATTGGAGCTGTAGAGGCTGTCGTGGAAATACTGGTCCACGTCCGCCACCGTGTGCAGGTCGTTGGACGCGCCGAAGTTCTCCTCCACCCAGGCGTCGGTGGCCTCGGGCAGGACGCTGACCGCCAGGCTGTTCAGGGTGACGTGGAACACCGCCTCTTTGCCCGACAGGGTGACGACGTTGCCGTCCTCGTCGGTGGAGTCGCCGTAGCCCTCAGGGAAAGTGACGGTCACGTCAAAGCTGTCCCCCACATTGTGGCCCACGATCTGGTCCTCAAAATCATCGACGAAGGAGCCGCTGCCCAGCGTCAGGTCATAGCCCTCGGCCGTGCCGCCGGTAAAGACCACCCCGTCCACCGTGCCGCTGTAGTCGATGTTGGCGATGTCGCCGTCCTCGGCGGCCCGGCCGGTCACCGGCTGCTGGATGCGGTTGGACTCCAGCAGGTTATCCCACTGGGTCTGGATCTCCTCCTCCGAGGGCTCGATGTCCGCCTGTTTGAGGGGGATGGCCGCGTAGTCCTCGGGCAGGGTGACGTAATCCAGCGCGCGCACCCCTTCCCAGTGGCCGTCGTCGGTCAGGCCCTGGCTGTAGGTAAAGTTCTGATAGTCGTAGTTGGCGGCGGGGCCCAGGACCTCCGAGCTGGTGGCCTGGGACGAGGACGAAGAAGCGCCGCAGCCCGCCGCGGTCACGGCGAGGGCAAGGGCCGCGGCTAGAGCCGCGGCAGAACGAAGCTGTTTCAACAAAGGTAAAACCTCCTGATTTTGATGGGTCATGTGCCAAGACGCCTCCCAGTATACCGGAATATTGTTAAAAAAGAAAGTTCTTTAACAAAATTCCCATAAAAATCACGCAGCACGGCCCCGGACAGGTAGAAAAGCCCTGCCCCTTTGTGCTAAAATAAGAAAAACATGGATATCGAGGAGGAACCCCCTATGGATTACAACAAGGCAGCATTGGAAATGCACGAGGCCCATCACGGCAAGGTGGGCATCGTCAGCAAGGTGGACGTGCGCAGCCGGGACGATCTGGCCACCGCCTACACCCCCGGCGTGGCCGAGCCCTGCCGCAAGATCGCGGCCCAGCCCGGCGACGTCTACCGCTACACCTTCAAGGGCAACATGGTGGCCGTCGTCTCCAACGGCACGGCGGTGCTGGGCCTGGGCAACATCGGCCCCGAGGCGGCTTTGCCGGTGATGGAGGGCAAAGCGGTGCTGTTCAAGCAGTTCGGCGGGGTGGACGCCTTCCCCGTCTGCATCGACGCCCCCGACGCGGCCAGCGTCATCGCGGCCTGCCGGGCCATCGCCCCCACCTTTGGCGGCATCAACCTGGAG
This sequence comes from Candidatus Faecalibacterium faecigallinarum, assembly GCA_019119685.1. Lineage (GTDB taxonomy): Bacteria > Bacillota > Clostridia > Oscillospirales > Ruminococcaceae > Faecalibacterium > Faecalibacterium faecigallinarum. Next base: position 10,844 of record DWWN01000014.1, read on the forward strand.
GACATCAAGAGCCCCGAGTGCTTTGAGATCGAGCAGACTCTGGAAAAAGAGCTGGACATCCCGGTCTTTCACGACGACCAGCACGGCACCGCCATCGTGGTCACCGCCGCCCTTATCAACGCTTTGCGGGTGGTGGGCAAAAAGATGGAGGATGTGCACATCGTCCTGAACGGACCCGGCGCGGCCGGCACCGCCATCATCAAGATGCTGATGACCGCCGGGGCCAAAGACATCATCGCGGTGGACCAGTTCGGCATCCTTTACAAGGGCTGCAACAGCGCCGAAGCCCACAAGAACTGGCTGGGCGAAGTGACCAACCCCCGCCAGATCAAGGGCGGCCTGGCCGAGGCCATCGAGGGGGCGGACGTCTTTATCGGCGTCTCCAAGCCCGGCTGCCTGACCGCTGAAATGTGCCGCCATATGGCCAAAGACGCCATCGTCTTTGCCATGGCCAACCCCACCCCCGAGATCATGCCCGACGAGGCCAAGGCCGGGGGCGTCCGGGTCATCGCCACCGGGCGCAGCGACTTCCCCAACCAGGTGAACAACGTCCTGTGCTTCCCCGGGCTATTCAAGGGGGCGCTGTCGGTGCGGGCGCGCGACATCAACGACCAGATGAAGCTGGCCGCCGCCTACGCCATCGCCGACCTCATCACCGACGATGAGCGCAGCGACGAGTACATCATCCCCGGCGCGTTCGACCCCCGGGTGGCCGAGAGCGTGGCCGCCGCGGTGGCCAAAGCCGCCTGCGAGACCGGCGTAGCCCGGCTGTAAGGAGGGACCGCCATGCGCACCATTCCCGCCGAAACACTGACCGAGGCGGTGGCAGCCCTCTGCATCGAGGCCAACACCCGCCTGCCCGCCGACGTGCAGGCCGCCCTGGACGCGGCCCGTGCCGCCGAACCCTGGCCCCTGGCCAGGACCACCCTGGACCTGCTGTGGTCCAACCTTGGGGCCGCCAGCGAGGCCGGCCTGCCCATCTGCCAGGACACCGGCATGGCCTGCGTCTTTGTGGAGCTGGGCACCGGCGTCCACATCGAGGGCAGCTTTGAGGCCGCCATCCACGAAGGGGTGCGCCGGGGATATACCGACGGCTACCTGCGCAAGAGCATCGTGGCCGACCCCCTGCGCCGGGGCAACACCGGCGACAACACCCCCGCCGCCATCACCGTCCATCTGGTGGACGGCGACGGCTGCAAGGTGACTGTGGCCCCCAAGGGCTTTGGCAGCGAGAACATGAGCCGCATCGCCATGCTCAAGCCCGCCGACGGCGTCGAGGGCTTCAAGCGCTTTGTGGTGGATACGGTGCGGCAGGCCGGCTCCAACCCCTGCCCGCCGGTCATCCTGGGCGTCGGGGTGGGCGGCAGCTTTGACAAGGTGGCCTACCTGGCCAAAAAGGCCCTGTTGCGCCCCCTGGACGTGCCCAACCCCGACCCCTATTACGCCGCGCTGGAACAGGAGCTGCTGGGCGAGATCAACGCGCTGGGCATCGGGCCGCAGGGCTTCGGCGGCAGGACCACCTGCCTGGGCCTGGCCATCGAGCAGATGCCCACCCATGTAGCCGGCCTGCCCGTCGCCGTCAACGTTTCCTGCCATGTCACCCGCCGGGCCACGGCCCAGCTGTAAAAGGAGGGCTTCATTCATGGAATACAAGCTCACAGCCCCCTGCACTGCCGCCGACCTGGCCCCCCTGCGGGCCGGGGACACCGTGCTGCTGTCGGGGGTGGTATACACCGCCCGGGACCAGGCCCACAAGCGGATGATGGAAGCCCTGGACGCCGGCGAGGCCCTGCCTTTCCCGCTGGAAGGCAGCGCCATCTATTACGTCGGCCCCACCCCCGAGCGCCCCGGCCAGGTGATCGGCTCGGCCGGGCCCACCACCTCGGGCCGGATGGACAGCATGTCCCCCCGCCTGCTGGACCTGGGCAACAAGATCATGATCGGCAAGGGCAAGCGGGACGCCGCCGTCAAGACCGCCGTCCGCCGCAACGGCGCGGTCTACCTGGCCGCCCTGGGCGGGGCCGGGGCCCTGATGGCCAAAAGCGTCCGCAGCCTGGAAGTGATCGCCTGGCCCGACCTCGGGTGCGAGGCGGTCCGCCGGCTGGAAGTGGAGGATATGCCCCTGACCGTCATTTTGGACAGCGTGGGCGGCGACCTCTACGAGTCGGGCCCGGCCGCGTACCTGGCCAGCCTGTAACAGGGGCGGCGGGCCCGGTTTGTTCGCCGAAACAGTCTCCCCCTCTTGCACTGCGGGGCGCGATGTGGTACTCTTATAGGTAACAAACAATCCGCCCCTGCCGGGCAAAAAAACAGGAGGCCGAACCAACCATGACGATCCATCAATCCGCCGAAGATTATCTGGAAACCATCCTGATGCTGACCGAGCGTCAGGGCAAAGTGCGCTCGATCGACGTTGTGAACGAGCTTGGCTTTACCAAGGCCAGCGTCAGCATCGCCATGAAGAAGCTGCGGGAGAACGGCTATATCGCGGTGGACGGCGAGGGCAACCTGACGCTGCTGCCCCCGGGCCAGGAAATCGCTGAACGGATCTATGGCCGCCACCGCCTGCTGACCCACTTTTTCATCCAGCTGGGGGTGGACGAAAAGACCGCTGCCGAGGACGCCTGCAAGGCCGAGCACATCCTCAGCGAGCAGACCCTGGAAAAGATCCGCGAGCGCGCGCTGCTCACCGACGCCGAGAACTCCTGCGCCGCCCAGAACGAGTGATCTTCTTTTGACAGAGCATTTTTGACAAAACAAAGCCGCCGCCCTTGTTACGGGGCGGCGGCTGTTTTGTTATTTGCTACCTGTTACAGGTACCATTACTTGGCGCGGGGGCCGGCGTTGGCGATCTCGGGGGCCATGTGGGGATACTTCTTGGCAAAGTTCTCGGCGAACATATTGGCCAGCTTGTTGGCCTGCTCGTCGTAGGCAGCCTTGTCGGCCCACATACCGCGGGCGTCCAGCATCTCGTCGGGCACGCCGGGGCAGCTGGTGGGGTAGTCCACATTGAACACGTCGTGGTGCTTGAACTCGACGTTGTCAAAGCTGCCGTTCAGGGCTGCGGTGACCATGGCGCGGGTGTAGCTCAGCTTCATCCGCTTGGCGCCTGCAGCGGCGCTGCCGCCTGCCCAGCCGGTGTTCACCAGGTAGACCTTGGTGCCGTACTGGTCCAGCTTGTCGCCCAGCATCTTGGCGTAGACCTGGGGGTCCATGGGCATGAAGGGCTCGCCGAACAGGGTGGAGAAGGTGGGCTGGGGCTCGGTGATGCCGCGCTCGGTGCCGGCCAGCTTGGAGGTGAAGCCGGTCACGAAGTGGTACATGGCGGCCTCCTTGCTCAGGCGGCTGATCGGGGGCAGGACGCCGAAGGCGTCGGCGGTCAGGAAGATGACCACCTTGGGGATGCCGCCCTCGCCGGGGATCTGGGCGTTGGAGATATAGTCCACGGGGTAGCCCACGCGGGTGTTCTCGGTCAGGCTGTCGTCGTCAAAGTCCAGCTCACGGGTTTCGGGGTCCATGACCACGTTCTCGACCAGGGAGCCGAACTTGATGGCGCGGTAGATGTCGGGCTCGTTCTCTTCCTTCAGGTTGATGCACTTGGCGTAGCAGCCGCCCTCAAAGTTGAAGATGCCGTCGGGGCTCCAGCCGTGCTCGTCGTCGCCGATCAGCTTGCGGCCGGGGTCGGCGGACAGGGTGGTCTTGCCGGTGCCGGACAGGCCGAAGAAGACGGCGGTCTCATGGGTCTCGGGGTCCATGTTGGCCGAGCAGTGCATGGGCAGGACGTTCTCCTTGGTCATGACGTAGTTCATGGTGGAGAACACGCTCTTCTTGATCTCGCCGCTGTACTGGCTGCCGGCGATGACGATCATGTGGGCCTCGTAGTCGATCATGATGGCGGCCTCGCTGTTGACGCCGTCCACCTCGGGGTCGCACTTGAAGCCGGGGGCCACCAGCATGGTGTAGTCAGGCTCGCCGTAGCCGGCCAGCTGCTCGGCGGTGGGCCGGATCAGCAGCTGATGGATGAACAGGTTCTGGCTGGCCAGCTCGTTGATGATGCGGAACTTCTTGGTGTACTTGGGATCGGCGCCGGCATAGCCGTCGAAGATGAAGATCTCGCGGCCCTGCAGGTAAGCGGCCGCTTTGCCCTTGATGGCGTCAAACTTCTCGCGGCTGATGGGCTTGTTCACCTTGCCCCAGGCGATCTCGTTGTGCACGCCCTCGGTATCCACGATGAATTTGTCGTTGGGCGAGCGGCCGGTGTACTTGCCGGTGGTGACCACCAGCGCGCCGGTCTTGCTCAGGGTGCCCTCGCCGCGCCGCAGCGCTGCCTCGGTCAGAGCGGCCGGGGTCAGGTTGCGGTAGACAGCCTTCGGGCCAATGATACCGTATTTCTCGATGCCGTAGGTTTCCATTGCTAACATCCCTCCATTGGTAATCTTCAAAAGCGGCCATGCCGCGCCGGGACGGGCGGCATATATGCTACTTGGTCAGTATGATTATAGCACACTCTGCGCCGGCATGACAAGGGCGCGCGCCGCTTTTCAGCTTCCCTACCAACAGAAAAGCGCCTGTATGCGGGAAATTTGTCAAACCGCCCATCCGTAAATTTTTTGTGAACGCCCCGTTTCCGCCCCTTCCCCCTCTTGACAGAAGGGCCGCGGCGGCGTATACTGTTAGCAGTCTTAAAGCTAGAGTGCTAAAAGCTCACCAGGAGGCAACCTATGAAGCAGACATACAACAGAGCGCAGAGCCCCAGCTAGCGCATTAGCAGACCTGCGCATTCAGTGATAATTCCATCATCCGCCGGGGCGCCCGGCAAGATTGGAGGGAAAGCATATGAACACCAACCAGTATACCCAGAAAACCATCGAGGCCATCCAGGCCGCCCAGCAGCTGGCCGTGGAGTACCAGCACAACGCTCTGGAGCCCGAACACCTGCTGCTGGCCATCGCCAGCCAGGAGAACGGGCTGATCCCCCAGCTGCTCCAGAAAATGAACGTGGACCCCGGCAGCTTCACCGCCGCTGTGGCCGAAAAGCTGTCCGGCCTGCCCCGGGTGTCCGGCTCGGGCCGCGACCCCGACAAGATCTATATCTCCCAGGCCGCCGACAAGGTGCTGAGCGCCGCCGCCCGCGAGGCCAAGGCCATGAAGGATGAGTTCATCAGCGTCGAGCACCTGATGCTCGGCCTGCTGAGCGAGACCAACTCCAACACCGCGGGCCTGTTCCGCGCCTTTGGCATCACCAAGGACAGCTTCCTCCAGGTGCTCAGCGGCGTGCGCGGCAACCAGCGCGTGACCACCGACAACCCCGAGGACACCTACAACGCCCTGCAGAAGTACGGCCAGGACCTGGTGGACCTGGCCCGCAAGCAGAAGCTGGACCCCGTCATCGGCTGTGACCAGGAGATCCGCAACGTCATCCGCATCCTGTCCCGTAAGACCAAGAACAACCCCTGCC
>DWWN01000015.1 GCA_019119685.1 Candidatus Faecalibacterium faecigallinarum
ATCGTGTACACAGGCATGACCGAGAGCGAAGAAGCCCTGCTCTTTGCCCAGCAGACCGGCGAATCTGCCAGGCTGACACCCGGCGATAAAATGCGCGCCATGATCTACGGCGGCGACCCGGAATGTATGGCTTTCCTGAAGGCCACGGAATCGGTGGGGTTGAAGCTGGACTACGGCCAGCGCCGTGGAAAGTATCGCCTTGGCTGCATCGGCACTGCATTCGAGGAGTTCAAGCGGGTGGGAGCCGACCTCTACAAGGAAGCCCTATCTATGATCGTGGCCGCCTGGCAGCTGAGCCGACCGCATCCGGTGGATGAAACAGGGAGGCGAAGCTGGCGCAGCGCTCCGGTTTTTGCAAGCGGGTGCCATCCCGCGCCGCAAAAAACGGCTAAGCGCAAGAGGAATGGCGATCCCGAGTCCCTGCGGGCCGAAACGGTCCAGGGTGTGGTCCGCTTTGTAGAGCTGTACCATGGCGAGTACGACTCCCGCCGTCTTATCACCCGCCTGCACAAGACCGACCCGTTGACCATCTACCGGGAAGGGCGGGCCATGGGCGTCAACATGGCCGGGTACAAGAAGTACCTCTATCAGGTCTACTGCATCTACAACGGGAGCAGCAAAAAGAAAGTGCTGCCCATGAAGTTCTAACTTCTTGCTTTTACCCTTTGAGGGGACGCCGCCCCAGACTGCGGGCGGTGTCTTACATAAAATATACAAAGGGGGTACATTGCATGATTCCCAAAAACTGGAAATACAGCCGGGGTGACATCTACTATGCCAACATGGAACCCCATGTTGGCTCTGAGCAGGGTGGGGAACGGCCAGTGGTGGTTCTGCAGAATGATACAGGCAACAAGCATTCACCCACACTTATCATTGCTACCCTTACATCCAGAGTGGACAAGAAGCTAAGTCTGCCGACCCACGTTTTGCTTGACCAAAACCCCGGGCTGAGAGTCCCATCTATCGTACAATTAGAACAGATTTTCACTCTCGACAAACAACGTATGCAGCGATTTGTTGGTCAGGCCAGCAGCGAGGAAATAGACCGGATCGAAGCGGCTCTGAAAATCAGCCTGGGAATGAATTGAGAGGAGGAATGCAGAGAAAATGTCTGGAAGGACTCTTTCTTTTCGTGTGGATGGTTACGAAGTATCGGCTTCCTTTGCCGGAACGCCTAATAGGACGATCACCCATCATCTGAAGCAGATCCTGATGGCATCCTTTGTGAACAACACATCCAGTTCTGCCTCTGGCGACATCCTTGCAGCAGTCCCAAAACGGCGATACAATCAAGACGGTGATCATCACTGTGCACCTTGAAAACTGCATAGAGTTCGTATGGATGCATCTTCCTTTTGACTGTATAAACCAATGAAAGGGAGAAAGATCATGAAAAACAGGGTTTGCACATTGTATCGCGTTTCCACCGACAAACAGGTGGACCACAACGACAAAAACCAGGCCGACATCCCCATGCAGCGGAAAGCCTGCCGCGCCTTCTGTGACAAAATGGGCTGGACCATTGTCCATGAGGAACAGGAGGAAGGTGTTTCCGGCCACAAAGTCCGAGCAGAGAATCGTGACAAGCTGCAAATCATCAAGAATCTGGCCAGGCAGAAAAAGTTCGACATCCTGCTGGTGTTCATGTTTGACCGCATCGGGCGCATTGCAGATGAAACGCCCTTTGTGGTGGAATGGTTCGTCAAGCAGGGGATCGAGGTATGGAGCACCCAGGAAGGCCAGCAGCGTTTTGACAGCCACACCGACAAGCTCACCAATTACATCCGTTTCTGGCAGGCCGACGGAGAGAGCGAAAAGACTTCCATCCGTACCAAGACCGCCTTGGGGCAGCTCGTTGAGGCAGGCGGCTTCAAGGGCGGGCTTGCCCCGTATGGCTATGATCTGGTCAAAAGCGGGCGCTTCAACAAGCGCAAGCATGAGCTCTACAAACTGGTTGTCAATGAAGCGGAAGCCGCCGTAGTTCGGACCATCTTTGAGAAGTACGTCCACGAGGGCTACGGCGCGCAGCGGATCGCTACTTACCTGAACCGGCAGGGCTACCGGGCCAGAACAGGGAAGATGTGGCACCACGCCACCATCCGCGGCATCGTCTGTAACCTGACCTATACGGGCATCCTGCGGTGCGGCGAGAGCCGCTCCCAGGAGCTGCCCCATCTGCAGATTATTGAACCGGAGCTGTTCGAGGCAGCCCAGTGCATCCGCACCGCCCGTGCTGGCAGCGCCGTGCAGGAACGCCATGTCCCCATGAACACGAGGGGCAAGTCCCTTCTGTCCGGGAACGTGTACTGCGGTCACTGCGGCGCGCGTCTGGCCCTAACCACCAACGGGAAGTCGTATCCCTGCAAGGAGGACCCGCACCGGGTGGTCAAGCGGGTGCGGTACATCTGCTACGGCAAGACCCGCAAGCAGACCGACTGCAACGGTCAGACCGGTTATACCGCTCACATTCTGGATGGCATCATCGACAAGCTGGTGCGCCGCATCTTCGAGCGGATGAAGGCCATCCCCAAGAGCGACATCGTCAATCTCCGCTATCAGGAAAAGATGGAGGAACGGAAATGCCTGCTCCAGAGCGTCCGGGCTGACTATACAAAAGCAGCCCATGAACTGGATATGTTGAAAGTAGAGGTGATCAAAGCCCTGCGCGGAGAGAGTTCCTTCCCCAAAAATCTGCTGGGCGCAATGGTGACAGAGGCTGAAACCAAGTGCCGGGAACTGCAGGAGAGCATGGAGGCGGCACAGACTGCCTACGATGAAGGAAAAAACGTACTGGCCAGCCTGAACGCTCAATACGACGAGATCATCTCGTGGTCGGAGCTGTACGACACCGCCAGCATCGAGGCAAAAAAGATGATCGTCAGCTCCCTCATCCGCAGGGTAGACGTTTACCGCGGCTACAAGCTGCACATCGAGTTCACCATCGACTTTGAGCAGTTCTGCCGGGGCCTGGATTTTGAAGCGGTCGCAGCGTAAACAAAAAGACCCGCCTTGCGATAAGGCGAGTCGTATATCTAAGAATACCCAGAGCACCTGATTTTGGTGGAGATAAGCGGGATCGAACCGCTGACCTCTTGAATGCCATTCAAGCGCTCTCCCAGCTGAGCTATACCCCCATGATGGGGTGCTCTGGGTGTTTCTTATTCGATTGTAAAGTGCGTTGTTCACTCGAACAACATTTTGGAAAGTGAAGAACCCGAGGGGTATGTAACCGTTTGAACCGGGCTCCCAGCTGAGCTATACCCCCATATTCGGTTTTGTTTTGTTTGGTTCGCCGTTGTCTTGACCGGCGACGTCAGTTATTATAGCAGAGGCGGGGGCAAATGTCAACAGGTATTTTCAAAAAATTTTCCAGGCCGCCCCATTGATTGACGCCGCCCGGCCGGGATGCTATACTGATACCAAACAGCGGCCGTGCAGGGCCGCCGAAACGAAAGGCGGGTACAGGAATGAAACAGAAAAACCGGAATATTCTGATCGGAGCCATTTTGATGATCTCGGGCGCGGGGCTGGCGCTCATTTTGACGTTTATCTACGGCAGCGTTCTGGATAGCTCCCTGGCGGAGCAGGTGACGGCGATGACCCAGCAGGACGCGGCCTTTGCCGCCGAGCTGGAAGCCTCGGGGATGACCCTGGACGCGCTGATCGAGGGGATGCAGGGGACGCTCAGCATCCTGCTGGGGCTGGGCGCGGCGCTCAACGTGGTCAAGATCGTGGTGGGGGTGCTGGGCATCCGCAAGGCGGCCGAGCCCGCGACTTTCTTTGTGGTCTGGGGCGTGGTGTTCCTGCTGCTGGGCGTGCTGGGAATGATGTTCAGCGGCGTGGCGTCCGTGTTTGGTTTGTGCGATCTGGCGGGGGGCGTGTTCGGCCCGGGGCTCTTCCTCTGGGGCGGCATCCAGAACAAGCGCGCTTTCCAGCAGATGCTGAAAGAAGAACGGGCGGCCGAGGAACAGGCGGCCGAATCCGCTTCGGCCTGGCCGCCGGTGCGCAAGTAAAGAAACAACAAGAGCCGGAAGGGGCGGACCCTCCCGGCTTTTTTCTTTGGACTGTCAGATGTTGGGCATTTTGGCGGTGGGCATCATCAGCACCTTGCCGGTGCCGCGGTAGACGTTGACCAGCCCCTCGCCGGAGGCGGCCGAGCCGATCAGGCTCTTGCCCGAGCGCTCCACGGTAAAGTTGAGGCTCTTGCTCCATGCAATGGCGTAGTTGCCGTCGATCTTGAGCACGTCGTCCTGCAAGGTGATCTCAATAAGCTCCTCTTTGGGGCAGTCGGATTCGACGCAGAACACCCCGCGGCCATTCAGGCTCAGGTTGAACAGCCCCTCGCCGCCGGCGACCGCCGAGGAAAAGTTGGAGCGCATCACGGCCTTGTGCTGCAGGCTGGACTCGCAGGCCAGAAACAGCCCGTCGTCCAGCACCACGCCGCCGCCCCATTCGGCTGCGTCCAGCAGGATGAGGTATTTATAGGTGGGCTCCAAAACCAGGAGGCCGCTGCCGGTATATTCGGGTTTGATGGCAGACTCGCCGGTGGCTTTGCCGCGGACCGCTTTGCCCAGCAGGTCCCCGACGCCCTTGATGCCGGTGGTGGCGTTGACGTCGCCCAGCATCCACTGCATACTGCCGGCCTGGACGGTCACGGGCGAGCGGTCGAGATGACAGACCAGCTGGCGCTTTTTGACGTTCATCTGGGCGCTGTAGTAGGCCGTGATGGCGGAATTCGGGGTGACGCTGAGGTCCCGCTGGTATTCGACGACCTGGAATGCCCCCAGCTGCGCGATAATCTTGACGTCGTCGTTGTCGGTGAAATTGGTGATCTGATACATGGCTTGCCTCCTTGCTGCGGTCGAAATGATGGGACTGCCTTTATTGTAGCAGAGCGCGGCCCCAAACACAAGCAGAAACAAAAAGACCGGGAGCGTTCGGGGCTCTCGGTCTTTTAAGAAGAAAATCAGGCGTTTTGTTCCAGCGAGAGGGCAATCTGCTCGGGGGTGATGGGAAGCTCCCGGTGCCACACGCCGGTGGCGCGATAGATGGCGTGGGTCAGGGCCGGGGCGGGGGTGTTGATGACGATCTCGCCGATGGACTTGGCCCCAAAGGGACCGGTGGGCTCGTAACTGTCCTCAAATTCCACCCGCAGGCGGCCCATGTCCAGACGGGTGGGCAGCCGGTACTGCAGGAAGGACGACTCGATGGGCCGGCCGGTGTGGTCGTACTGGACGTTCTCGGTCAGGGTGTGGCCGATGCCCTGGACGATGCCGCCCTCGGCCTGGATGCGGGCCAGGGCCGGATTGATGGCGATGCCGCAGTCCACCACGGCCATGTAGTCCAGCACGGTGACAAGACCGGTCTCCTTGTCCAGCTCAATCTCCACCATGCCCACCATGTAGGGCGGGGGAGAGACCGGCGAGGAGTGGCTGGCCGTCGCCTCGGCGGCGATGCAGTTGGATACCTGGCTCTTGTAGCCGATCTGCTCGAGGGTCAGCGTCTCGCCGGTGGAGGCGCGGCGGACCTGCCGCCCCTCAAAGACGATCTCGCCGGCGCTGCAGTGCAGCATTTCGGCGGCGATGGCCCGAATCTTGTCCTTCAGCTCGGCGCAGGCGCGCTCGACCGCTTTGCCGGTGATGTAGGTGGTGGAAGAAGCGTAGGAGCCTGAGTCGTAGGGGGAAGCGTCGGTGTCCGCGCCAAAGACGGCCACGTCCTCTACATCGCAGTCGAGGCACTCGGCGGCCATCTGGGCCAGGATGGTGTCGCAGCCGGTGCCCATGTCGGCCGCGCCGATGATCAGGTTATAGGTGCCGTCCTCGCTCAGCTTGACGGTGGCCGAACCGACGTCCACGTTGGAAATGCAGGAGCCCTGCATGGCCATGGCGACGCCGGCGGCCCGGACCTTGCCGTTGCCCATATCCCGCACGGGGTACTTTTCGTCCCAGTGGAAGAGCTGGCGGCAGTGCTCCATGCAGCGGTCGAGGGCGCAGGCGTTGGCCATCTCGTTGTAATAGGAGGTCATCTGCATCCCTTCCCGCACCATGTTGCGGTCCCGCAGGCGGGTGGGGTCGATGTGCAGCCGCTCAGCCAGCTCGTTGACGATGGTTTCCAAGGCGTAGATGCCCTGGGTCGCGCCGTAGCCGCGGTAAGCGCCGGCGGCCTGGTGGTTGGTGTAGACCACGTCGTAGCCGAAGCGGTAGGCTTCCAGATTGCCGGTGTAGAGGGGGATGGCCTTGTGGCCCGACAGGCCCACCGTGGTGGGGCCGTGCTCGCTGTAAGCGCCGGTGTTGGACAGGGTGTACAGGTCGATGGCCCGGATGCGGCCGTCGTTGTCGGCGCCCAGCCGGATGTGCACCTCCATCTCATGGCGGGGGCTGCCCGCGATCTGGGCTTCCTCCCGGGTGTAGATCAGTTTGGCGGGGCGGCCTGTCTGCAACGTGACAAAGGCGGGGTAGACCTCGCAGACCGCGGTCTGCTTGGCCCCGAAGCCGCCGCCGATGCGGGGCTTTTCCACCCGGATGCGGCTCTTGGGGATGCCCAGCGCCCGCGACAGGATGCGCCGCACATGGAACACGATCTGGGTGGAGGAAATGACGTGGAGCCGCCCGTAGCGGTCCAGCTCGGTGTAGGTGCGGAAAGTCTCCATCATGGCCTGGTTGAAGGCTTTGGTGTGGTAGGTGCGGTCCAGCACGATGTCACAGCTGGCCAGGACGGCGTCCACATCGCCGGAGCCGCTGGTGTCGCTGGCCACCAGGTTGCGGCGGTTGTCGCCGCCCACCGGGCAGGGCGGGTACCAGTCCTCTTCCGGGTGGACGAGGACGGGGTTGTCCTTGGCGGTGTGCATATCCAGCACAGCCTCCAGCACTTTGTATTGGACTTTGATGACCTTCATGGCCCGCAGGGCGGCCTTCTCGTTTTCGGCGGCGATGATGGCCACCGCGTCTCCCGAAAAGCGGACGTGCCGGTCCAGGATCAGGCGGTCGTAGGGGGAGGGCTCGGGGTAGGTCTGGCCCGCAATGGTAAAGCGGGTCTGGGGCACGTCTTGCCAGGTGTAGACCGCCGCTACGCCGGGAATTTTAAGGGCCGCGGCGGTGTCGATCTCTTCAACGATGGCGTTGGCGTGAGGGGAGCGCAGGATCTTGACCACGAGGGCGTCTTTGGGGACGACGTCGTCGGTGTAGACCGGCTTGCCCAGCAAAAGCTGCATGGAGTCCTTTTTGGGGACGGCCCGGTTGACGGTGTGCAGGCCGGCCCGCTCTTGTCTCTGGTTCTCAGTCATGGGGCTGGCCTCCTTCCTTGCGGCTGTCCAGATAGGCGCGGATGCCCCGCAGCTGCCCGTCATAGCCCGAGCAGCGGCAGAGGTTGCCGGCGAGGTACGCGCGGATCTCGTCGTCGGTGGGGTCGGGGTTCTCCCGCAGCAGGGCGATGGTGTTCATCACAAGGCCGGGGTTGCAAAAGCCGCACTGGTCGGCGCCCTGCCGGGCGATGAAGCCCACAAAACCGGCGGCTTCGGCCTGCAGGCCCTCCAACGTCTGGACCGCATGGCCCGCGGCCCGCGCCGCCAGCATGGAGCAGGAGAGGACCGGCTTGCCGTCCACCAGGACGGTGCACAGGCCGCAGCCCGAAGTCTCGCACCCGCGCTTGACGCTGGGGCACCCGTGGGCGCGCAGAAAGTCGATCAGCAGGCAGTCCGGCTCGATCTGGGCGGTCAGGGGCCTGCCGTTCAAAGTCAGTTTGATTTCCATCATCCGGTGATACCTCCCACTTCTTCCAGCGCCCGGCGGACCAGCACCTTGACAAGGTGGGTGCGGTAGGCGGCGCTGCCCCGGCTGTTGGAGCCGGTGGGGACCTGCCCGGCCGCCCATGCGGCGAACGCCTGGGCGCTTTCCGGGGTGACGCCCCCGGCCAGCAGGCCGGTTTCATCCCGCAGGACCACGGCCTTGCCGGGGCGGGCGCCCACCACGGCGCGGTAAGTCCCGTCCAGGACCGAGACGGCGCAGTTCAGCACCGGGATGTCGGTGCGCTGGTTGCGCATGGCCTGGTAGGCAAAGCGGCCCGGCGTCTTGCGGACGATGACCCGGACCAGCAGGTCCCGGTCGTAGGGCATGGCGGCGAACTGTTCCAGCGGGATAAGCCCGCCCTTGTACAGCTCGACCCAGCTGTCCATCGAGAGCATCCAGGTCAACAGGTCGGAAAAGCCGAACCGGCTCCACAGGCTGCCCCCCAGGGTGGCCATGTTGCGGAACTGCACCCCCACGATGTCCTGCACCGCCCGGGCGGCGGCCCCCTGGGTGTAGGCGGCAAGGCCGGCGTGCTGCTCGATCTGACGCAGCGTGACCATGGCCCCCAGGGTGAACTGCTGGTCCGTCTCCTCGATGGCGTCGAGGCCGAGGCGGCACAGGTCGATGGCGGTGGAGACGTTGAGGTTCTCCATCTTGAGCCAGAGCATCCCGCCCAGGATGCGGGCGCTGCGCTTCTGGTTCAGCTGCCAGGCTTCCTCGAGGGTCTGGGCCTGGACATAGGTTTGGATCTTGATCATAGACGTTCCTTTTCTTTTTCTCTTTTCCGCAGGCACGCGGCAAAATGTCCATACTTTTTTATTATAACAGCCCCCCTTGCTTTTGGGAAGGGAAATTGTTATAATTGCGTTGTTGTTTGTAAACTACAACGAGAAGGAGAACCATCATGAGATTAAACCGAATCGTATCCCTGGCGCTGGCCGGGGCCATGGCCCTGAGCCTTGCCGCCTGCGGCGGACAGGCGGACACGGCGTCCAGCGCTGTGTCCAGCGCGGCGGCTTCCAGCGAAGCTGCGGCATCCAGTGAAGCGGCAGCTTCCAGCGAGACGGCTGCGACCGTCTATCCCGTCACCCTGACCGACCAGGCCGGGCGGGAAGTGACCATCGAGGCCCAGCCCGAAAAGCTGGTCAGCGGCTATTACATCTCCACCAGCCTGCTCATCGCCCTGGGCCTGGAGGACGACCTGGTGGGCATCGAGGCCAAGGCGGACAGCCGGCCCATCTACGCCCGCAGCGCCCCCGAGCTGCTGGACCTGCCCAATGTGGGCACCGCCAAGGAGTTCGACCTGGAGGGGTGCCTGGCTTTGGAGCCGGACCTGGTCATCCTGCCCCTGAAACTGCAGGACAGCGCCGACACTCTGGCCGAAATGGGCGTCCCGGCCCTGGTGGTCAACCCGGAGGACCAGGAGCTGCTGAACGAGGCCGTCACCCTGATCGGCGAGGCCACCAACACCGGTGAGCGGGCCGGCGCCCTGCTGGACTTTGCCGACGAGCAGGAAGCCCGTCTGGCCGGGGCGCTGGAGGGCGTGGAAACGCCCAGCGTCTACCTGGCCGGCAACTCGGACTTTTTGTCCACCGCGGGCGACGCCATGTACCAGGCCGACATGATCCGCATGGCCGGGGGCGTCAACGCGGCGGCCGAGATTACCGATACCTATTGGGCCAACGTCAGCTATGAGCAGATCCTGGCCTGGGACCCCGACTACATCGTCCTGGCGTCAGACGCCTCCTACACGGTGGACGACGTCCTGAACGACCCCAGCCTCGCGGGCTGCAAGGCTGTGGAGAACGGTCATGTCGTCCAGATCCCCGGCGACGCCGAGGCCTGGGACAGCCCGGTGCCCAGCGGCATCCTGGGTTCAGTCTGGCTGGCGTCGGTCCTGCACCCTGAGCAGTGCCCGGCCGGCGAGGCCGCAGCCGTCATCAACGAGTTCTATGAGACGTTCTATGGTTTCACCTACAGCGAGAACTAAAGTTTTGTGCGCAGCCGGGGCGGTTTTGCTTGCCGCCCTGGCTGCTGCCAGTTTATTCATCGGGAAATATCCCCTCACCCTGTCCGGCCTGCTGGCAGGGGAGGAGATGCAGCTGCGGGTGTTCTGGACCCTGCGGGCCAGCCGGACGGCGGTAGGCGCAGCCGGCGGCTTTGCGCTGGGGGCGGCGGGCTTTGTGTATCAGACGGTGTTCCGCAACCCGCTGGCCTCGCCCGATGTGATCGGCGTGTCGTCCGGGGCCAGCGCCGGGGCGGCCGCCGGCATCCTGTTTTTGTCCGGGGCGGCCGCGGTGACAGCGGCTTCCTTTGCGGGGGCGCTGGCGGCGGTGGGGCTGGCGTTGGCCCTGTCCTCGCTGGACCGGGCCGGCCGGCACAGCACCATCGTGCTGGCGGGCATTGCGGTCCACTCCCTGGCCCAGACCGCCCTCATGTGCCTCAAACTGACGGCCGACCCCGAGCGGGAGCTTGCCAGCATCGAATACTGGATCATGGGCAGCCTGAACGGCGTCAGCGGCTATGCCATCGGCGGCAACCTCGCCCTCTGCGCAGTCTGCGTGGGCGCGCTGTTTTTGCTGCACCGCCAGATCATCCTCCTTTCCGCCGAGGAAGGGGAAGCCCGGATGCTGGGCGTGGCGGTGGGCCGGCTGCGGGTGGCAGTCCTGCTGACGGCCACGCTGGCCGTCTCCTGCGTGGTCAGCCTGTCGGGCCTCATCAGCTTTGTGGGGCTGCTGGCCCCCCACGGTGCCCGGCTGCTCACCCGGCGCAGCGGCCCCGGGACCATGCTGCTGGGCGGGCTGCTGGGGGGCATCCTGCTGACCGGCGCGGACATCCTGGCCCGCAGCGTGGCCGCCGCCGAGCTGCCGGTGAGCATCTTCACCAGTCTGCTGGGCGCGCCCTTCCTGCTCTTTCTGATCGTGAAAGGGAGGCGGGAGGCATGAGCTTTTTGCAAGTCGAAGCCCTGGCGGCGGGGTATGGCGGCCGGCAGGTTTTGCGGGGCGTTTCCCTGCAGGCCGAAGCCGGGCAGATAGTGGGGGTGCTGGGGGCCAACGGCAGCGGCAAGACCACCTTGCTCAAAGCCGTCTGCGGCATCCTGCCCCACACCGGCAGCTGCACCCTGGACGGCTTGCCGCTGGAAGGGCTGAGCCCCCGGCAGCTGGCCCGGCGGTGCAGCTACATCCCCCAGCGCAGCGGCATTTCGGTGGACCTGTCGGCGCTGGAAGTGGTGCTGATGGGCTTCAACCCCCAGCTCGGGCTGCTGGAACGGCCCACCCTCGCCATGCGGGACAAGGCGCGGGCCGCCCTGGCCCAGGTGGGGCTGGCCGGCCGGGAGGAGGAAAACTACCTCCATCTCAGCGAGGGGCAAAAGCAGCTGTGTATCCTGGCCCGGACCCTGGCGGCCGGCGGGCAGCTGCTGCTGTTGGACGAGCCCGAAAGCGCCCTCGATTTCCGCTACCGCTACCGGATGCTGGAGCTGCTGCGCAGCTGGGTGCGGCAGGCGCGCCGGGCGGCCCTTGTCACCCTCCATGACCCGGCCCTGGCCCTGAACTGCTGCGACCGGCTGGTGGTGCTGGCGCAGGGGCGGGCGCAGGCGGTGCTGGCCCCGGCGGCCGATCCGCTGGAAGAAATGGAGCGCCAGCTGGCGGCGGTGTACGGGGCGGTCAGCCTCTGCCGGTGCCGGGACCGGGCCGGCCGCGCCCAGCTGGTCATGCTGAAAGAACCGGAGAGGGAAACAGAATGAAAGCAGTGACGAGAGTGCTTTTTTTGGACGAAGCGGGGGAAAAGTTTTTCGGGGAAGGCCCCTGCCGCCTGCTGCACGCGGTGGAAAAGACCGGTTCGCTGCGGGCGGCGGCCCAGTCCATGGGGATGGCCTACACCAAGGCCCTGAAACTGGTCCGCCATGCGGAGGCGGCGCTGGGGTTTGCCCTGACCACCCGCACCGCCGGCGGCAGAGACGGCGGGGGCAGCAGCCTGACCCCGGAAGGAAAGGAGTGGCTCCAGCGCTATGAAGCCTATCGGGACGCCTGTGCCGAGGCCGGACGCCGGCTGTATCTGGACTTCTTTCCAGAGCAGCGGTAAGCGGCACCTGCTGCTGACCGGCGGCCGCGGCCGCGGCAAGACCACATTGCGGAACGCTCTGGCCGCCCTGCTGGCGGAAGGGCCTCTGCCCGGCGTGACCACCTGGGCCGAGCCGGGGCGGGAAGTCCGCCTGCAGGAGAACGGCTCGGGCGCCTGGGCGGCGGTGGGGGTGTTCGACCCCGGCCTGCCCGGCCCGGAAAACCGGATGCGCCCGGTGGAAAAAGCCTTCCGCGCCTTGGGCGTGCCGGCGCTGGCCCGGGCCGGGGCCGCGGCAGGGGAGTGGGCCTCGGTGGACGAGGTGGGCTATCTGGAAACGACCTGCCCCGACTACTGCGCCGCCCTGCTGGCTCTGATGGAGCGCAGGCGGCTGCTGGCGGCGGTCCGAAAGCAGGACCTGCCTTTCCTGCAGGCGCTCTGCCAGAGGCCGGACGTGTTCTGCGTGGACCTGGACGCCCCTTACGGGCGGCTGGGGTGCGTCATCATGGCGTCGGGGCTGGGGCGGCGGTTCGGGGGCGGCAAGCTGCTGGCCCGGCTGCACGGCAAACCCCTGCTTCAGTACGCGCTGGACGCCACCGGCGGCCTGTTTGCCCGCCGGGTGGTGGTCACACGGGACCCGGCCGCCGCGGCTCTGTGCCGGGCGCAGGGGGTCGAGACGGTCCTGCACAGCCAGCCCAGCCGCAGCGACACCGTCCGGCTGGGGCTCGAAGCTCTGGCCGGGCATGGCGCGCCGCCGCTGGACGGGTGCCTGTTCTGTCCCGCCGACCAGCCTTTGCTCCGGCGGGAGACGGTGGCCTGCCTGGCCCTCTGCGCCGCCTGCGCGCCGGGGCCCATCTGGCGGCCCGCATGGCAGGGCCAGCCGGGCGCGCCGGTCCTTTTTCCGGCGTGGGCCTTTGCGGAGCTGGCCAGCCTGCCCGAGGGGCAGGGGGGCGGCGCGGTGGTCCGGCGCTGGCCCGAGCGGGTCCGCTGCGTCCCGGCCGCCGGCCCGGACGAACTGCGGGACGTCGACCGCCGGGAGGATCTGGTCTTGCTTGAAAGTAAGTATTACACATAAGTATGACTTATTTTGACCTTGCTTTCTGTCGCTTTTTGGGATATACTGTCCACTGTTGGCATTTTTGAAGCAACCTTGGAAAGTGAGGCTAATTCATGAGCAATCTGACCAAAAACAACGCCGAATTGCTGAAATTCGACGGCAAGCCCTCCTGGGGCGCGGCATTCCCCCAGGCGATGCAGCATGTGCTGGCCATGCTGATCGGCAACATCACCCCGCCCATGCTGATCGCGGGCACCTGCGGCCTGTCTGCGGAGGAGAAGATCATGCTGACCCAGGCGGCCATGATCATCGGCGGCATCACCACTTTGCTGCAGTTGTTCCCGGTGTTCGGCTTCGGCATGAAGATGCCCAACGTCATGGGCGTGGCCTTCGCCTATATGCCCATCCTGACCATCATCGGCCAGCAGTACGGCATTGCGGCCATCTTCGGCTCCCAGCTGGTGGCGGGCTTTGTATCTATCTTTGTGGGTATGTTCATCGGCAAGATCCGCAAATTCTTCCCGCCCATCGTCAGCGGCACGGTGGTCATGAGCATCGGCCTGTCCCTGTACAAGACGGCCATCGGCTACATCGGCGGCGGTTCGGCGGCCCAGGCCGACGGCACCTTCGGTTCCGGCAAGTTCTGGTTCCTGGCCATCCTGACGCTGATCGTCACCCTGGCCTGCAACTTCTTCGGCAAGGGGCTGATCAAGGCGTCCGGTATGCTGATCGGCATCGTGGTGGGCTATGTGGCCGCCCTGCTGATGGGCGGTGTGGTCAGCTTCGCCGACTTTGAGACGGCCTCCTGGTTCGCCCTGCCCCGGCCCTTCTACTTCGGGCTGGAGTTCCATCTGGACGCCATCGTCATGATGATCCTGATGTACATGGTCCAGGCCGTGCAGACCATCGGCGACGTGTCCTCCACGGCCATGGGCGGCTTCGGCCGTCAGGCCACCGACCAGGAGCTGGGCGGAGCCATCAAGGGCCAGGCCATCTGCGGCATGATCGGCTCGGTGATCGGCGGCCTGCCCACCGATCCCTACAGCCAGAACGTGGGCCTGATCTGCACCACTAAGGTGGTGGCGCGCCGGGTGTTCAGCATGGTGGGCGTCATCATGCTGCTGGCCGGCATCTTCCCCAAGTTCAGCGGCCTGATGGCCACCATTCCCCAGCCGGTGCTGGGCGGCGCGACGGTCACCGTCTTTGCGGCCATCACCATGTCGGGCATCCAGCTGCTGAACGAGCAGCCCCTGAACTACCGCAACCGGATGATCGTGGGCATCGCTCTGGCCATCGGCCTGGGCATCGACGCATCCCCCGAGATCCTGCAGTTTGTGCCCCAGCTGCTGCGCAACATCTTCGGCAGCAGCCTGGTGGTCTCCTTCCTCATCGTCTTTGTGCTGAACCTCATCATCCCCAAGGACGACACCCCCGAGGACTAACCCAAGAACGAAAATCGAACACGCTGCGAGCCGGGCCCTGTGGGCCCGGCTTTTTCTGTGCAGTGCGGGGAAATGCTGCATTCTATTACATATGCTATGCAAAATATTACATCCATGATGCAATGAAGGTCGGAAATTGTTATAATTTGACTATACATTTTTTCTGGATGAAGCATGTGAGACGAGGTGACATACACTATGAGAAGGAAATTTGCGGTAGGGCTTTGTTGTGTGTGTGCGGCGGTGCTGGCGTCGCCGGTCTGTGCGGCTCAGGCGGCCGAGGGCGGGCCCGTCTCCGCCGCGGCCCAGCCGGCCGGGGAAGAAAACTGCATCGACACCCTGCTGGCCTTTTGGGACAGCCTGGGCGCGCCCCGGACCGGGTTCGTCACCGTGGACGGGCAGCTGCACTATTGCTCCCGGCCGGGGGTCTACGACCAGTTTGCGCCGGGCTTTGTGACGGTGGAGGGCAAACTCTACCATGTGGAGCCGGACGGCGTCACCTTTACCCAGGTGCCCGTGGGGTTCTCGGTAGTGGGCTCGTCCCTCTGTTACAGCTCGGACGGGCAGAGCATCGACACCTTCCAGCCCGGTTTTGTGACCATCGAGGGCAGGCTCTACCACGTCCTGCCCGATGGCTACAGTTTTGAATGCCACACTGCCGGTACCTATATCTATGGCAGCGAGCTGTACTGCGTCCCTGCCGATGGAGCGGAATTTCTGACCAGCGGCGTCTGGAAAGGGCTGGAGTTCGGCCCTGACGGCCGCTACACCTCGGGCAACGCCCAGCTGGACGGCTATGTCAAGCAGGTGCTGGCCCAGTGCACCAACGATTCCATGAGCCAGGAACAGCGGCTCCGGGCCGCTTACCTCTACGTCCGGGACCACGGCCGCTATCTGGCCCGCAGCCACCGGGCGCGTGGCAGCGTGGACTGGGCCATGGAGGAGGCGCAGTTCTTCTTTGAAAACAACCGGGGCAACTGCTACAGCTTTGCCGGGGCGTTCCTGTACCTGGCCCGGCAGCTGGGGTACGAGGCTTACCCGGTCTCGGGCGGCGTGGGCTACGACAACAAGGACCACGCCTGGGTCATCATGCCCTGGGCGGACGGCCAGACCTACCTCTTTGACGTGGAGCTGGAATACGCCTACCGGTACCGCTACGCCAACAAGCGGGACCTGGACCTGTTCAAGATGACCACCGCGTCCGCGCCGTTCGTCTATACCTTCCCCCAGTGAGCACGGAAGGGGGACCGCTGACCCATGGCATTTAGTTCTGTCATTTTTGTCTGCGTTTTTCTGCCCGCCGTCTGCATCCTGAACTGGGCGATCCCGGGGGTGCGCGGCAGGAACATTCTGCTGGCGGCGGCAAGTTTGCTGTTTTACGCCTTTGGGGACCCCGCGCACCTGCTGCTGTTGCTGGGGTCTGTGCTGTTCAACTACGCTGCGGGCCTGCTGGCGGCCCGCCCTTGGCGCTGGAGCCGGCTTGTGTTGTGGGCGGCTGTGGCGGGCAACCTCGGGGTCCTGGCCTTTTACAAGTATCTGGGCTTTCTGGCGGAGAATCTCAGCCTGCTGCTGGGCGTGTCCCTGCCGGTCCCGGCGGTGGCTCTGCCCCTCGGCATCTCCTTTTTCACCTTTCAGGGGCTGTCCTACGTCATCGACGTCTACCGGGATAAGTCCCTTGCGACCCGCAGCTTCTTCGACCTGCTTTTGTACATCTGCCTGTTCCCAAGGCTGGTGGCCGGGCCCATTCTGAAATACCAGGATGTGGCCGGGGAGCTGCACTGCCGCGCCGTCACCCTGGACGGGACGGCCCGCGGGGTGCGGCGGTTCATCCTAGGGCTGACCAAAAAGCTGCTGCTCTCGGACACGGCCGCCGGGATGGTGAACGCCGTCTTTGCGCTGGAAGCCGGCCAGCTGGATTTCCGCCTGGCCTGGCTGGGGGCGGTGGGCTATGCGCTGCAGATCTACTTTGATTTCAGCGGCTACAGCGACATGGCCATCGGCCTGGGGTGGATCTTCGGCTTCCACTTCAAGGAGAACTTCCGCTATCCCTACGCCGCCGCCTCGGTCAAGGAGTTCTGGCGGCGCTGGCACATCTCCCTGTCCACCTGGTTCCGGGATTACCTGTATATCCCGCTGGGCGGCAACCGGAAGGGGAAAGCGCGCACCTACTGCAACAAGCTGATCGTCTTTTTCTGCACCGGCCTGTGGCACGGGGCCAGCTGGACCTATGTGGTCTGGGGGCTGTGGCACGGGGTTTTCCTGGTGGCGGAGGACCGGCTCCGTCCGGCGGGACGGCACGGCAGGCCAGCGCGGTGGCTGGGCCATCTGTACACCCTGCTGGTGGCGGTGGTGGGCTTCGTCTTTTTCCGGGCGGCCACCCTGGGCCAGGCGGCGGAGATCATCCGCAGTATGTTCACCGGCTTTGCGGTGACGGCGGAGAGTGCCGCCGCGCTGGCATCTTTGGCCAGCCCCCTCCACCTGTGGGTGCTGGCGGCAGGGTGCATCGGCTGCCTGCCCTGGCTGGACCGCGTCAAGCAGTGGGCGGCAAAACACCCCATTCTGGAAGCTGCCTCTTACCCGGCGGCGCTGGCGCTGTTCGGGCTGGATCTTGTCCACCTGTCGGCGGCCAGCTTTGTACCGTTCATCTATTTCCAGTTTTAAGGAGGCGGGCAGATGAAAAAACTTGCGCGATGGGGCCTTGCGGCCTTTGTGGGGCTGTTCCTCTGCCTGTGCCTGCTGCCCAGCGCCGGGATGCTGGCAGCCCCGGCCGAGGAGGCGGTGGGCAACGAGCATCTGACGGCCATGCCCGCCCTCCAAAACGCCGACGGCAGCTGGAACAAGAGCTATTTCAGCGAGCTTTCCAGCTGGCTGTCCGATCACATTGCGTTCCGGCATGAACTTATCACTCTCCATGCGCGGCTGTGCGGGGCCCTGTTCGGCACCCTGCCCAGCGAGGACGTGGTCCTCGGGGCGGACGGCTGGCTCTACTATGCCGATACCCTGCCGGATTACCAGGGCGCCGGCCTGATGACCGAGCGGGAATGCTGGGCCGCGGCCCGCGTCCTGGCCCTGATGCAGGAATACTGCCAGGAGCGTGGGGCGCAGTTCCTGTTCACGGTGGCACCCAATAAAAACAGCCTTTACCCCGAGGCCATGCCCGCCCGCTACCAGCGCTCGGGCGCGGCGGGCAACGCCCAGCGCATCGCCGGCCGGCTGGAGGAAATGGGCGTGCCCTATCTTGACCTGTTCGCCCTGCTGGGCGGGCAGGAGCAGACCCTCTATTTCCGCACCGACAGCCATTGGAACACCCTGGGGGCCGCCCTGGCCGGGGACGCCATCAGCAGCGCGCTGGGCAAACCGGAGGACCCCTTCTGGGGCCAGCCCTATCAGACCGCCCCCACTCATAAGGGGGACCTGTACGAGATGGTCTACCCGGCGGGCGATCTGCTCGAGGACGACGCCGTCTTTGACCGGGCGTTCCGCTTTACCTATCCCAATGGCCTGCGCTCGGCGGAGGACATCACCATCCGCACCCAAAACGAGGGGGAGACGGGCAGCCTGCTGATGTTCCGGGATTCCTTCGGGAACGCCCTCTATCCCTTCCTGGCCGAGCGGTACGGCGCGGCCTGCTTCTCCCAGGCTATGCCCTATAACCTGACCTATCTGGAACGGGAACAGGCCGGCACCCTGGTGGTGGAGATCGTAGAGCGGAACCTGCGCTGGCTGGTCCAGCGGCCCGCCGTCATGCCCGCGCCCCAGCGGGAGGACGCTTCCGCCGGCTGGCAGGCCGATGGCGCGGTAGAGGCCGCCGCCGCCGCCCCCAGCAGCGAACTGGAGGGGTATGTGGAGGTCAGCGGCGTCATCCGGTGCCCGGCGATGGATGTGGATTCCCCCATTTACCTGCGGGCCGGCGGCCAGGTCTACGAGGCCTTGCCGGCAGGGGAGGGGGAGTGCCCCTTCACCGCCTACCTGCCCGCCGCGGCGGCAGGCCAGCCGCTGGAACTGGCGGTGTCCTGCCAGGGCGTGTGGCAGTCCTGCACGGTCGCGCTGGAAGCGGCGGAATAAATGTTGCCAGCCAGGGGCCGTTTCGGCCCTGCTGAATGTTGCCTGAGAAGAAAGGATTTGACAGTATGAAACGATTCTTTGTACAGTGCACGGCTTTTGTCCTCTGCGCGGCGTGCGCCCTGATGAGCACGGCCTGCAGCCAGACCACGGCCAGCGCCGAAGCGCCGGCTTCCTCGGTGCAGGCGGCAGCATCCGCCGCCCCCAGCGAGGCCGGGAGCACTTCCGCTTCGAGCGAAGCGGCCGCCTCCGCCGCGTCTTCCAAGGCAGAGGCAGAGCCGGAGGAAGCCGCATCCGAGCCGGAGGCGGCCAGCGAGGCCGAGGCCCCGGCGTCCTCTGCGCCGGCTGAGAACAGCAGCCCTGCCCCGGCGGCGGAACCCGCGCCCGCGGCACAGGCGGCGTCCGTCTCCAGCCAGGAGCAGCCCGCCGCCCAGCCGGAACCGGCCCCTGCGGCCAGCGAAGCACCGGCGGCAGAGCCTGCCGCGCCTGAGGCGCAGGGCTCCCCGAAGGAGATCGCCCTGAGCTATGTGGGCCGCAGCGCCGCCGAGCTGGCGGCAGCCATCGGGCAGCCCACCTCCACCGAGTACGCCACCAGCTGCATCGGGGACGGGGAGGACGGCATCTGGTATTATGACGGCTTCACCGTCTACACCTTCCGCGGTACCGACGGATCTGAACGTGTGGAGGATGTGTTCTGAAAAGGCGTATGCTGAACAAGACAAAGGGCAAAGCCCGCCCTCTGAGCGCCCTGCAGAAGGCTGCGCTGGGGCTTGCGGCGGCCGCTGCTGTGGCGGCGCTGGCTGCCGGCGGGCTGTATCTCTTTCACGGCAGCCTCCGGTTTGCCAAAGGGGCCGAACTGATCCTGACCCGCCAGACGGACGGGAGCCTGCTGGCCTCCTGGCCGGAGGTGGAGAGCGCCGGCTCCTATTGGGTGCGGGCTGAGTGTGCGGGCCAGACCGTCTATGAGGGAGAGACGGCGGAGCCCGGCTGCCAGCTGCCTGCCGCAGAGGCGGGCAGCCTGACGGTGCGGGTCCAGCCCGCCCGCACCGGCCGCCGCGGCGCGGCCCACACCTGGCAGGTGGAGGACCTGGCCGCCGTGAACTGGCCCGTTCTGGACGCCTTTGACGCCCAGGTGGACCGCTCCAAAAATCTGCGTTTCAGCTGGAAGGGGACCGGCGGGGATGTCTATCTCCTCTATCGGATCGGGGAGGGCGGTGCGGCCCGCCTGACCGCCCGGCCGGACGCCTCTGTGTACAGTCTGCCGGTGGGCGGCGAGGGGGAACTTCCTATGCCCGCCTACGGCGAGACCCTCCAGTTTGTGGGGGGATACGGCTGCCGGGAGGGGGACGTGGTGTTTTGCGGCCCCCTCTCGGAGCCCGTATCGTTCCAGCGCAGCGACTTTCTGGACCATGTGATCCATGTCAGCGCCGAGCCGCGGGGGGACAATTTCTACCGCTTTACCTGGAACGAGGCCCAGGGGGACTACTATCTTCTGCAATACTGCTCGGAGGATGTGCCCGCCTGGCAGGACCTGTGCCGGGTAGAGTGCAGCGAGAGCCCCGGCTGTGACGTCCGGTTGGGGGCAGGCACCGCGTACCGCCTGCGGGTCGTTTCCCGCAAAGCGGGGGCGGAAGGGGCCCCTTCGCAGTCCGGCGAGCTGGCTTTGACTACGGGGCTCTCCGCTCTTTACGCCACAGTATGGCCCATCCAGGACCTGGAACTGTACCGGGATGCCAGCCGCCGGGAGGTGCTGGGCACGGTCTCCGCCGTGTCGGCCTGCTGTGTGCTGGACGAGGCGGAGGGCCTCTTTTATGTCCTCACCCGGGACGGCGTCCGCGGCTACATCGACAGCCGTTACTGCCTCATCAACCTGCCCGACTATATGGGCGAGCTGTGCGCCTATGACATCACCAACAGCTACAGCTCGCTTTATATGGTCCATGGATACGAGATCCCCACCGTCACCGGCACGGTGGTCACCGGTTATGAGCACGTCCGGCTGGAGGAGGGGGAGTACCTGGTGCCCCTGCTCTATCCCTGCGCCCAAAAGCTGGCCGCGGCGGCACAGGCCGCCCGCGCGGACGGCTACCGGCTGAAGATCTACGACGCCTACCGCCCGCGGGAGGCCAGCACCGAGATCTACCGGGTGGCGGAGCAGCACCTGAACGACCCCATCCCCGACGAGACCTTTACCGGCAAGCCGGTGGACGATCTGCCGGATATCCCTCTGCTGTCCGAGCTGCTGGCCCGGCAGGAAGCCGCAGCCCCCGCAGAGGGCGGACAGGACGCGGCGCAGCCGACCCCGGCGGAAAACAGCTGGCTCTTTGGGACGCAGGAAAGCCCGGCGGAGGAAGCTGTATCCGAAGTGACGGCGCCGCCGGCGGCGTCCAGCTCCCCGCAGGCCCCCGCGGCCGAAACGCCCCTGCCGGAGGAAGCGCCCCCGGCAGAGCAGGAGCCGCAGCAGTACCTGACCTACTACCTGCTGATGACAGGGGGCCGTTACCGGTTGGGCAGCTTTCTGGCGCAGTATGGCTCCACCCACAACCTGGGCATCGCCATGGACCTGACCCTTGAGCGGCTGGACACCCGGGAGGAACTGCAAATGCAGACCGCCATGCACGACCTGAGCCACTACGCGGTCCTGACCCGCAACAACGACAGCGCCGATTTGCTGGCGGACTATATGCTGGAGGCGGGCTTCGACCCGCTGACCAGCGAGTGGTGGCACTTCCAGGACGACGCCACGCGGGACGCGCTGGGCCTTTCGGTCTACCAGGAAAAGGGCGTCTCGCCGGAGGGCTGGCGCTGGGATGCAGAGGGCTGGTATTACCGCCAGGCCGACGGCACAGCCGTCCGAAAGACGCCGGAAGGCTGACCGGGGGGCTGTGCCCGGCAAGAAAAAAGCAAAGCGGCAGGCTGGATACACCGGCCTGCCGCTTTTGTTTGCATTTTTAATAAAGCACGATGGAACGATTTGAATAGCTGTATAGTATAAATGCTTTACAGCTAAAAGAGGCCCCTGAAAGAGCCTGCGGGCGTCACAGAATGTCGATGTGCTCGCCGTTGAGGGCCTTGTTCATGCTGCGCACCGCGCAGAACTTGCCGCACATGGAACAGGTGTCGTCGTGCTCGGGGGAGCGGTCGGCCCGGATGGCCTTGGCCGTCTCGGGGTCGAGGGCGCAGGCCCACTGGGCCTCCCAGTCCAGGGCGCGGCGGGCGTCGCCCATCCGGTCGTCGATCTCCCGGGCCCCGCGCACCCCCTTGGCGATGTCGGCGGCGTGGGCGGCGATGCGGCTGGCGATGATGCCCTGCTTGACGTCCTCCAGGTTGGGCAGAGCCAGATGCTCGGCGGGGGTGACGTAGCACAGGAAAGCCGCGCCGTTCATGGCGGCGATGGCCCCGCCAATGGCCGCGGTGATGTGGTCGTAGCCGGGGGCGATGTCGGTGACCAGGGGGCCCAGCACATAGAAGGGCGCGCCCTTGCAGATGGTCTGCTGCACCTGCATATTGGCGGCGATCTGGTCCATGGGGACATGGCCGGGGCCTTCCACCAGGACCTGCACGTCCTTTTCCCAGGCGCGGCGGGTCAGTTCGCCCAGCCGGACCAGCTCGTTGATCTGGCAGACGTCGGTGGCGTCGGCCAGGCAGCCGGGCCGGCAGGCGTCCCCCAGCGAGATGGTCACATCGTATTCCCGGCAGATGTCCAAAATTTCGTCGTAGTATTCGTAGAAGGGGTTCTCCTGGCCGGTCATGCACATCCAGGCGAACACCAGCGACCCGCCGCGGGAGACGATGTTCATCTTCCGCTTGTGGTGGCGGATCTGGTCGATGGTCTCGCGGGTGATGCCGCAGTGGAGGGTGACGAAGTCCACGCCGTCCTCCGCGTGGAGGCGGATCACGTCGATGAAGTCATTCGCGGTGAGGGTGTCGAGGTCGCGCTGGTAGTGGATGACGCTGTCGTACACCGGCACGGTGCCGATCATCACCGGGCACTCGTGGGTCAGCTTCCGGCGGAAAGGCTGGGTGTTGCCGTGGCTGGACAGGTCCATGATGGCGTCGCCGCCCATCTTGACCGCCGAGAGCACCTTCTGCATCTCGACGTCGTAGTCCTTGCAGTCCCGCGAGACGCCCAGGTTGACGTTGATCTTGGTCCGCAGCATCGAGCCGATGCCCTCGGGGTCCAGGCAGGTGTGCAGCCGGTTGGCGGGGATGACCACCTTGCCGCTTGCCACCAGGGGCAGCAGTTCCTCCGCCGTCATCCGCTCCTTGCGGGCCACCGTCTCCAGTTCCGGGGTGACGATGCCCCGGCGGGCGGCGTCCATCTGGGTCGCGTAGTTCCGTTCGCTCATGTTGTTTCTCCTTTTTGTGATTCAATCCGCCTGCTGGGCAAAATCGCCCTGCAGGGTCCAGGCGTGGTTCATGGGGCCGCTGCCCTGGCCCAGGTCCAGCATGGCGGCCAGCGCCCCGGTCAGGTAGGCTTTGGCCCGCTCCACCGACGCGGCCAGGTCAAACCCTTTGGCCAGGTTGGCGGCAATGGCGCTGGACAGGGTGCAGCCGGTGCCGTGGGTGTTGGGGTTGGCGATCCGCCTGCCCTCAAACCAGTGCAGCCGATCTCCGGCGTACAGCAGGTCGTTGGCGTCCTGCACGCTGTGGCCGCCCTTGAGCAGCACCGCGCAGCCGTACCACTTGCCGATCCGGCGGGCAGCCTCCTCCATGGCGGGCCGGCCGTCGATGGTCATGCCCGACAAAAGCTCGGCCTCGTGGATGTTGGGGGTGGCTACCAGGGCCGTGGGCAGCAGGACGCGCTCGAGGGTCTCCACCGCTTCGGGCTGGATCAGCCGGGCCCCGCTGGTGGCCACCATCACAGGGTCCAGCACGATGTTCTGCGCCCCGTAAAAGCGCAGCCGCTCCCCGATCGTCTCGATCAGCGCGGGGGAGGAGACCATCCCGATCTTGACCGCGTCGGGGCGGATGTCGGTAAAGACGGCGTCCAGCTGCTGGGCCAGAAAGGCGGGGGGCACTTCCAGAATGCCCTGCACGCCGGTGGTGTTCTGGGCGGTCAGCGCGGTGATGGCCGACATACCGAACACGCCGTTCATGGTCATGGTCTTGAGGTCGGCCTGGATGCCGGCGCCGCCGCTGGAATCGCTGCCGGCAATGGTGAGTGCTGTGTTCATAAGTGCTCCTTTCGGCAGGGCGGGCCGCCCTGCACCATAGTGTCCGCCAGGGCCCGCAGCTCCCGGCAGGCGGCGGTGATGTCCGGCGCGCCGAAAATGCCTGAGACGACAGCCGCCCCGGCCGCGCCGCTGCCCTGCAGCTGCAGGATGTTCCGGGCGTTCACGCCGCCGATGGCCACCACCGGGATATGCACCGCCGCGCAGACGGCCTGCAGCCCGGCAGGGGTGAGCAGGGAGGCGTCCGTCTTGGTGGCGGAGCCAAAGACCGCCCCCGCGCCAAGGTAATCCGCACCGGCGGCCTCGGCCAGGCGGGCTTCCTCCGGCGTGTGGGCCGAGACCCCGACGATCAGCCGGCGGCCCGCCCGGCGGCGGACTTCGGCGGCGGGCATATCGTCCTGCCCCACATGGATGCCGGCCGCGCCGCAGGCCAGGGCGACGTCCAAATCGTCGTTGACGATGAAGGGCACGCCGTACCGGCGGCAGAGGGCGCAGATCTGTTTGGCTTCGGCCAGGAAGGCGTCCCGGCCCAGATGCTTTTCCCGCAGCTGGACGCAGGTGACGCCCCCCTGCAGGGCGGCTTCCACCTGCTGGCACAGGGTCTGCCGGCCCACCCAGGCGCGGTCGGTGACGGCGTAAAGCCGCAGGCTGTGTTTATCGAAGTTCATAGCGCGCTCCTTCCTCCAGCTGGGCGGGGGTCAGCCGGTAAACTGCGTCCAGGATCTTGTCCCGGTAGGCGGCGTTGCCGTCGGCGGGGGAGAGGCGCGCATAGGCGGTCTCCCCGCACAGCCCCATGGCGCAGACGGCGGCCGCGGCGGCCTGCAAAGGCTGGCCGGGGCTGGCGGCCACAAAGGCAGCTGTCAGGCAGGAGAGCTGGCACCCCGTGCCGGTGACGCTGCGCATCATGGGGTGTCCGTTGTGGATGCAGTAAGCCGTCTCGCCGTCGGTGACAAGGTCGGTCTCGCCGGTGACGGCCACCACAGCGCCGGTGCGGCGGGACAGCTGCCCGGCCAGTTCCAGGCAGGCGTCCAGGGTCTGCGGGGTCAGGCTGTCCCCGGCGTCCACCCCGCAGGCGTGGCTGCCGGCGTCGGCCAGAGCCCGTATCTCGGACAGGTTGCCCCGGATGACGGCAAACTGCACTGCTTCCAGCAGCTGCCGGGCAGCCCCGGCCCGGAAGGCGGACACCCCCGCGCCCACCGGGTCGAGCACAGCCGGGATGCCGCTTGCATTGGCCTGCCGGCCTGAGGCCAGCATGGCCGGGATGCGTTCGGCGTGGAGGGTGCCCAGGTTGAGGGTCAGCCCCTGGCTGCGGGCGGTGACCGCGGCGGCCTCCTCCGGGGCGTCGGCCATGATGGGGGAGGCCCCCGCCGCCAGCAGGATGTTGGCGCAGTCGTTGATGGTGACGTAGTTGGTGATGCAGTGGATCAGGGGGTGCGTCTGCCGCACCGCCTGCAGCAGGGAGCCCAGCATGGCCGCGCCCCTCACTGCGAGAGCTTGTGCTGCATCCGGCCCAGCGCGCCGGTGTTCTGCAGCGCGCAGACCAGCACGCCCGAAATGACCGAGCCGGCCGCCGTGGACACCAGGAAGGGCACGATGTAGGCGTAGAAGGCGATCTCGCCGGCGCTGTTGCCCATCAGCAGGATGGAGACGGGGTAGGCGCACAGGCCGCCCAGCACCGCGGTGCCGAACACTTCGCCCAGCAGGGTCAGCAGCAGGTTATGGGTCTTGTGGTAGACAAGGCCGCACAGCAGCGCGCCCACCATGCTGCCGGGAAAGGCCATCAGGCTGCCCAGCCCGGTCAGGTTGCGGATCAGGCTGGCCCCGAAGGCCACCCCGACGCCGTAGTACGGCCCCAGCAGGACCGCGCACAGGACGTTGATCATGTGCTGGATGGGGGCGCACTTGCTGCCGAA
Organism: Candidatus Faecalibacterium faecigallinarum; assembly: GCA_019119685.1. Classification (GTDB taxonomy): domain Bacteria; phylum Bacillota; class Clostridia; order Oscillospirales; family Ruminococcaceae; genus Faecalibacterium; species Faecalibacterium faecigallinarum. The sequence continues at coordinate 25,495 of DWWN01000015.1, forward strand.
CATGGGGAAGGAGAACATACTGCCCACCACAGCGATGGCGCAGAACAGGCCGGCAAGGGTCAGCTTTTGGATGCGGGTGTGTTTCATGGTGACAACTCCTTTGTTGAAAAAGATCGGCCCGGCAGGGCGGCGGGCCCGGCGCAAAAAAACGGGAGACGCCCTGAAACGGCGTCTCCCGGTCAAAAGTGCAACTACCACAGCTTCCTACGGCGGCATTATCCGCATCAGGTTATGGGTCGAAGGTGATTCCTTCCTCTCAGCCTGTCCACACAAGCTCCCCAGGGGTCTTCAGTTTTTCCGGCTCTATTATAATCCCGCCGCCGCGCGGCGTCAAGAGGCGGGCGGGGCATCCATCCGGCGGAAGAACCCCGCCGAGAACAGCCCCACCGCACACAGCAGCAGCCCGCTGGGCAGCAGGACCCACTGGGGCGCCAGCCGGTCAAAGAGGGCGCCGTAGAGCACCTGTCCCAGCGGCTGGGCGCACATCGCCAGGGTGAAAACGCAGGACATCACCTTGCCCATCAGGGCGGCAGGGGTGCGGCTTTGGATCAGGGTGGCAGCGTAGATGGAAAAGACGCTGCACCCCAGCTGGCAGCCGCAGAACAAAACCAGCAGGACCCAATAGCGGGCCAGCGCTCCCAGCGGCAGCAAAAAGGCCGCGCCCGCGGGCAGCAGGCAGAGCCCCACCAGTACGAACACGGGGGCGAGGTGGCGGGGGCGCAGCCGCCCTGCCAGCAGGGTGACGAGCGCCCCGCCCAGGATGGCGGCCACCCCCATGGCGCTCTCGGCCGCGCCGTAGTGGCGGGCCGAAAGCCCCAGCACCGTCCGCACCAGATAGGGGAAGCCCACCACCAGCGCCCCGGCGATGAGCATACTGGCAAGGGCTGAAAGGCCCAGCAGCCCCAGAATAGCCGGCTGCTCCCGGCGCAGAAAGCGGAGGGTGACGGCAAAGTCCTGCCGGAGAAGGGCGGCCAGGCCGGTCCGGGGCGCGGACGCAGGCCGCGGCAGGCGGAGAAAGCACTCCAGCAGAGCGGTGAGGAAAAAGCAGGCCACCGCCCCATAAAAGACCGGGCGCAGCCCAAAGGCCGTGTAAAACAGGCTGCCCAGGAAGGGCGTGACCAGGGAGGCCGCCGCCTGCATCTGGCTGACCATGGCGTTGCCCCGCAGGACGTTTTGCCCGGCGAGCATCTGGGGCACGCAGGCCTACACGGTGGGGGACTCGAAGGCGGCCAGCACCGACAGGACGATCATCAGCGCGGCAATGACCGCGAGGTCCGGCCCGTGCGGCAGAGCCAGCGCAGCCAGCAGGACCGCGAGGCCCGACAGGCTGTCCAGCCCCACCATGACGGCACGCCGGTCGGCGCGGTCGGCCAGGATGCCGCCGAAAGGGGACAGCAGGATGGTGGGCAGCATGGACGCCGCCAGCAGCCCCGCAAAGAGGGAGGCGGAGCCGGTCTGTTCCAAAACATACATCGAGAGGGCGAACCGGAGGGTCAGGTTGCCCAGCAGGGAACTGACCTGCCCCAGGATCAAAAGGGTGAAGTTGCGGTTCAACAGTTTTTCCTGCATGGTCAGTTCCCCCGAAGCAAAGCGATGCGCAGCAGGGTGGCGGCGAGAACGGCCGCGCCCGTCCCGGCACAGCAGAAGCAGGCGATGCGCTGTCCGGCGCTTGCAAAGTATTTGGCGGCGGCCAGCAGCCCCGCCCCGGCCAGCAGCTGCGCGCCGCAGACGCTCCAGCGGAACAGGCTGCTGCCGTCCCAGGCGGCGGTCAGGCTCCGGTCCAGGTGGTTGGCTCCGGCCTCCATCGCGCGCTCGAACTGCCCGGCAGCGTGCTCAACGGCCCGCTCGAAGCGGCCTGCGGCCTGGTCGATCATGCGGTCAAATTCGTGTTCGGTCATGGCGTTTACCTCCAATCGTCATGGGTGGGTGTATATAAATACATTCAGAAGGTATGTATAATGCCAAAAGAAAAACGGCAGCAGCTGCCGTGGGGCATTATACATTCCGAAAGAATGTATCGTACCTGAAAAAATGCCTCGCGCAGAGGCAGGGAAAACGACGGCGCACCTCACAGGCCGGCGGGCTCGTCCGCGTAGACGCCGTCGGGGATGCGCGCAAAAAATTCGTCGATGAGGCGGCGGGTCTCATCGTCCACCAGGGGCACCCCCATCCGGGCCAGCATATCGGCCAGAAAGTCGAACTTGCGCCGGGCCTGGGCCTTGGTGGCGGGGAACACCGACGGCAGCAGCCACAGGCTGGTCAGCAGGGGGATCAGCTCGGCCAACTCGCGGGGGTAATCGGTATGGAGGGAGCCGTCCCGGTTGCCCTCCTCGAGCAGCTCGAGGTAATAGGGGGTCAGGATACGGCGGTTGGACTCGATCATCTCCACCAGGATGCGGGGGTTGCGGGTGATGGGGATGGACTGCACCGTCACGCTGGCGGCGGCGCTGTCCGCCTGGTTGAGGCGGATGGCCTCCCGCAGCTTTTGCAGGCCGTTCAGGTCGGTGCGGCGGCGGACGGCTTCAAAGGGGTTGTTTTGCAGGAACATCCGGTCGCCCACCGCGTCCAAAATTTCCTCCTTGGACTTGAAGTGGTGGTAGACTGCGCCCTTGGTCAGGCCGCCCAGCTGGTCCACGATGTCCTGGATGGTGGTCTGGTCGTAGCCTTTTTCCAGAAAGAGGCGCTGGGCCGCGTCCAGAATGCGCGCCACCGTCTCCTCGGGGTACTTGTTGCGGGCCATGGCCGCGCCTCCCTTCAAACATTCTGCTGGTATGTATTCAGTATAACAGAACGGCTGCGAGCTGTCAAGGCGTATCCGCCTCCCGCCGCATGATATACCGGGTGGTGCTGGGCTGCGCGGCGACGCAAAAGCCCAGGCGGCGGTAGAGGGCGACGGCCCGGGTGTTTCGGACGAACACATAGAGGACCACCGGCCGCCCGGCCGCCGCACGGCAGCAGGCCCGGATGATCTCTGTCCCTATGCCGCGCCCGCGGAAGGCGGGGAAAAGGTAGAGGTCGTCCAGCTCCATGACCTCCCCGTCCGAGGGATAAAAATGGAAATAACCCGCTTTCTGCCCATCCGCCCAGATGCAGGTGTATTCGGAGAGGTGCCGTTCCAGTTTGCGGCGCACCCAGGCCAGGACCCGGCCGCGGTCGATCTGGGTCTTGTCCTCGTAGGCGTCGATTAGTTCCCGGTTGAAGGCAAAGAGAGGCTCCAGGTCCTCAGGCTGGGCCGGGCGGAAGTCCAGTTTCATACGCCGGCCTCCGGCGGGGCGTTCTGGGCCTTGTAGTTTTCGCCCCAGCTCCGCATGGCGTCCAGGATGGGCTTGAGGCTGCGGCCCAGCTCGGTCAGGCTGTACTCCACCCGGGGCGGCACTTCGGCGTAGACCTTGCGGCTCACCAGGCCGCTGGCCTCCATGTCCCGCAGCTGGGCGGTGAGCACCTTCTGGGAGACGTGGCCGATGGATTTTTTCAGCTCCCCAAAGCGCCTGGTGCCGGGCATCAGGTCCCGGAGGATCAGCACTTTCCATTTGTCCCCGATCAGCATGAGGGTGGTCTCCACCGGGCAGGCCGGCAGGGCGCGGGTTTCTTCTGTCATATGCAGCGCTCCTTTTGTAGTATTCTGGCTTTCAGTATACTCTTTTCAGCGCAGAAACGCAAGAGTATCCAAAAGGTATCTACAGCACAAAAAAGTGCTTACTTTACAAAAAAGCTGCGTGGGTTTATGATAGAGCCACCGGGAGGAAAACAAGCCGCCTCCCCCCACAACAAGCTATGGAGGTCAAGAAAAATGAACGAAGTCGTAAAGTTTTTGCAGGAGAACCCTGTGCAGTATCTCGCCACTGTGGGCCGTGACGGCAAGGCCAAGTGCCGCCCGTTCATGTTTGCCGGCGAGCTGGATGGCAAGCTGTGGTTCTGCACCAACAACACGAAGGATGTCTACAAAGATATGCAGGCCAACCCCAACATCGAGGTGTCCGTTTCCAGCCCGTCCTATGCGTGGATCCGCCTGCACGGCGAAGCCGTGTTTGAAAACAACATGGCCGCCAAGGAAATGTGCATCCAGAACCCCATCGTCAAGGGGCAGTACGGCGAGGCGTCGAACCCCATCTTCGAGGTGTTCTATCTGAAAAACGCCCACGCGGTGATCGCCGACTTCTCCGGCAACCCGCCCAGGGAGTACGACCTGTAAGCCGGACGCCGCAATAACAAAAAGCCCAGCTCCGCGGGAGTCCCTGCGGGGCTTGGGCTGATGAAGGAGCGTGAGCTTATGACGCAGGACCAGCGGCTGGAATATCTGATCCATTACCTGCTGGCTGAGCGGGAGGAATACCGGGACGTCGCCCTGCCGGCGGGCCCGGCGGAAAAGCGCCGGCTGCTGCGGGCGCTGGTGAACGTCCGGCCTCCCGAACCGCTGGACCAGACGTTTTACCAGGTGCAGGACGCCTATTTGCAGGAGGAACTGCGCCGCAAAGGGGTGACGCGCCTGTCCGATCTCGAGCCGGTGCGGCCAGGGCTGTATCTGTGGCAGGGGGACATCACCACCCTGGCCGTGGACGCCATCGTCAACGCGGCCAACAGCGCCATGCTGGGCTGCTTTGTGCCCTGCCACGGCTGCATCGACAACGCCATCCACACGGCGGCGGGCTTCCAGCTGCGGCGGGAGTGCGCCCGGATGATGGCCCTGCGCCCCGGCGAGGAGCCGCCCGGCCGGGCCGAGATCACAAACGCCTATAACCTGCCCTGCCGGTATGTGCTGCACACGGTGGGGCCCATCGTCCACGGGGCGGTGACGGACGGGGACCGGGCCCTGTTGGCCTCCTGCTACCGGTCGTGTCTGGAGCTGGCCGCGGCTCACAGGTGCCGCAGCGTGGCGTTCTGCTGCATCTCCACCGGAGAGTTCCACTTCCCCCACGAGGAGGCGGCGCGGATCGCCGTCCAGACGGTGGAGGACTACCAGGCCCGCTGCCCGGATACCATCGAGGTGATCTTCAATGTTTTCAAGGACATCGACAAGCAGATCTACCAGCGCCTGCTCGGGTGAGCTGGACGCGCTGCGCCAAAAGCTGGCCGAAGCGGACGCCGTCCTCATCGGGGCGGGAGCGGGGCTGTCCGCTTCCGCCGGGTTCGCGTACAGCGGGGAGCGGTTCCGGCGGTATTTCGGCGATTTTGCCGCGCAATACCACTTCGCGGATATGTACGCCGGGCCTTCTACGCCTGCGTCAACCTGGACGAGGCGTATTGTCCGCCCGAGCTTGCGGCGCGCTCGGCCTGCATCAAAGGGGACATCGGGGCCGTTTTGGAACAGTTATAAATACAAAAACCGCCGGGGGCTGGGAGCCTTGCCGGCGGTTTTGCTGTGTTATGCGTTTGTTTTGGCTGCTGCTTGGGGCGCGGTGCGCCAGAGGTATTCCGGCTGGGTGTGCCAGCGCTGCCGGGCAAAGCGCAGCACTTCCCCGCGCAGGGAGACGTCCGCGCTCATGGCTGCGCCTCCCCGGCCTGAAAGACCGGGCGTCCGCCGATATAAGCGGCCTGCACCGGGATGCTGTGCAGCGCCTCGGGCGGGACGGCGAAGGGGTCCTGCCCGAGGACCACGAAGTCGGCCAGGTAGCCGGGGGCGATGCGGCCCTTGCAGTGTTCCTCAAAGCTGGCGCGGGCCCCGGCGATGGTGTAGCTGTCCAGGGCCTGCCGCACCGTGAACGCCTGGCCGGGCAGGTAGGGGCCGCGTCCGCCGAGGGTGCGGCGGGTGACGGCGCACTGGATGCCGGACAGGACGCTGGGGGTCTCCACCGGGCAGTCCGAGCCGTTGCTGACGGTGACGCCCCGGTCCAGCAGGGTCTTCCAGCTGTAGCTGGAGGCGGCCAGCTCAGGGCCCACCCGGGCCTCGACGATTTGGATGTCGTAGTCGAGGAAGATGCTCTGGGCGTAGACGTGGAGGCCCAGCCGGGCGATGCGGTCCAGCTGGCCGGGCCGGGTGATCTGGCAGTGGACGATGCCGTGGCGGCAGTCGGGACGAGGATGGGCGGTTTGGGCCTGTTCCAGCGCGTCCAGCACCCAGTCCAGGCACTGGTCCCCGATGGCGTGGACGGCGGTCTGCAGCCCGTGGGCATGGGCATAGGCGATCAGGGCGGTCAGTTCCTCCCGGCTGTAAAGGGGCAGGCCGGCGGCGCCGGGGTCGTCGGCGTAGGGGCGGCTGAGCAGGGCGGTGCGGGCCCCCAGCGCCCCGTCCCCGATGATCTTGACCGGCCCGGTGCGGAACAGTTCGTCCCCCTTGCCGGTACAGCCGCCCGCCTCCACATAGGCGCGCAGCGCATCGAGAGAGGCAAAGTTCGTCTGCTCGTTGACCCGGACGGTGAGCCGGCCCTCGGCGGCCAGTTCCCGGTAGGCCTCGTCCATCACAGAGGGCGGCACGGCCCGGAAGGTGCTGTAGTCGTCGGTCTGGCTGCTGGTGATGCCCTGGGCGTTCAGGGCCCGGCAGGCGGCGAGGATCATCTCTTTCAGGGCCTCCTTGCCGGGGGCGGGGATGGCGGCGTAGACCGGGTCCATGGCGTTGTCGAAAAAGCGGCCGTCGGGCTGGCCGTCCTGCATCCCGATCCGGCCCCCGGCGGGCTGGGGCGTATCGGCCGTGACCCCCAACAGCTGTAGGGCGCGGCTGTTCACCACCAGGCAGTGGCCGCAGGCCCGCACCGCGCAGACCGGTATCTCGCGCGAGACGCGGTCCAGGTCGTGCCGGTCGGGCATCCGGTGGACGTCGGCAAACAGGTCCTCGTTCCAGCCGCGGCCTATGAGCCAGGCGTCTCCCCGGCGGGGGTGTGCGGCCAGGAAATCCCGCATACAGTCGAGCATACCGGCCAGGCTGCCGGTGTGCTTTGCAAGCTGGGGCATCCCCAGCAGATAGCCGTATTCCACCAGGTGCATATGGCTGTCGTTGAAGCCGCTGCAGACGAACTGCCCGCCCAGGTCGGCGAGGGCGTCGCCGGGCCGGCGCAAAGCCAGGGCCTGGGCGTCCGTCCCGGCAAAGACAAAGCGCCCGTCCTCCACGACGAAAGCCTGGGCCAGGTCCGGCCCGCCGGTGTAGACCGTGCCGTGATAATAGATCGTTCTCATGGCGCACCTCCTGCCGGTCACTGGGCCGCGCCGGACAGCTGCCGGACAAAGGCCAGAATGGAACGCACCGCGTCAAAGATGGCGGCCAGGGCGTCGATGTCCCCGTCCTGCATGACCGAGGCGGGGGCTTCGATGTCGTAATCGCCGGGCAGGGCGCGGCCGGTCAGCTCAAAGTGGAGGCCCTGACCGGGCAGGTCCACCAGGACATGGCAGGTGAAAAACTCGGCAAAGAGGCTGCGTGGCGGGAAGCCGATGACGATTTCGGCGCTGCCGGTATCCTGGGGGGCAAAGTAGAGGTAGCCATCCAGCGCGCCCTCGGGCCGGACCCGCTGCATTTGGCCGGGGGCAAAGGCCGCCGCCGAATATTGCTCCATCTCCGCGACGGCGGGTTCGGCGCCCAGCAGCCGGGCCAGCTGGGTCTGGGTGATATAGTCCCCCAGGCCCCAGTCGGGGATGAGGGAGGAGATGACCGGGTACTGGGCCGACAGCCCGGACAAAAGGGTGCGGTAGATCTGCCGGACGTTCAGGTAGACCAGGCCGTCCTTGACGTACAGGTCGGTGAAAGCCTGGTCGGGCCCCGGGGCCTGGTCAGACTGGAAGGCGGCAGAGCCGACGTTGTACCAGGCCAGGTAGAGGCTGTCGCCGCTGCTCTGGCCCGTCACCGAGCCGGTGAGGGCGTCCAGTGCGTCCAGGACGGCGTAGGCCGTCGAGGGCTCGGGGGAAGTGGAGGTGACGGTGTAATCAAAGGTAAAGGCCGCGCCAGCCTGCAAAGCGCCGGCTTTGGCCCGGATGAAGGCGTACAGCCCCAGCAGCGCCAGGGCGGCGGCCGCCAGCAGGGCCAGCACCGCCAGGAGAACGGTGCGGCTGCGGCGGGAAGAAGAACGGGATGCGCTCATAAAAAGCCTCCTTTGGATGGGGCCCGGCGGTGACGATTCTGTGCAGGACGCCGGGTTTCCCTTGTTTGCGGCGGAAAAATATGGTAAAATGGGCCCGTTATATTCCAGACGAAAAGGAGCGGCCCCCATGAAAGAACGTGTGTTATCTCTGGCCCTGTGCGGGCTTTTACTGCTGACTGGCTGTCAAAACGAGACGGTGCAGGAGGAGATCTGGGAGCTGGAAGCGGAGGACGCGGCCGTCTTTGCGGACGGGGAAGCGGTGGACCGCTGGCGGGGCTACCAGAACGGCCTGCGGGAGCCGTGGGTCCTGTACGAGCTTTCGGACGGGACGGTGCTGCTGCAGGAAAACGACACCGGCGGGCCGGAGGGCAGCGCGGCCTATGCCGCCCTGAGCGAGGACGTGCAGGCCGCCGTCTCGGCCTGGTACCAGGGGGAGGGGGCGCGGTACGACCTGACCGCCCTGCTGCAGGCCTGCTACGACCGCTATCAGGCGGTGGGGAGCGAGGCGTTCGAGCCGGGGCTGGTGGCCCAGACTGCCGCCGCCACCGCCGCCAGCGAAAAGGCGGTCTATCTGGTGACGACGGTGGAGCAGGCCGTAGACCCGGCTGCCGGCGAAATGCTGCGCTACGGCACGGCCTTTGACCGGGCCACCGGCCAGCGGCTGGAAGTGTGGAGCCTGTTCACAAAGCCGGAGGCGGAAGCACGGCTGGCCCTGGCCGCCGCCGCAGGGGACGACCCCGACATCCAGGCGCGGCTGGCCGAGGCCATCGACCCCCAGCACATCCTCTTTTATGAGGACCATTTGGAAATAGACTTCCCGGCGGGGGCCTTTGAAGGGCTGGACACCGGCTATATCCTGTCGGTGGACTATGCCCGTCTGGACGGCGTGCTGGACCCCTCGGCGCTGCCGGGCGCGGGCGGAGCCGGTCAGGATGGCTGAACTTCCCCGGCCAGGATGGCCCCCATGCGGGGGATGTCCATTTCGGGCAGGACGAAGGTGGCCTCGGGCAGCGGGTCGGCGGGGGAGAGGTTCGAGTGGACGTAGAGCACATCCAGGCCGGCGTCCCTGGCTCCGGCGGCGTCGCAGACGGGGTCGTTGCCCACCATGATGCTGCGGGCGGGGTCCAGGCGCTGCTCGTCCAGCAGCAGGCGGAAAAAGCGCCGGTCCGGCTTTTTGCAGCCGCAGTCCGACGAGAGGTAGACCGCGTCGAAGGCGTCCGCAAGGCCCAGCGCCCGCATCTCGTGGGCGGTGAAGATGGCCTGCGCGTTGCTCAAAAGATAGAGCCGGCCGCCTTTGGCCCGCAGCATGGCCAGCATTTCGGGCACCCCGTCGTAAAGGCGGAGATAGCCGGTGGTCATGGCGCGGAAAAACTGCCCGGCATGGACGGCCAGGGTCTTGTCCGCCGGGGCGCCTTTGGCCTGGAACAGCGCCTGGAACACGCCCGCCAGCTCGATCTCGGGGTGGGCCTCGTGGCTGTCGCGGCGCAGGCCCTCGCGGCCCGCCGTCTGCCGGCCCACCTCGGCCAGGTAGGCCGCGCGCAGCTCGTCGGGGGCGTAGCGGGCCCCGTAGTAGCTGTAAAAGCGGGCCAGCGCCGCCCAGGCGGCGGGCTGGTCCTCGTCGGTATGGATATCGACAAGCGTGCCGTATAGATCAAAGATGTAGTTCTGATAGGGCAGCGTGTGCATACAAAAAACCTCCTGCGTATGAGATACCGCCATGGTACCATAGGGCAGGAGGTTTTGTCAATCAATCGTCCGGTTCGCCGTCCGGGCGGGGGCCGGGGTTGCCTTCGGGGTCCAGGGCAGGCAGGAGAATGGATTCAGGCATGGTGGTACCTCCTTTTTGGGCGGGATCGGTCTGCCCCCAGTATAGCATACACAAGCGCCCGGCGGGAGGGGGAATTGCACTTTTTGTGGCAAAAACTGCGAAATTTGCACTTTGTTTGCCCTGTGGGGGTGACAAGCCCCGGCGGGGCGTGGTATGCTGGAACGTGCAAGAGCTTTTCACCTGCGCAAAAGGAGGCAGACAAGATGGAACACATGGCATGGAAGGGCCGCGTCAAGCCCGGCTGCAAGGCGGAGTACCAGCGCCGGCACAACGAGATCTGGCCCGAGATGGTGGCCGTTTTGAAAGAGGCGGGCATCTGCAACTACAGCATCTTTTATGTAAACGACGAGCTGTTCGGCTATTACGAGTGCGAAAAGGGGGTGGCCTGGGCCGAAAAGGTGCAGGCCGAAAGCCCGGTGGTGGCCCGCTGGAACGAGTATATGGCCGACATCCTGGAATTGGAGATGGACCCCGTCACCGGGGCCCAGCCCAAGCTGGAACAGGTGTTCCGGTTAGACTGATTCCCGGCGCCGGTATTCGGCAGGGGAGCAGCCGTACCGCTCGCGGAAGCGGCGGTAAAAGTAGCTGCTGTTCTCGTAGCCGATGTTTTCCAGCACCGTTTCCACCGGCAGGGGTGTGTGGGTGAGCAGGTAGGCCGCCTGCTGCAATTTGCGCTGCTGCAGCAGCTGGCGGAAGTTCTGGCCGGTGTGCTTTGTCAGCAGCCGGCTGACCGCATAGGCAGGCTGATGCAGCCGGGCGGCCGCATCCGCAAGAGTACCGTCTTTGTAGTGCGCCTCAATGTACTGGAGCACCGCAAAGACGGTATTTTCGTCGTGGCGGTCGGGGCCGGAGCGGTTGATGTCGGGGGCGAACAGGGACAGGTTGAGCAGCAAAAGGCCCATGGTGGTCTCGTTCAGGTCGTTGACGCCGGATTTGTCCTCCAGCAGCGTCCAGATCATGTTTTCGAGCAGGTTGTGTACCGGCAGGATATCCTGGGCGCGGATGTGCAGCCAGCCCGCAAAGGCCGAGCTGCCCGCCAGGGTGGAGACCAGGAAGTCCCGCAGGACGTTTTCCCGCTCCAGCATGGCAAAGCTGCGGTCGAAAAACTGGGGCAGGATGATAAAGTTGACCGCCACATCGTCGAGCGCGGCGGGCAGGATCTCGTGGTAGACCGCCTGGTTCAGGAACAAAAGGTCGCCGGTCTCGAGGGTGACGGTGTCGGCCCCGTTGACGATGTGGGTGGTGGAGCCGCTGCACATATAGATCAGCTCTACATAGTTGTGGCGGTGGCGGGGGAAGTGGACGAACCGGGTGTGGGGCCGCACCTCGATCAGCTTGCCCTTTTCCAGCAGCTTTGCGCTGTCCACGACGAACTCCCGCCGGGAGGTATAGCGGGCCCGCTCGACGGTGCCGTCCCCGGCGAGGAGGGCCTGTTCCTCCTCCGTGACCTGGCGCAGGCGCTCCAACAGTTTTGCGTTCATGGTGAGTGATCCTTTCTTTAAGGGCACCCCTCTCAGTCTCGCCGCCCTGACGGGCGTCTCGCCAGCTCCCCCGCGGGGGGAGCCAAGTGTACGTGCGTCAATTATGGTAAACTGCACTGTAAGGCAAAGCTGTGAGCAAGTTTGCCTTACCACCTCTTGGCCGCCACCCACGGGCGTGCACTTGCCTCGCCCGGTGGGAGAGGTGGCACAGGACGCGCAAGCGGACTGTGACGGAGAGGGCAACCGGCAGGCGAGACGCAGAGGAAAGCCTCCGGGCGGCTTTGGTGGGGTTGGCAACAGCATACCACACCGGGACGCAAATTGCAAGAAAGGTCCGTGTTTTGTCCCGCTGGCGTCCTTACGGCGGCGGGGCGGGCGGGGGTATACTTGTAGCAGAAAAACCAAAGAACCAAGGAGGCGGTTCATACTTTATGGAGAAAGTTACCCTGGCCATTGACATCGGCGCGTCCAGCGGGCGGCATATCGTGGGCTGGACCGAGGGGGACTGGCTGTGCACAGAAGAAGTGTACCGCTTCCCCAACGGCCCCCAGCGGCAGGACGGCCACCTGGTGTGGGACATCGACGGCATCCTGGCCCATGTCAAGGCGGGCATCCGTGAGGCGTTCCGGCGGTATCCGTCCATCCGCAGCCTTTCCATCGACACCTGGGCGGTGGATTACGTCCTGCTGGACCGGGACGGCGCGCCCATCTATCCCTGCTACGCCTACCGGGACGGCCGCACCGCGGCGGCAGTGGAGGCGGTGCACCGGACCATCCCCTTTGCGGAGCTGTACGGGCGGACGGGCATCCAGTTCCAGCCCTTCAACACGGTGTACCAGCTGTACGCCGACAAGCTGGCCGGGCGGCTGGACCAGGCGGAGGACTTTTTGATGCTGCCCGAGTATCTTTTGTGGAAGCTGTGCGGCGTCAGGGCGCGGGAGTACACCAACGCCACCTCCACCGGCCTGGTCAACGCCGAAACCAAACAGTACGACACGGCCATCCTGGCGGCGCTGGGGCTGCCGCAGCGGCTGTTCCCCAGTCTGACGGTGCCCGGCGCGGTGCTGGGCCCCCTGACCGACGCGGTGGCCGCCGAAGTGGGCGGGCAGACCGCCGTGGTGCTGTGCGCCACCCACGACACCGCCAGCGCGGTGGAGGGCATCCCCATGGAGGAAGGGGAGGGGCTGTTCCTCTCCTCCGGCACATGGAGCCTGCTGGGGGCAAAGCTGCCCGCGCCCATCACCAGCGACGCGAGCTGCAAGGCAAACTTTACCAATGAGGGCGGCGTGGGGTACATCCGCTACCTGAAAAACATCATGGGGCTGTGGATCGTCCAGTGCCTGCAAAAGCAGCTGGGCATCTCCTTTGGGGAGATGGTGGACCTGGCCCGCACCAGCCGCTACGAGGGCACGTTTGACGTGAACGAGGCGCGCTTCTCGGCCCCGGCCGACATGAAGGCCGAGATCGCCGCGGCCCTGGCGGAGCAGGGCACGCCCCCCGCCGGCGACGCCGACCTGATCCTGAGCGTCTACCGCTCGCTGGCCGCGAGCTACGGCCAGGCGGTGCGCCAGCTGGAAGAGCTCACCGGCCGCCGGTGGGATACGCTCTACATTGCCGGGGGCGGGGCCAAAAACGAGCTGCTGAACCAGCTCACCGCCCAGGCCACCGGCAAACGGGTGATCGCCCTGCCCATCGAGGCGACCGCCATCGGCAACCTGAAACTACAGATGCAGCAGGAGGTATAACGCTATGCTGATCGACACCAAAGCACGCGTGGGCGTCTTTGCCGTCGCCCTGGGAGCGTACCTGCCCCAGTTCCCCAGCCTGGTGCCCGAGTTCGAGGCACAGTACGCCGCGTTCCGGCAGACTCTGCCCGCCACCGTGGAAGCGATCGACGGGGGCATCATCACCACCAAGGAGCTGGCCAGCGCCGCGGGGGACAAGTTCCGCGCCGCAGACGTGGACCTGGTCATCGTCCAGCTTTTGACCTACGCCACCTCGTACAACGTTCTGCCCGCCGTGCGGGACCTGAACGTGCCGGTGGTGCTGGTGAACGTGCAGAAAAAGCGGGCCCCCGACTACGCCCACACCGACACCCCCACCTGGCTGGGCGAGCTGTACGCCTGCGGCGCGGTGGGCGAGATGGTGGCCGACCTGGAGCGGGCGGGCAAGCGCCACGCCGTCATCACCGGAGTGGTGGAAGGGGGCGACCCCGCCGTCCAGGCCGAGATCGAGGACTGGTGCCGGGCGGCCCAGGTCCGCCGCCGCTTCCGGGACCTGAACCTGGCCCAGATCGGCCGGCCCTACCCCGGCATGATGGATTTGTACATCGACGAGACCAACCTCTACAACCGGATGTTCCTGTACACCAAGCAGTTCGACTGGGAAAAGATGTGGGCCATCGCCGACGATGTGACCGACGAGGCCGCCATCCGCGCCAAGGCCGGGGAGATCCTGGACACCTTCGAGATCGAGGGCGGCGGCACGGTGGACACCGTGTGGGAAATGGCCCGCTATGTGGTGGCCTTTGAGGCGTGGGTCAAAGAGGAAAAGCTGGGCTTCGTGGCCAGCCACTACGACGGCTTTGCCAAGGGCAAGGCGGGCGTGCTGGACAGTATGCTCATCCCCGCGTTCTCGATGCTCATCAAGCAGGGGGTGGCCTGCGCCGTTGAGGGCGACATCAAGGTGGCCATGGCCATGTCCATCCTCAAGACCATTGCGGGCACCGGCCAGCTGAGCGAGATGTACTCCATCGACTTTGACAAGGACATCTGCATCATTGGACATTCCGGCTCGGGCGACGCGGCCATCTCGGCCAAAAAGCCCACCATGAAGATCGTGCCGGTGTTCCACGGCAAGACCGGCGGCGGCTACCTGACCCAGTTCTACCCCCACCTGGGCCCCGTCACCTACCTGGGCATCACCCAGGATATGGACGGCCACTTCAAGTTCGTTGTGGCCGAGGGCGTCAACGAGGACGGCCCCATCTTCACCTTCGGCGACACCAATATGCGCACCCGCTTTGCCTGCGGCGCGCGGGAGTTCGTCAACCGGTGGAGCGAGGCCGGCCCCACCCACCACATGGCCGCAGCCTCCGGCCGGCACATCGACACCATCCTCAAGGTGGCCAAGATCATGAACGTGCCGGTGGATGTTATTACGAGGTGAATGGGCAGGCTTGCCTGCCGGTTGCCCTCTCCGTCACAGTCCGCTTGCGCGTCCTGTGCCACCTCCCCCACCGGGGGAGGCAAGAGCACGCCCGTGGGTGGCGGCTAAGAAGTGGTAAGGCGAGCCTGTTTGCTGCTTTGCCTTACCGCTCCGTTTGCCCTGATTGACGTACGTACACTTGGCTCCCCCTGCGGGGGAGCTGGCGCGAAGCGCCTGAGAGGGGAGCATGGGCGCCCGTCCGCCGCGCCTGAGAGGGCAACAAAGAAAGCAAAGAGCAGCCTGGCGCTTGCGCCGCTGACCCGATCTATGTTATTATAAGAGAGGTATACAAAATGGGCGTTTTGGATGTTGAGATCGTCAAGGGTTATATCCGTATGTGCACCGACGGCTGGCTGCAGGGCTGGCACGAGCGCAACGGCGGCAACCTGACCTATCGCATGAAGGACGAGGAGGTGGCGGCCTGCCGCCCCTTCTTCAACGCAGTTCCCGGCCCCTGGGTACAGATGGGCGTGCAGGCGGAAAACCTGGCCGGGGAATACTTCATCACCACCGGCTCGGGCAAGTATTTCCGCAACGTGGAGCTTGACCCCGAGCACAGCATCGGCATCGTGGAGATCAACGCGGCGGGCGACAGCTGGCGCATCGTCTGGGGCCTGGCGGGCGGCGCAAAGCCCACCAGCGAGTTCCCCAGCCACTTTATGAACCACAGCGTCCGCAAGGCGGCCACCGGCGGGGCCAACCGGGTCATCTACCACTGTCACGCCACCAACGTCATTGCCCTGACCTATATCCTGCCCCTGACCGACCGGGACTTCTCCCGCGCGCTGTGGCAGAGCGCTACCGAGTGCCCGGTGGTGTTCCCCGAAGGGGTGGGCGTCTGCCCCTGGATGGTGCCGGGCGGGGCCGGCATCGCCATGGCCACCAGCGAGAAGATGAAGCACTACCAGGCGGCCATCTGGGCCCAGCACGGGCTGTTCGTCTCGGGCCCCGACTTTGACACCGCCTTCGGCCTGGCCCACACCATCGAAAAGAGCGCCGAGATCTACGTCAAGGTGCTGTCGATGGGCGGCGGGCTGATCCGCCAGACCATCACCGACGATGACCTGCGCGCCATCGCCCGGGACTTCGGCGTCGTCCTGAACGAGGACTTCTTGGACTGAGCGCCCCGCGCCTGTGAAACGTTTGGAACGACAGGAACGTTTGGAACGTTTTTGCGATGGGGAACGATGGGAACGAAACGCCGTTCGTTCCTACCGTTCCTATCGTTTCCATCGTTTCTTTCGTTCCAATCGTTTCTACCGTTAGAAACGTTCCTATCGTTCTTTTCGTTCCTACCGTTCCTGCCGTTAGAATCGTTCCAATCGTTCCTAACGTTCCTTTCGTTCCATACCGGAAAAACGTTCCCGTCGTTCCTGTCGTTTCAGGCGTTCCTGAGAGCACCCCTCTCAGTCTCGCCGCCCTGACGGGCGTCTCGCCAGCTCTCCCGCGGGGAGAGCCAAGTGTACGTGCGTCAATCAAGGCAAAACGGAGTGGTAAGGCGAGGCTGTGAGCAAGTGTGCCTTACCACTCCTTGGCCGCCACCCACGGGCGTGCTCTTGCCTCCCCCGTGGGGGAGGTGGCGCGGCGCTTCAGCGCCGTGACGGAGAGGGCACCCGTCCGCCGCGCCTGAGAGGGAATAGACCCCGCACCAAAGGGCCGGTTGGTCCTTTTAGATTGCATAAAGCAAAGGAGACACTACTATGGCTGACCGCATTGTACTGAACACCATCTCTTACCACGGCCACGGCGCGATCGAGAACATCGTGCCCGAGCTGACCGCGCGGGGCTACCAGAAGGCTTTTGTCTGCTCGGACCCTGACCTGATCCGCTTCGGCGTGACCGGCAAGGTCACTGCCCTGCTGGACGCCGCGGGCTTTGCCTACGCTGTGTACAGCGAGATCAAGCCCAACCCCACCATCCAGAACGTCCAGGACGGCGTGGCGGCCTTCCAGGCTGCCGGGGCCGACTGCATCGTGGCCATCGGCGGCGGCTCGGCCATGGACACCGCCAAGGCCATCGGCATCATCATCAATAACCCCGAGTTTGCCGATGTGCGCTCGCTGGAGGGCGTCGCCCCCACCAAGAAGCACGCGGTGTTCACCATTGCTGTGCCCACCACCGCAGGCACCGCCGCCGAGGTGACCATCAACTACGTCATCACCGACGTGGAGAAGAAGCGCAAGTTCGTCTGCGTGGACACCAACGACATCCCCGAGATCGCCGTGGTGGACCCCGACATGATGGCCTCCATGCCCAAGGGCCTGACCGCCGCCACCGGCATGGACGCCCTGACCCATGCCATTGAGGGCTACATCACCAAGGGCCACTGCACCATCAGCGATATGTTCCACCTGGAGGCCATCCGGCTCATCAGCCGCAGCCTGCGCGGCGCTGTCCAGAACACCCCCGAAGGCCGCGAGGGCATGGCCCTGGGCCAGTACATCGCAGGCATGGGCTTCTCCAATGTGGGCCTGGGCATCGTGCACAGCATGGCCCACGGCCTGTCGGCCCTGTACGACACCCCCCACGGCGTGGCCTGCGCCATCCTGCTGCCGGTGGGCCTGGAGTACAATAAGGGCGTCGCGGGCCAGCGCTACCGCGCCATCGGCGAGGCCATGGGCGTGATGGACATCGCCCGCATGACCGACGCCGAGGCCGCCGACGCCACCATCGCCGCCGTCAAGCAGCTGTCGGCCGACGTGGGCATCCCCGCTAACCTCGCGGGCATCCTCAAGGAGGAGGACATCCCCTTCCTGGCCGAAAGCGCTTACGCCGACGCCTGCCGTCCCGGCAACCCCCGCGACACCAGCGTGGAGGAGATCGTCGAGCTGTACCGCAGCCAGCTGTAACCCTGCCCGCTGCGCCTGCGCAGCCCTGATGCAAACCCTGAGCCCCCGTCCAGAAGGATGGGGGCTTTTGGCATTCCTGTCAGGCACGCCTGCCGGTTGCCCTCTCCGTCACAGTCCGCTCGCGCGTCCTGTGCCACCTCCCCCACCGGGGGAGGCAAGAGCACGCCCGTGGGTGGCGGCCAAGAGGTGGTAAGGCAAACTTGCTCACAGCTTTGCCTTACAGTGCAGTTTACCATAATTGACGCACGTACACTTGGCTCCCCCCGCGGGGGAGCTGTCGAGACGCCCGTCAGGGCGGCGAGACTGAGAGGGGTGCTCTCAGGCACGCCTGAAACGAAAGGAACGAAAGGAACGTTAGGAACGATTGGAACGATTCTAACGGCAGGAACGAAAAGAACGAAAGGAACGTTTCTAACGATAGAAACGATTGGAACGAAAAGAACGAAAGGAACGTTTCTAACGGTAGGAACGAACGGCGTTTCGTTCCCATCGTTCCCCATCGCAAAAACGTTCCAAACGTTCCTGCCGTTCCAAACGTTCCGGGGGCAGGGGCCCCGGCCGGACGGGTGGGTGTTGACAAACCGGACGAAACCTGCTATCTTTAATCTGTCTCAAATGCGATGAGGGAGAGTGCGCGCCGCTGCGGGCCCTTGCAGAGAGCCGGGCCGGGTGAAAGCCGGCAGGGCCTCGCGGCGTGCTGTCGCTCCAGAGCAGGGCAGGTGAGGGGTCAGGGCCGCAGGCGCTGGCCGGGCAGCCTGCCCCGGATGGCCCCACGTTACCGGGGCGTCAAGGGGCGCCCGCCAGGACGGAGGGCGCAATATGGGTGGTACCGCGGCTTTTGGATCATGACAGCCGTCCCATGGTGGTTCCGTGGGGCGGCTTTTCCTGTCCCCACCAGATTCAGGAGGTATTCAATGAAAGAACTTGCTAAACAGTACGACCCCAGCCAGGTGGAGGACCGTATCTACCAGTTCTGGCTGGACGGCGGCTATTTCCACGCCAAAGCCGACCCGGACAAAAAGCCCTACACCATCGTCATGCCGCCCCCGAACGTCACCGGGCAGCTGCACATGGGCCACGCCGTGGACAACACCATGCAGGATATCCTCATCCGCCACAAGCGGATGCAGGGCTACGCGGCGCTGTGGGTGCCCGGCACCGACCACGCATCCATCGCCACCGAGGCCAAGGTGGTGGAGGCCATGGCCAAAGAGGGCCTGACCAAGGAGATGGTGGGCCGGGACGGTTTCCTCGAGCGCGCCTGGGACTGGAAGAACCGCTTTGGCAGCCGCATCGTCAGCCAGCTGAAAAAGCTGGGCAGCAGCTGCGACTGGGAGCGGGAGCGCTTTACCATGGACGAGGGCTGCTCGGACGCCGTGCGGGAAGTGTTCGTCCGCCTGTACGACCAGGGCCTGATCTACCGGGGCAACCGGATGGTCAACTGGTGCCCCCACTGCAACACCTCCATCTCGGACGCCGAGGTCGAGTACGCCGAGCAGGACGGCCACTTCTGGCACCTGCTGTACCCGGTCAAGGAGACCGGCGAGATGCTGGAGCTGGCCACCACCCGCCCCGAGACCATGCTGGGCGACACCGCCGTGGCCATCAACCCCGACGACCCCCGCTACGCCCACCTGCACGGCTGCCATGTCATCCTGCCGCTGCTGAACAAGGAGATCCCCATCGTCTGCGACGAGCACGCCGACATGACCAAGGGCACCGGCGTGGTCAAGATCACCCCCGCCCACGACCCCAACGACTTTGAGGTGGGCCTGCGGCACGACCTGCCCATCGTGCGGGTGTTCACCTACGACGGCCACATGACCGGCAAGGCGGACAAGGAAGCCGCCGACGCCCTGTTCGCCGCGGGCAAGAACACCGTCAACGAGCCCCATGTGCTGGACTGCGGCAAGTACGCCGGCATGACCACCATGGAAGCCCGCAAGGCCATCGTGGCCGACCTCGAGGCGGGCGGCTACCTCAAATCGGTCGAGCCCCTCAAGCACGAGGTGGGCAGCTGCTACCGCTGCCACACCACCATCGAGCCCATGGTCTCGAAACAGTGGTTCGTCAAGATGGAGCCCCTGGCCAAGCCTGCCATCGAGGCGGTGGAACAGGGCCGCATCCGCTTTGTGCCCGAGCGCTTCACCAAAAACTATATGAACTGGATGAAGAACACCCGGGACTGGTGCATCAGCCGCCAGCTGTGGTGGGGCCACCAGATCCCCGCCTGGTACTGCGATGAATGCGGCGAGACGGTGGTGGCCAAAGAGGCCCCCGCCGCCTGCCCCAAGTGCGGCTGCACCCACCTCACCCGCGACCCCGACACCCTGGACACCTGGTTCTCGTCGGCGCTGTGGCCCTTCAGCACCCTGGGCTGGCCCAACCAGACCGAGGACCTCAGCTATTTCTACCCCACCGACACCCTCGTCACCGGCTACGACATCATCGGCTTCTGGGTCAGCCGGATGATCTTCTCGGGCCTGGCCTACACCGGCAAAGCGCCCTTCCACACCGTGTGCATCCACGGCATCGTGCGGGACAGCCAGGGCCGCAAGATGTCCAAATCCCTGGGCAACGGCATCGACCCGCTGGAGGTCATCGCCCAGTACGGCGCCGACGCGCTGCGCTTCATGCTGGTGGACGGCTCCACCCCGGGCAACGATATGCGCTACAGCGAAAAGAAGGTGGAGGCCGCCCGCAACTTTGCCAACAAGCTGTGGAACGCCACCCGCTTTGTGCTGATGAACCTGCCCGAGGACTTTGTCCCCGGCCTGCCCGGCGCCGCCGCGCTGGACATGAGCGACAAGTGGGTGCTGACCAAGCTCGGCCAGACCGCCGCCGCCATGACCGACAACCTCGACCACTACGAGCTGGGCCTGGCCGCCGCCAAGATCAACGCCTTTATCTGGGACGTGTACTGCGACTGGTTCATCGAGATCGCCAAGCCCCGCCTGAACTCGGGCGACGCGGTCCAGGCCGACACCGCCCGCCGGGTGCTGGTGTATGTGCTGAGCGAGGCGCTCAAGCTGCTGCATCCCTTCATGCCCTTCATCACCGAGGAGCTGTACCAGGCGCTGCCCGGCAGCGGCGAGACCATCATGACCGCCGCCTGGCCCACCGCCGACCCCGCCCGCAGCTGGCCCGAGGAGGAAGAAGCCTTTGAAAAGGTGATGGACTACATCAAGGCCGTGCGCACCATGCGCACCGAGATGAACGTCCATCCGGCCAAGCGCACCAGCATGGTCATCGAGACGGCCGACCCCGCCCCCTTCCAGAAGGCGCAGGTGTATCTGGCCAAGTTCGCCTTTGCCACCGACGTGTCCTTCACCGCCTGCTACGAGGGCAGCACCGAGGGCATGGTCCAGGTGTCCACCCACGCGGCCCGGGGCTTCATCCCCATGATGGAGCTGATCGACCGCGACAAGGAGCTGGCCCGCCTCGAAAAGGAGAAGGCCAAGGCCGAAAAGGAGCTGGCCATGTTCCAAAAGCAGCTGGCCAACCCCAAGTTCGTCGAAAAGGCCCCCGCCGCCCTGGTGGAGGAGACCCGCGCCAAGGCCGCCCGCAGCCAGGATAAGCTGGCCAACATCGAGCAGAGCATCCGCGCCCTGGGCTAAAAAGGGGAGGTGGACAGCATCAACCGCAATTACCGTATCTATTCCGTTTTGCAGTTCGTCCTGGCGGTGGCTATTTTTGGGACGGTCTGCTTCATCTTCTCCAACTCGATGCAGACGGGGATGGATTCTTCCATCGCCAGCCAGGCCGTGCAGGACTTTTTGCAGGGCCTGCTGCGGCGGCTGGGCCACCCGGGGGCGGCCGCCCGCCTGACCGAGCACATGGTGCGCAAGGCGGCCCACTTCTGCGAGTATATGCTGGAAGGCTTCCTTCTGCTGCTGGGGGTCCGGCTGTTCAGCCCCAGGCTGCGCTATCTCAGCTGGCCGGCCCTGCTGGGCCTGCTCACCGCCCTGTGCGACGAGACCATCCAGCTGTTCTACGCCGGCCGGGGCAGCAGCGTCACCGACGTGTGGATCGACTTTGCCGGCGTCGTCACCGGCATGGCCGCCGCCCTGGCGGTGTCGGCCGTGCTGGGGGCCCTGTTCCGCCCCCGCCGCCGCGAGGAATCCCGCGGGAGGCACTAGCCCTCTCCGTCACGGCGCTGAAGCGCCGCGCCACCTCCCCCGTAAACGTGGGAGGCAGTAGCCTACAGGTTACGTTTAGGCTCTCCCGCGTGCGGGGGCACGAACAGCGACCGCGTCCAGTGGACGAAACAGGGAGCTGTGAGTGGCGCAGCGCTCCGGTTTTTGCAAGCGCCCACTGCGGCGCGCCGCAAAAATCGGCTAAGCGCAAGAGGGGCTGTCGAGACGCCCGTCAGGGCGGCGAGACTGAGAGGGCCAGAGGGCCGCGCAAACGCATCCTGCGGAGAGAGGGCGACCGCCCGCACCTGCACCCCCAGAAAGGAGCAACTATGCCCATCCAAACCATCCTGGAGGCGGACGAGTTTTTCGCCTCTCTGCCGGACGGCCCCGACCCCATTGCGGACTTTGCCGCCGCGCTGCCGCCGGCCGGGACCGTGGAATACATCCCGGTGGCCGGCACGGCGGGCAAGACGGCGACAGCCAGCCTGACCGCCGGCATCCTCACCGCCGCGGGCTTTTGCACCGGGCTGTATAAGGCCGGGGCCGGGCCGCTGTCCGACCGCATCCTGGTGGACGGTGCGCCCCTTGCGCCGGGCTCTGCCGCCGCCGGGGCCTACCTGGACGCCGCCGGCAACATCCTGGAAAACACCCTGCTCAACCGCCCCGCCGCCGAGCTGGCGGCCGCCTGCGCCTGCTTTGAGGCGGCGGGCTGCCGCTTCGCCGTAGTGGAAACGGGGGACGGGGCGCTGGCTTCGGCCCTGCCCGCCGTGCCCGCCTGCGCCGTCACCCACATCGGGCCGGACGGCTCGGGCCGCAGCATCGAGCGGCTGGCCCACGACGCGGCCGCCGTCATGCGGCAGGGCACTGTCTGCGTCACTGCGCCCGGCCAGCCCAAAGCGGCCCTGACCGAGATCATCGTGGCCGCCGGCAAGGCGGACTGCGAGCTGGTGGTCCCCGAGGAAGAGGACATCACCTTCCCCGAAGAAGGGGAGGACGCCAGGGTGGATTACGGCGGCTACGAGGTGCCCCCGGCCTTCCCGGGCTACCACGCCGCCTGCAACGCCGCCATCGCGGTGGAGCTGGCCCTGGCCCTCTGGCGCAAGGGCTTCGACATCCCCGACGAAGCCATCCTGTCGGCGCTGGCTGCCGCCCAGAACCTTTCCAGCATCCGCATCCTGTCCCAGCAGCCGCTGGTCGTTCTGGATGCCTGCCGCACCCCCCAGCAGGCTGCGGCGCTGCTGCGCGTGCTGCAAAACGCGCAGGTGCGCGGCCTGTCCGCCGTGGTGGGCCTGGAAACGGTGCAGGGCGCAGAGGCTTTCTTCTCCACCCTGGAGAGCGGCCAGCCGCCCGAACCTTCCCCCAAAGACCGCTCCGAGATGCCCGGCATGGGGGAGGGAGGCCCCATCGAACGGCTGTTCGTCACCGTGCCGCCGGGAGCGGACCCCGCCCTGGCCCAGACCCTGGCGGATGCCGCCCGTTTCCACTTTGAGGTGGAGGTCTGTCCCAGCCTGCCCGAAGCGCTGGACGCTGCCCGCGCCGCGAGCAGCCGCGGCCTGCTGGTCTGCGGCAGCGAGGCGCTGGCCCTGGCCGCCGGCCGCCTGCTGGCAGAAGGCTGAGGGCTTCGACACCCTTTTCTAAAAATTCACAGGCTTGTCCCGTATACTCTTTCTTAGTTAGAGTGTACGGGACTTTTTGTTTGTCGCAGGCAAAGGAGCGTGAAAGGATGGCAAACGTGAGTTTCAGCGCGGCAGGGGACACCCTCTACGCCTATCTGAGCGGGGAGATCGACCACGACGCGGCCCAGGACCTCCGCCTGGCTTTGGACGACGCCCTGGTCAGCCGCAGCCCCCGCACCCTGGTGCTGGATTTTGCCGGGGTGGGGTTTATGGATTCGTCGGGGGTGGGGCTCATCCTGGGCCGCCAGCGGCGGGCGCAGGCGTTGGGGGGCAGCGTCCGGGTCCAGCACGCCCCCCGCCAGCTGCGCCGGGTGCTGGACCTGGCCCGAATCCCCTGTACGGCCCAAGAAGGAGGTAACCAGCCGTGAAAGCAGAAAACACCACCCGCATCCAGTTCGATTCCCTCAGCGTCAACGAGGGCTTTGCCCGGGGGGCGGTCGCGGCCTTCCTGGCCCGCTACGACCCCACTGTCCCCCAGATGGCCGACATCAAGACCGCCGTCTCGGAGGCCGTCACCAACTGCATCGTCCACGCCTACCCCGACCGGGTGGGGCAGATCACCCTCACCGTCTCGGTCTACCCCGGCCGCCTGGTCCGCATCACAGTGGCCGACAAGGGGGTGGGCATCCCCGACGTGGCCCAGGCCATGGAGCCGCTTTACACCACCGGCAACCCCGAGGAACGCTCGGGCCTGGGCTTTGCGGTGATGCAGAGCTTTATGGACGGGGTGCGGGTGTCCTCCGCACCGGCCCGCGGCACCCGCGTCACCCTGACCAAGCGCCTGGCCGCCAAAGGGGAGGCTACATAATACAGAAAGGCGGTCATGGCAATGGTATCGGACAAGACCCGGCGCAGCGCATTCATTGAACAGAATCTGGGGCTGGTGCACGCCTGTGCAGGCCGGTTCCGTGGCAGGGGCATCGAGTACGACGACCTGTACAGCGCCGGCTGCATGGGGCTGGTCAAGGCCTGCGACGGCTTCGACGAGAGCCGCGGGGTCTGTTTTTCCACCTACGCGGTGCCGGTCATCCTGGGGGAGATCAAAAAGCTGTTCCGGGATGGCGGCACGGTCAAGGTCAGCCGCTCGGTCAAGGAGCTGGGGCTGAAGGTGAGCGCCGCCCGCGAGCGCCACCTCAAACTGTACGGCACCGAGATAACGGTGGGCCAGCTGGCCGCCGAGCTGGGAGAGAGTCCCGAGGCGGTCGCCCTGGCCATCCGCGCCGCCATGCCCGCCATGAGCCTGACCCCCGGCGCCGAGGACGGGGACGACCGTCAGCTGGACATCCCGGTGGCCTCCCCCGAGGAAGAATTGTCCGACCGCATCAGTCTGGAAGAAGTGCTGGCCAGCCTTCCCGCCGCCGACCAGGAATTGATCCGGCTGCGCTTTTACGCCGGCCGCACCCAGAGCGATACGGCCAGGCTGCTGCACACCACCCAGGTGCAGATCTCCCGCAGGGAACGGAAGATCCTCCAGCAGATGCGCGCCAAGCTCCTGGAAAGTTCTTAGCACATTTTGTAAAAAGGGGGTTGCAATCCGGGTCAAGTTGTGGTAAAATGTAATTCCACAGCGGGGAACGCTGCGGACCGGCTGAAAAGCTCGAGAGAGATTTGAAAAAAGAAATTCAAAAAAACCTCTTGACAAATCAAAGCGAAGCTGGTAAAATAAACGAGTCGCCGGTCAGCCGGCTGACGAACACAGGACCTTGAAAATTGAACAATATCGAATACTTGTAACGGAACCTTTAACGTGTATTTGGACACTTAAAAATTCCAAAAAGTAATTCACAGGACGCAAGCGATTGCGTGTTGAGTGAACAAGATTTAACACTTTTCAAAGTGATAAATATCATTTTCTAAAGAGTTTGATCCTGGCTCAGGACGAACGCT
>DWWN01000016.1 GCA_019119685.1 Candidatus Faecalibacterium faecigallinarum
TACTTCTACAACCATGAGCGCATTCAACTGAAAACAGGACTGGCTCCGCTTACGCTTCGCCAGTCCTGTTAAGCTCCCCACTACACGAGGGTCTTTTTATTCATGTCTACTAATTCTGGGGCAGTTCACAGCGTGGAGAAAGGAGCAGTTTTTATATCCAGGAAAATTTTGGTGGGGCGGTCAGCGCTTGAGGTGGTTTTCCTCATAGTCCCGCAGGGCGTCCAGCGCCTTGGGGGCCAGCGGGAACAGGGCCACCATGTTGAACACCGTCATCAGGCCCACGCCCACGTCGCCCAGGTCCCAGACGAACTGGTAGGCCGCCAGGCCGCCCACGAACAGCATGACCAGGGCAAGCACTTTATACAAAGTCTGGCTCAGCCAGTTGTCGCCAAACAGGTAGGCGACGTTGGGCCGGGCATAGAACAGGATGCCCAGGAAGGTGGAAAAGCTGAACAGCCACAAAATCACCGCGATGAACACCACGCCGAACTCGCCCAGATGGTACCGCATGGCGGCCTGCAGAAGGTCCATCCCTTCCAGGCCGGCGGTCAGGCTCTCGGGGGTCAGCAGCATAATCATGGCCGAGCAGCTGCAGATGACCAGCGTGTCGATGAACACGCCCAGCGCCTGCAGCAGGCCCTCCTTGGCGGGATGGTCGATGTCGGCGGCGGCCGCCGCGCAGGGGGCCGAGCCCGACCCCGCCTCGTTGGAGAACAGCCCACGCTTGGCGCCGTTCATGATGACTGCGCCGATGCCGCCGGCCACCGCCTGCCGCAGCCCGAAGGCCTCGGCAAAAATGCGGCCGAACACCCCGGGCAGCTGCCCGGCGTTGCGCACGATGATGAACAGGGTGATGAAAAAGTAGCAGGCCGCCATGACCGGCACCATCCGGTCCAGCACCTTGACGGTGGCGTGCTTGCGCAGGACGATCACCGCCGCCAGTGCCACCAGCGCCACGGTGGACCAGAGGGGCGGGATGTGGAAGGCGTTCTCAAACGAGGACGAGATGGAATTGGCCGTCACCTGGCTGATGCCGCACCAGCAGACCAGGCCCGACAGCGCAAACAGGGAGGCGATCACCGAGCGGCGGCGGCCGCTGCCCTCCTTGACGAACAAGTGGTGCAGGTAGTAGGCCGGGCCGCCCCGGTAGCCCCCGTAGAGGGGGTCTTTTTCTTTGTAGATCTGGGCCAGGGTGGCCTCGATGAAGGCAGTGGCCGAGCCCAGCAGCGCCATGATCCACATCCAGAACACCGCGCCCGCGCCGCCGGCCGAAATGGCCGCCACCACGCCCACCAGGTTGCCCATGCCCACCCGGCAGGCCGTGGAGACGATCAGCGCCTGCACCCCCGAGATATGGCCCTCGCTGTCGCTCTGCTTGTTGTTTTCCAGCGTGACCCGCATCATCTCGGGGAACAGCCGGAAGGGCAAAAACCGCGTCCGCACTGTGAAATACACGCCCGCCGGCACCAAAATCAGCACCAGCAGGGACAGCCCCAGGGTGCTACCTCCCGGCAGGGGGATGCGGACAAGGTCCCCCCACAAAAAATGATAGATCGCTTCAATGACCGCCTGTATGGCCTGCATAAGATCAAACCTCACACTTTCTCCTCAAAAATCCGGCCGGCCGCCCCGGGCGGGGGCGCGGCACTTCAGTGTCGTGATACACTATAACACAGGCGGATACTTTTGTAAAGTAAATCAATAAAACAATATCGAACGATTTTTTCGATAGCATCCAGCACAAAAACCGGCCGTGCGCTCCCCTGCCTTTGCAAGCCCGGCCCGGCGTGGTATAATAAAAGCGCCACGCTTTAGGGGGAACCCATTTCTGCGCGCAAATGCGCGCCGCGTCAAACGGCGCAGAAAGGAGATTCTACGATGGGCCTGCTTGATCTCATCCTGCGAGAATGTATGAACTGGCTCCATGACGCGCACCGCGTTGTCTGGACCGTCCTCATGCTGCTGTTCCTGGCCTTTTTGGGCGGCTGCACGGCCATCCTGTTCCTGGCCCGGCACTGGGCCGGCGGCGCGGTGCTGGGCGTTCTTGCCTTGCTCTGTCTAGCCTTGCTGATCTATGGGCTTGCCGCAAAGTCCAAGCCCTCAAAGCGCAGCTGGAACTCCTACTTTGACAAGCCCCGAAAGAAACCTTAGCCAACATACAAAAAACGGACCAGTTTTGCAACTGGTCCGTTTTTATCTGCGTCTTATCGGGGCGGCTTACTGTCTGTTCTGCGCCGGGCGGTCCGGGCCGGCGGGCTGCTCGCCGTCGAAAGGCAGCAGCTCCTCGCTGATAACCGAGAGCATTTCACCGAATTTGGCGCACTCCTCCGGGGAAAAGCGCTCCCGGATGCGGGCCACGGCGCTCTGCACGCGGTCGCCCGCGCCGCAGTAAGTCTCGTATTTCTGGGTGACGTGGAGCAGGTACTCCCGCTTGTCCTGGGCCGAACGGGTCTTTTCGACGTACCCCTTGCGCACAAGGCTGTTGATCTTGTAGGCCGCGTTGGGGGTCGAGACGTGCATAAAGTCGGCGAACTCGTTGACCGTGGGGCTGCCCAGGGCCCGGATGGCCTCCGCGGCGAAGATCTCCGCCGCGGTCAGGCCGGTCTCCTGATCCTGGAAGCGCGCGAACAGCTCGTGGTAAAAGCGGAGGGTAAACTCCTTGTACGCCGTTTTTACGATCTGTTCCAGCATATTGTTCCTCCCACAGGGCCGACGGTGCGCCACCGTTCCCGTCAGGTTCACACAGATCCCTCGGGGGCGTTGACCAGGGCAAAGGTCAGTTCGGCGGTGGCGGCCACCTGGCCGTCCACAGTCGCCTTGGCCTCGCCGATGCCCACGGGGCCCTTCTGCTTGGTCAGGGTGCACTCGATCTCCAGCACGTCGCCGGGGGTCACCTGGCGGCGGAAGCGGGCGTTCTTGATGCCGCCGAACAGGGCCAGCTTGCCCTTGTTCTCCGGCATGGACAGCAGGGCCACCCCGCCCACCTGAGCCATGGCCTCAACGATGAGGACGCCCGGCATCACATGGTACTGGGGAAAATGGCCCTGGAAAAAGGGCTCGTTGACGGTGACGCACTTGATGCCCTTGGCCCACTTGCCTTCCTCCCCGTCCACGATGCGGTCCACCAGGGCGAAGGGGTAGCGGTGGGGCAGGATCTTGGCGATCTCGTCGGAATTGTACTTCATCATCTCTCAGCCCTCCCACTTCTTGAACAGGACGCAGGCGTTGTGGCCGCCAAAGCCCAGCGAGTTGGACAGCGCATAGCGCAGCTCGGCATTGCGGCCGGTGTTGGGCACATAGTCCAGATCGCAGGCCGGGTCGGGCACCTTGTAGTTGATGGTGGCCGGCAGGTAGCCGTCCTTCAGGGCCAGGGCGGTGAAGATGGCCTCCACGCCGCCGGCAGCGCCCAGCATATGCCCGGTCATCGACTTGGTCGAGCTGACAGCCAGCTCATAGGCGTGCTGGCCGAACACCGTCTTGATGGCGGCGGTCTCGCTGGAGTCGTTCAGCGGGGTGGACGTGCCGTGGGCGTTGATGTAATCCACCTGATCGGCGGTAACGCCGGCGTCGTCCAGCGCCTGCTGCATGGCGCGGGCGCCGCCCTCGCCGCCGGGGGCCGGCGCGGTGATGTGGTAAGCGTCGCAGGTAGCGCCGTAGCCCACCACCTCGGCGTAGATCTTGGCGCCGCGGGCCTTGGCGTGCTCGTACTCCTCCAGCATCAGGATGCCGGCGCCCTCGCCCAGCACAAAGCCGTCGCGCTCGGCGTCAAAGGGGATGGAGGCGCGGTTGGGGTCGTCCCCCACGTGCAGCGCCCGCATGGAGGTGAAGCCGCCGATGGACAGCGGGGTCACGCAGGCCTCTGCGCCGCCGCACAGCATCACTTCGGCGTAGCCGTCGCGGATGTGGCGGAACGCGTCGCCCACGGCGTTGGAGCCGCCGGCGCAGGCGGTCACAGGGCAGGTGCACATCCCCTTGAAGCCAAAGGCGATGGCGATCTGGCCGGCGGCCATGTTGGCGATGCTGGAGGGGATGTAGAAGGGCGAAGCCTTGTCGAAACCCTTCTGCAGGCAGCGGGTCTGCTCGCTCTCGGTGGTGGAGATGCCGCCGATGCCGCTGGAGACGATGACGCCGCAGCGCTCATGATCGACGGCTTCCAGGTCCAGGCCGCTGTCGGCCATGGCTTCCTTGGCGGAGGCCAGGGCAAACTGGCTGTAGCGGGCCATGTGCCGCACTTCCCGCTTGTCGATGACAGTGGTGGGGTCCCAGTCCTTGACCTCGCCGGCCAGGTGGACCTTCTGTGCGGACGAATCGTACTGGGTGATGGGCGCGATGCCGCACACCCCGTCACGGACAGCCTGCCAGCTCTCGGCGATATTGTGGCCCAGAGGGTTGACGGTGCCCATGCCGGTGATAACAACTCTGCGTTTTTCCATCTTATGCGTTCCTCCTCACATTCCCATGCCGCCGTCCACGCTGAGGACCTGGCCGGTGATGTACCCGGCCTCCTCCGAGGCCAGGAAGGCCACTGCGGCGGCCACGTCCTCGGGGTTGCCAGCGCGGCCCACCGGGATGGTGGACAGCATGGCCTGCCGGGCGGCGTCAGGCAGGGCCGCGGTCATATCGGTGGAGATGTAGCCGGGGGCCACCGCGTTGACGGTGATGCCGCGGGCGCCCATCTCCTTGGCCAGGGACTTGGTCATGCCGATCAGGCCGGCCTTGCTGGCGCAGTAGTTCACCTGGCCGGGGTTGCCGCGCAGGGCCACCACCGAGCTCATGTTCACGATGCGGCCGTAGCGCGCCTTCATCATGGGGCGGATGGCCGCCTTCATGCACAGGAACGCGCCCTTGAGGTTGGTTTCGATCACAGCGTCGAAATCTTCCTCCTTCATGGCCATGGCCAGGCCGTCGCGGGTGATGCCCGCGTTGTTGACCAGGATGTGGATGCCGCCCAGCTCCTTGACCGCGGTGTCGATCAGGGTCTTGGCGGCGGCGGGGTCGGCCACGTTGCCCTGGACGGCCCGGGCCTCCACGCCCAGGGCCTTGAGCTCTTCCAGGGTCTTTTCCGCGGCGGCGGTGTTGCCCGCATAGGAGAATACCACGTTCGCACCGCGGCGTGCCAGCTCCAGGCAGATGGCCCGGCCGATGCCGCGGGAGCCGCCGGTGACGACGGCGGTCTTTCCACTCATGCTGCCCATGTTACTCTCCTTTCAGCGCCTCGCACAGGGCGTCGATGTCGGCGCAGGTCTCCACTGCGCAGGTCTTGATGGCGGGCACGGTCTTTTTCACAAAGCCGCTGAGGACTTTGCCGGGGCCGATCTCCACGATCATCTCCACGCCCAGCTCGGCCATCCGGCGGATGGTGTCCTCCATGTAGACCGAGGACTGCACCTGGCGCTCCAGCAGGGCGGGGACGGTGTCCCCCTCGCCCATTTCATGGCCCAGGCAGTTGAACAGGACGGGGAACTGCATCTCGCCGAAAGGCTCGGTCTTAAAGCGCTCCCGCAGGGCGTCGCCGGCCGGGGCCAGCAGCGAGGTGTGGAACGGCCCGCTCACCTTCAGGGGCAGGCACCGCTTGGCGCCCAGCTCCTTGGCCTTGGCGGCGGCTGCGTCCACCGCAGCCTTCTGCCCGCCGATGACCAGCTGGCCGGGGCAGTTGTAGTTGGCGATCTCCACCACGCCTTCCGGCGCGGCGGCTTCGCACGCGGCCCGCAGCTTATCGCGGTCCAGGCCCAGCACAGCGGTCATGCCGCAGGGCACGCCGGCGGCGGCTGCCGCCATGGCCTTGCCGCGGAACGCTGCCAGCTCCACCGCCTGCTTGGCGGTAAAGACGCCGGCGGCGCACAGGGCCGAATACTCACCCAGGCTCAGCCCGGCGGCGTAATCGGGGCGGATGCCCTTGTTGTACAGGATGGCGGTCATGCCGGCGGCAAAGGCCACCATGCAGGGCTGGGTGTACTCGGTCTGGTTCAGCACGCCGTCGGGATCGGTAAAGGAAACCGTCTTGAGGTCAAAGCCGGCCTCGGCGCTGTCCAGCACGGCCCGGAACTCGGGGTATGCCTCGTACAGGTCGGCGCCCATGCCGGGGTGCTGGCTGCCCTGACCCGCATACAAAAATGCTATTTTCATGCTTCGAGTCCTTTCAGCGTAGCCTCACAGCCAGCCATCATTTCCTCAAAGATCTTGCGCAGGGGCTTGACCTCGTGCAGCATACCTGCCACCTGGCCGGACATAAAGCTGCCGGTGTCCAGGTCGCCGTCAAAGACGGCGCGGCGCAGGGAGCCCAGGGTCAGCTTCTCGCGCTCGGCCAGGGGCATATTCTCCTTTTCCATCTCCAGATACTGGCGGGCCATCTTGTTCTTCAGCACGCGGACGGGCGCGCCGGTGGTGCGGCCGGTGACGACGGTGTCGTTGGCGCCGGCCTTGATCAGGGCCTGCTTATAGTTGGGATGGATGGGGCACTCCTCGCTGACCAGCAGGCAGGTGCCCACCTGGACGCCGCAGGCGCCCAGGGCGTAGGCGGCTGCCATCTGGCGGCCGTCGGCGATGCCGCCGGCAGCGATGACGGGGGCGCTGACCGCGTCCACCACCTGGGGCACCAGGGCCATGGTGGTCATCTCGCCCACATGGCCGCCGCTCTCGGTGCCCTCAGCGATGAAGCCGTCCACATGGTAGCGCTCGAGGCGCTTGGCCAGGATGGGGGCAGCCACCACGGGGAACACCTTGATGCCGGCCTCTTTCCAGGCCGGGACATACTTGCCGGGGTTGCCTGCGCCGGTGGTGACCACCTTGACCCCTTCTTCCAGCACGACCTTGGCCAGCTCGTCGATGTGGGGGTTCATCAGCATCAGGTTGACGCCGAAGGGCTTGCCGGTGGAAGCCTTGGCGGTGCGGATCTCCTTGCGGAGGGTCTCGGCGTCCATGCCGCCGGAACCGATCAGGCCCAGCGCGCCGGCGTTGGAAACGGCGGCAGCAAAGGCGCCGGTGGCGATGTTGGCCATGCCGCCCTGGATGATCGGGAACTCAGTCCCCAGAAGCTCATTGATTTTCATGTTAAACTCCTTCTAAAACTACGGGCGTACAGGCCGTTAGGCAAGCTGCAGCAGGGCGCCGGCCCAGGTCAGGCCGCCGCCGAATCCGGCGCACAGCACCCGCTGGCCGCTGCGCAGCTGGCCCGAGCTGACCAGCTCGTCCAGCAAAATGGGGACGCTGGCAGCCGAGGTATTGCCGGTGTGGGCAATGTTGCCGGCGCATTTGGCGGGGTCCAGCTTCAGCTTTTTGATGGCGTGGTCCAGGATGCGCTGGTTGGCCTGGTGGAACGCAAAGCGGTCCACCTCGTCCAGGGAGATGCCGGCCTTGGCCGCCACCTCTTTGGCGCAGCGGGGCAGCACTTCCACCGCAAAGCGGAACACTTCCTTGCCGTCCATGTGGATATAACTGGGGGCGCCGGTGTTGACGCCGGGGATATACAGCACTTCGCTGTTGCCGCGGCTGCCCATCACAGCGCACAGGGAGGGGTAATCCTCTCCCCACTGCACGACGGCCGCGCCTGCGCCGTCGCCGAACAGCACGCAGGTGGAACGGTCAGTAAAGTCGGTGATGCGGCTCAGCACCTCGCACCCGATCACGAGGCCGTACTTGCGCTCGCTGGCGGCCAGCAGGCACTCGGCGGTGTGCAGGCCGTAGACGAAGCCGGCGCAGGCCGCGTTCAGGTCAAAGCAGACGGTGTCCTCGGCAAGGCCCAGCTCCTTCTGCAGCACGCAGGCCGCCGAGGGGGTCATAGTGTCCTGGGTCAGGGTCGCCACCAGGCAGACGCCGATCTGGCTGGGCGCAAGGCCCGAGCGTTCCAGCGCCTGCCGCGCCGCAGCCATGCACAGGCCCAGATGGGTCTCGCCCTCGCTGCAGTAATGGCGGCTCCGGATGCCGGTGCGGGTCGCGATCCACTCGTCGCTGGTATCGACCCGTTTTTCCAGGTCGAAATTGGTCACTTCCTGCACAGGCAGGGCCGAACCGGTGCTGATGAGCTTGATGCCACTCATACGCGCTCCTTTCTCAGGGCGTTGGCGCCCATCATGCGGAATTTTTTATACCGGGCCGCAGCCAGGGCCGAGCCGCTCATCTTGGACAGGGCAGCCAGCTCTTTGGCCAGCAGCTCGTCCAGCGCGCGGTAAACGGCCTGGGGGTCGGTGTGGGCCCCGCCTTCCGGCTCAGGGATGACGCCGTCGATCACCTTCAGTTCCAGCAGGTCGGCGGCGGTCAGCTTCATGACGTCGCAGGCCTCAGCCGAGCGGGAGGCGTCCTTCCACAGGATGGCGGCAAAGCCTTCCGGGGAAAGCACCGAGTAGACGGCGTTCTCCAGCATAAAGACGCGGTTGCCCACGCCCAGCGCCAGCGCGCCGCCGCTGCCGCCCTCGCCGGTGACGATCGAAATGACCGGCACCGTCAGGCGGGAGGACAGCGCCAGGGTCGAGGCGATGGCCTCGCCCTGACCGTGGGCCTCGGCCTCCAGGCCGGGGTAAGCGCCCGCCGTGTCGATGAAGGTGACGATGGGCCGGCGGAACTTTTCGGCCTGCAGCATCAGCCGCTGGGCCTTGCGGTAGCCCTCGGGGGAGGGCATCCCGAAGTGGTAGGCCACGTGTTCTTCCAGGGTGTGGCCCTTGCGGTGGCCGATGACGGTCACCGGCTTGCCGTGGAACAGACCCACGCCGCCGTAGATGGCGCCGTCATCCATGCAGCAGCGGTCGCCCCGCTGCTCAAAGAAATCGGTAAACAGGGCGGAGACGAACTCCGCGGTGCCCGGCCGCTCAGGATTGCGGGCCAGGGCCACCCGCTGGGCGGGCTTCAACTCATTTGCCACGGCTGTCCCCTCCTTTTCCATGCAGTTTGAGCAGGCGGATCAGGGTGCTGCGCAGCCGGGCCCGGGGGACGATGGCGTCCACAAAGCCGTGCTCCAGCAGGTACTCTGCCGTCTGGAAACCTTCGGGCAGTTTTTCGCCGATGGTCTGCTCAATGACCCGGGGCCCCGCAAAGCCGATCAGCGCGCCGGGCTCGGCCAGCATGATGTCGCCCAGGCTGGCAAAGCTGGCGGTGACGCCGCCGGTGGTGGGGTGGGTGAAGATCGAGATATACAGCCCGCCGTGCTCCGAGAAGCGCTCGATGGCGGCGGAGGTCTTGGCCATCTGCATCAGGGAGAGGATGCCCTCCTGCATCCGCGCGCCGCCGCTGGCCGAAAACAGGATCAGCGGCAGCTTGTTCTTGTCGGCGTACTCGATCAGGCGGGCGACTTTCTCGCCCAGGGCGGCGCTCATGCTGCCCATGAAGAACCGGCTGTCCAGGACGCCGGCCGCCACCTTCTGGCCGTCGATGCGGCCCACGGCGGTGACGACGCCCTCGCCCAGGCCGGTGCGGCGGCGGGTGCCGTCCAGCTTGGCCTCATAGCCGGGGAAATCGAGGGGGTTGTTCGAGACGACATCCTCGTCCAGCTCCTTGAACGAGCCCTCGTCCAGGATAAGGCTCAGGCGGTAATACGCGCCGATGGGGTGATGATAGCCGCACTGGGGGCAGACATACTGGTTTTTGACCAGCTCCCGCCGCAGCACCGGCTGCCCGCAGTGGGGGCAGTTCTCCTCGGCGTTGCCGGGCAGCACCGCGCCCGAATCCCGCAGCGCTTTCAGGCTCAGCAGCTTATGCCGCCGGCGGACAAACACGTTGCTCATGCCTTGGCCTCCTCATCCCCGGCGTTGCTCCACTTGAGCAGGGTGTCCAGGTTCTCGTCCAGGAAAGCGGTGGTGCAGGTGCCCCGCACAAAGTCAGGGTGGTACAGGATCTGGTGCAGCAGGTCGGCGTTGTTGGCCGGCCCGTCGATCACCAGTTCCTCCAGCACGCGGCGCATCCGGCGGATGGCCTCCAGCCGGGTGGGCGCCCAGACGATCAGCTTGGCCATCAGGGAGTCGTAGTAGGGCGGCAGGGTGTAGCCGCTGTACAGGCCGGTGTCCACCCGGACGCCGCAGCCGCCCGGCAGATGGACAAAGTCGATCTTGCCCGGGCAGGGCTGGAAGTTGTGAGCGGGGTCCTCGGCGTTGATGCGGCACTCGATGGCGTGGCCCCGGAGGGAGATCTCCTCCTGGGTGTGGGACAAGGGCAGGCCCGCCGCAATGCGGATCTGCTCCCGCACCAGGTCCATCCCGGTGACAAACTCGGTGACCGGGTGCTCGACCTGGATCCGGGTGTTCATCTCGATGAAGTAGAAGTTGCCGTCGGGGTCCAGCACAAACTCGATGGTGCCGGCGTTCTCATAGTGGGCGGCCTTGGCGGCGGCCACGGCGGCCGCGCCCATCTTCTCCCGCAGCTCGGGGGTCAGGGCGCGGGAGGGAGACTCCTCCAGCATCTTCTGGTTGCGCCGCTGGATGGAGCAGTCGCGCTCCCCCAGCTGGATGACATGGCCCATCTTGTCGGCCATGATCTGGAACTCGATGTGCTTGGGGTTCAAAATCAGCTTTTCGAGGTACATCTCGCCGCTGCCGAAGCAGGCGACCGACTCGCTGCGGGCCTCCTCAAAGAGGGGGATCAGCTGGTCGGGCTCAAAAACGCGGCGCATACCGCGCCCGCCGCCGCCGGCCGACGCCTTGATCAGGACCGGGTAGCCGATGGAATCGGCCAGGGCCTTGGCCTCCTCTGCGGTGGCCACCGCCCCGTCCGAGCCGGGCACCACCGGCACGCCGGCGGACTGCATCAGCTTGCGGGCGGCCGCCTTGTTGCCCATGGCGCGGATGACATCCCCGGAAGGCCCGATGAACGCGATGCCAGCCTCGGCGCAGGCGTCGGCAAACTGGTCGTTCTCGCTCAAAAAGCCGTAGCCGGGGTGGATGGCGTCGCAGTGGGCGGCCTTGGCCACCGTCAGGATGGCGTTCATATTCAGGTAGCTGTCCGCTGCCCGGGCGGGGCCGATGCAGTAGGCTTCCTCGGCCAGCTGAACGTGGATGGCCTCGGCGTCGGCGGCGGAGTAGACCACCACCGGCTCGATCTCCAGTTCACGGCAGGCCCGCTGGATGCGCAGGGCGATCTCGCCGCGGTTCGCAATCAAAACACGCTTGAACATGGCCTTACCCTTCCCGGTAGCGGATCAGGCTGTCCCCAAAGGACACCAGCGCGCCGTCTTCCTGCAGGATCGCTTCAATGACGCAGTCGCACGGAGCCTTGACCTCGCTCATCATCTTCATTGCCTCCATGAGGCAGACGGTCTGACCCTTCTGCACCTTGTCGCCGACCTGCACAAAGGGCGGCTGATCGGGCGCAGGCGCAATGTAAAAGGTGCCCACCACAGGGGCGGTGATGCACTTGCCCTCCTCCGCAGAGGCGGGGGCGGCGGCAGGGGCTGCCGGCGCAGCCGGGACGGCCGCGGGCGCGGCGGGGGCAGCCGGTGCAGCGGGGATGCCCTTGCCCATCTCCAGGTCGGCATCCTTGGAGTGCAGCTTAAAAGAAGTGAGGCTGCTGGCGTCAAACCGGGCCATCAGCTCCAGAATTTCCTGATTGGTCATAGAAGGCTCCTTTCGGTCCAGAAGCAATGTACAAAATCTCTGGCAGGGAAAGGTTTACTCAGCCTTCTCAGCCTCGCCGGCGTGCTCCTGCAGGTAGTTGTAGATGTCGCCGACCGTCTTCATGTTGGGCAGGTCCTCGTCGGCAATGGCGATGCCGAAAGCCTCCTCCAGAGCCATCGACAGCTCGACGGCGGACAGGGAATCGGCCTCCAGGTCCTCGGCCAGGGTGGCCTCCATGGTGACCTTGTCGGCGTCGCAGCTCAGAGTCTCAACGATAATTTCCTTAACCTTCTCGAAGTCCATGATGATTTCTCCTTTTCAACCTTGTGTTTGTTGTAGAATTGATTCAAATTTTGTGACAGATTATTTTATCTAAAATTATTTAGAAAAAATAATTGTACGAGTATTTTAGCAGATTGCTGTCATTTGTCAAGGGGGTTTTGGCAAAAAACACGAAACTCTTTTCCCCTCCCGGCTTTTGCGTCCAAAATCAAACCGGGCACGGACAGCCCAAACAAAAACCCGCCAGGGCTGCCGCTTTTCCTTTTGCGGGCCCTGACGGGAAAAATATTTTTATAAAAAATTTTTACAAAGCCGGCGTCTCAGGCCGCCTCGCTGGAAGCGTCCCCTTCTCCGGCGGGTTCTTCGCCCCGGGAAGCGCCGCCGTCCCCGGCGTCACCCTCCGCGCCGCTTTCGGCGCTGGAAGCAGCCTCGCCGGACGCCGCGCTGCTGGCGCTGTCGGACGCGGCCTCACTGCTGGCCACCGCGTCGGGGTTCACCCCCTGGAGGATGGCCTCCTGCAGTTCTTCGGGGTCCATCATCACCACCGAGTTGGCCGCCTGGGAGGAGGCGGTCTGCTCGGGCTTGGTGGCGCTCTCGGTCAGGCCGGTCAGGTACCAGCTGCCGCTGGTGCGCGCGAACAGGTAGTCCATATATTTGGTGGGGGTGTCGGACTGGGTGCCGATCAGATCGCCGGTGGTGCTCATGGGGATATAGCCCACCGTCACGTGCAGCTTGCCTTCCTGCTTGAACATGGCGGTGACCTCGGCCCGGTAATAGCCCACGCCGCCGGTGATGGGGATGCTGTAGCACTGGGTAGCCTCATCGAAAACGATGGTCATGTCGTCCATCTCAAAGCTGCGGTGGGTCAGGTGGAACGAGGGCCCCAGCAGCCGGGCCAGATAGGCGTCCACCTCCACCGCGGGCAGCAGCAGCTGTTCGGTCACAGGGTCATGGGCGTAGTTGTCAAAGTTGCCCTGGGTCTCCTGGATGTTGTAGATGCAGCCCCAGACGGCGGCTTCCCGCAAAGTCAGGTCGTCGATGTTCTCGATGCCGTCAAAGGGCAGCGGGTCGAACAGGACCAGCCCCTCCAGCTTATCCTCGTATTCCTGCATCTGTTCGGTGTTGTCGAACAGGC
This sequence comes from Candidatus Faecalibacterium faecigallinarum, assembly GCA_019119685.1. Classification (GTDB taxonomy): domain Bacteria; phylum Bacillota; class Clostridia; order Oscillospirales; family Ruminococcaceae; genus Faecalibacterium; species Faecalibacterium faecigallinarum. The sequence continues at coordinate 12,952 of DWWN01000016.1, forward strand.
TGGCCACCAGCTGGACGCCGGCCCCCAGCACGGTAAAAATCCCGATGACCATCAGCACCACGATGGCCAGCCCCAGCGCCTGACGGCGGCGGCGGCGGTGGATGCGTGCGTGTTCCTCCGGGGTCACATAGGTTTTCATGATTTGCACTGTCTCCTAGTTTGTCAAGATCGTTTGCACGGGCTGTGCCGCACGGATATCTCCGTATAGTATAGCACAACCCGCCGCCATGCGCAAAAGATAGGCTATGGTAATTTTGTGAAAAGCGCCCCTGCCCGGCGCAAATTGGCTCTTGTCTGGAAAGGCGGACACGTTTATACTATCCTCATACGGAAAGGAGTCCTGCAAAATGATCCGTTTTACCAACGATTACAGCGAGGGGTGCCATCCTTCCATTCTGGAAGCCATGGCCGCCACCAACACCGAGGGCAACCCCGGCTATTCCACCGACCCCCACTCGGCCCGCGCCCACGAGCTGATCCGGGCCGCCATCGGCCGGCCTGACGCCGACGTCCACATCCTGGTGGGCGGCACCCAGACCAACGCCACCGCCATCGCCGCTTTCCTGCGGCCTTACGAGGCGGTGATCGCCGCCGTCAGCGGCCATATCTGCGTCCACGAAACCGGCGCCATCGAGGCCACCGGCCACAAGTGCATCGCCTGCCCCGCCCAGGACGGCAAGCTGACCCCCGGCGCGGTCCGCGCCGCCGTGGCCGCCCACCCCGACGAGCACATGGTCAAGCCCCGGATGGTCTACATCAGCCAGACCACCGAGATTGGCACCCTGTACACCCTGGCCGAGGTGGAAGCCCTGCGGGCCGTCTGCGACGAGCTGGGCCTGCTGCTGTACCTGGACGGCGCGCGGCTGGCCGCGGGCCTGGCCGCCGGCGGGCCCTCCCTGCCCGAGCTGGCCCGCCTGTGTGACGCCTTTTACATCGGCGGCACCAAGAACGGCGCATTGTTCGGTGAGGCACTGGTGCTCCTGAACGACGCCCTGAAGCCCGACTTCCGCTACAACATCAAGCAGCGCGGCGGGATGCTGGCCAAGGGCTGGCTGCTGGGCATCCAGTTCGAGACGCTGTTCCGGGACGGCACCGGCGCTTTCTACACCTCGCTGGCCGCCCATGCCAACGAGATGGCCCTGAAGCTGAAAGCCGGCATCGCGGCGCTGGGCTATCCCTTCTCCTGCGACAGCGTCACCAACCAGCAGTTCCCCATCTTCCCCGACGAGGTGGTCAAGGCGCTGGCCCCGGACTTTGGGTTCGAGTTTTCGGCTAAGCCCGACGCGGCCCACACCTGCATCCGCCTTGTGACCAGCTGGGCCACCCCCGAGGCCAACGTGGACGCCTTCCTGGCCGCCCTCAAAGCCCTGTCCTGACCGTAGCCCCGCCCCTGCGCTCTCCGCCCGGGCGGGGGCTTTTTTACTGCCAGGCGGCCCAAACTTCCGGCTGGTAGCCCACCGTCGCCTGACGCCCGTTGCGCACGATGGGCTGTTTGAGCAGCTGCTGGTTTTCAAACAGCTTGTCCTCTTTCTGCCAATCGACCAGTGCGTCCAGCAGGGCCAGGGTCTGCTTGTCCTTCGCGTTCGGGTCCACCAGGTTCTGCCAGCCGCCCACCGCCCGGGCAACGTTGTCGAACTCCCCGCGGCTCATCCCCTTTTCTTTCAGGTCCACCATCTGGAAGCGGATGCCCCGCTCCTTAAAATAGCGCTGGGCCTTTTTGGTGTCGAAGCTCTTGCTGGTGCCGAAGATCTGGATATTCATGCGTTTGCCGTCCTTTCCGGTTTTGTCCCGGCTATTGTACCATACCGCCGGCCGAAAGTATAGACCAGCGCGTCTTTCGGCGTGCTCCAAGGGGGACAGCTTTGGAATAGACCGGCCCCCGGGCGGGCATACTCTTGTGCAGTACGACCCAAAGGAGGCAATGCCATGAAAGCGATCGTCGATCCCAATCTCTGCATCGGCTGCACCCAGTGCGCCGGCCTGTGCCCCGAAGTCTTTTCGATGGACGGGACGCTGGCCGTGGCCATCCCCGGCGACATCCCCGGCGAGGACGTGCCCCAGGCCGTCGCCGCCGCCGAAGCCTGCCCGGTAGGCGCCATCAGCACCGTCCAGTAAGCGCCCCCGCCCCGCCCGGAAAAGCCGGACGGGGCCGTTTTTTGCCCTGCGGCTTGTCCCCATGGGCCTTTTTGTGCTATACTAAACGGTAATGGTGCGGCAGACGCACAGCCCTTCTGCACAGGGGCTGCACATACAGGGAGGAATCACGCAATGTCTTTACTGGTCGTTGACGGCAACAGCATCGCCAATCGGGCCTTTTTCGGTATCAAGGTTCTGACCACCAAAGAAGGACAGTACACCAACGCCATCTATGGCTTTATGAACATCCTTCTGTCCCTGACGCAGAACTATCAGCCGGATGAGGTCGCCATTGCCTTTGACCTGCCTGCCCCTACGTTCCGCCACAAAATGTACGATGGCTACAAAGCCAACCGGCACGGCATGCCGGATGAACTTGCTGCCCAGATGCCGCTGCTGCGGCAGCTTTTGACCCTCCTCGGCTACAAGCTGGTCACTGCCGAGGGGTGGGAGGCCGACGATATCCTCGGCACCCTGGCCGCCGCCTGCGACAAGCGCGGCGAGACCTGCTACCTCGCCACCGGCGACCGGGACAACCTGCAGCTGGTCAGCCCCACCACCACCGTCCTGCTGGCCACCACTTCGCGCGGGCACAGCGAGACGCGGGTGATGGACGAGGCCGCCGTGCGGGAAAAGTACGGCCTGGCCCCCAGGCAGCTGATCGACGTCAAGAGCCTGCAGGGAGACGCCTCCGACAACATCCCCGGCGTCAAGGGCATCGGGGAAAAGACCGCTCTGGCCCTGATCCAGCAGTTTGGCAGCCTGGCCGGCGTCTATGAACATCTGGACGACCCTTCCATCAGGCCCCGCCAGCGGGCCAACCTGGAAGCCTACAAAGCGGACGCCGAGCTCAGCTATACCCTCGGGACCATCCGCACCGACGCGCCGGTCGAGACGGCCGCCGGCGCCTACCGCCCCGGCGAGGGGGACAAGCCCGCCGCCGTCCGCCTGATGCTGGACCTCGAGATCCGGGCCCTCATCCCCCGGCTGGGGCTGGAACACGTCCTGCCGGCTGACGACCAGCCCGAGCCGGAGGCCGAACAGCCTCTGCCCACGGCCCAGGTGGGCCCCCTGCCCGAGCACCCCGCCGGGCTGTGGCTTCTGGCGGCCCGGCCCCCCGTCTACGGCAAGCAGGGCAACCGGATCGTCATCGACCGGCCTGCCCACTGGTACGCCGTCCAGGATGACAAGGTCTGCCCTCTGGAGGACAGCGCCCTGCCCCGCCTGCTGGACGACCCCGCCCTGCAGCTGGAAGTGTTCGATGCCGCCCCCCTCTATGCCGCGGCCATGCAGGCCGGCGGCTGGGGCAGCTCCATCACCTGGGATGGCAAGCTGGCCGCCTACCTGCTGGACGCCTCGGCGGCCAAGTACAGCATCGCGGCCCTGGCCGAGGCGTATAAGATCAAGCCCGCCTTCGCCTGCGAGGACTGGCCCGACGCGCCCTGCCTGGCCGGCCTGTTTGCCAAAATGAAGGCCGAGATCACCGCCCTGGGGGAGGACTTCCTCTACAACGAGATCGAGTTCCCCCTGGCGCAGGTGCTGGCCGACATGACCCGCACCGGCGTCCTGGTGGACAAAGCCGGCATCGAGCGGTTCGGGGCCGGCCTGCACGAAAAGATCGAGGAAAAGCTGGCCTACATCCGCGGCCAGGTGGAGGACCCCGACTTCAACCCCAACAGCCCCAAGCAGCTGGGTGAAATGCTGTTCGTCAAGATGAAGCTGCCCCACGGCCGCAAGACCAGCCGGGGCTGGTCCACCGACAACGCCACCCTGCAAAAGCTGCGGCCCGACTGCCCCCTCATCGACGATATTTTGCAGTACCGCTCCTACCTCAAGCTGTACTCCACCTACGCCGAAGGGCTGCTGAAGGTCATCGGTCCCGACGGGCGGATCCACTCCACCTTCAACCAGACCGAGGCCCGCACCGGCCGCCTCTCCTCGGACAACCCCAACCTGCAGAACATCCCCATCCGCACCGAGCTGGGCAGCCAGCTGCGGGGCTTCTTCATCGCAAAGCCGGGGTGTGTCTTTGTGGACGCCGACTACAGCCAGATCGAGCTGCGCATCCTGGCCCACATCACCGGGGACGAGCATATGCAGGCGGCCTTCCGCAACGGGGAGGACATCCACCGCAGCACCGCCGCCAAGATCTACGGCATCCCCCTGTCGGAAGTCACTCCCCGGCTGCGCACGGCGGCCAAGGCCATCAACTTCGGCATCATGTACGGCAAGGGGGCCTTCAGCCTCTCGGAGGACCTGGGGGTCTCGGTGCGGGAAGCCGGCGTTTTCCTCAAGAACTACCTGGCCAGCTTCCCCAAAGTGGACAGCTATATGCAGCAGACCATCGCCGACGCCAAGGAGAAGGGCTACGTCAGCACCCTGTTCGGGCGGCGGCGGGCCCTGCCGGAGCTGGCCAGCTCCAACGTGAACGTCCGGGCCAGCGGCGAGCGGATGGCCCGCAACACCCCCATCCAGGGCACGGCGGCCGACGTCATCAAGCTGGCCATGGTGCGGGTCTGGCGGCGCATCCGGGCCGAAGGGCTGGAAAGCCGGCTGATCCTCACCGTCCACGACGAACTGATCGTCGAGGCCCCCGAGGCCGAAGCCGAGACCGCCGCCCGCATCCTGAAAGAGGAGATGGAGGGCTGCGTCCACTTCGCCGTGCCTCTGGACACCGACGTCCGCCAGGGCAAGTCGTGGCTGGAAGCGCACTGAGACACGTTTTGTCCAGAGTAAACCCAAACATCTGTCTGATTGTCAATCTGCAAAGGAACGAGAGCAACCATGATCATTCTGGGAATCGAATCCACCTGTGACGAGACGGCGGCCGCCCTGGTCGAGGACGGGCGCGTCCTGCACAGCAACGTCATCGCCACCAGCGTCAAAGAACAGGCCCTTTACGGCGGGGTGGTGCCCGAGATCGCCAGCCGCCGCCACTGCGAATACATCAGCGCCACGGTGGGCAAGGCCCTGGCCGACGCCGGCCGCACCATCGACGAGGTGGACGCGGTCGCCGTCACCTTTGCCCCCGGCCTGATCGGGGCGGTGCTGGTGGGGGTCAACTTTGCCAAGGGGCTGGCCTACGCGGCCGGCAAGCCGCTGGTGCCGGTCCACCACCTGCGGGGGCACATCGCGGCCCTCTATCTGACCCACCCTGAATTGAAGCCCCCGTTCCTCTGTCTGGTGGCCTCGGGCGGGCACAGCCACATCGTGCAGGTGGAGGACTACACCCGGTTCCGGGTGCTGGGCCGGACGGTGGACGACGCCGCCGGCGAAGCCTTTGACAAGGTGGCCCGCACCCTGGGCCTGCCCTATCCCGGCGGGCCCAGCATCGCGGCCGCCGCCAAAACCGGCGACCCCAAAGCCTACCGCCTGCCGGTGCCCCATGTGGAGGGCAAATACAACGTCAGCTTCTCGGGGCTGAAAACCGCCGTCCTGAACGAGGTCAACCAGGCCCATATGAAGGGCCTGCCGGTGAACGTGCCCGACCTGGCCGCCTCCTTTCAGGAGCGGATCGACGGCATCCTGGCCGAAAAGCTGCTGGCCGCCGCGGCCGACACCGGCGCGGTCCAGGTCTGTCTCGCCGGAGGCGTGGCCGCCAATGGCCGGCTGCGCCAGCTGGTCAACGACGGGGCCCAGAAGCTGGGCGCGCAGGTCTTTCTGCCCCAGCTCAAATTCTGCGGGGACAACGGCGCCATGATCGCCAGCCAGGGCTATTACGAGTACATGGCCGGCCACACCGCCGGCCTTGACCTGAACGGCCTGCCCACCCTGCCCATCGACTACATCTGAAACCGGCCTTTGCGCCGGCCGCACAGCAAAAAACCTGTCCGTCTGTTCTTACGCAGATGGGCAGGTTTTTGGTTTTTATTGCACCGTTTCGGTATTGCCGGCGGGCCGGGGCGGTTCCAGCCGGGGCCAGAAGGCCGCAACTTCAGGGTTGCGGCGCTTGCGCAGCAGGAATACGGTGGGGATCAGGTAGATCAGCGCGCCGGTCAGCATACTGGGGTCATAGCTGCTGACCACCTCGCTGATGGAGGCCGTGCTCTCGTACAGGCCCGAACCGATCAGGGCGGCCACGTCCTGCATCGTGTGCAGGAACACCAGCACCCAGAGGTTGCCCCCGCGGAAATAGATGGCCGCGTACAGGGTCCCCAGCGCGGCGGTCATGCCGCACTGGACCAGCACTCCCACCGGCGCGCTGGACAGCAGGTTGACCAGGTGCCCTGACCCGAACAGCAGCCCTGAGAGCAGGCAGGCTTTCCAGACGCCGGCGCGGCTGGGGCCGAAATGCTCCAGCAGCGTTTCGGCGATGACGCCCCGGAACAACGTCTCCTCCGCCAGGCTGATGAGGAACATACACAGGAAAAACACCGCGATCTGCCACGCCGGTTTGAACACCGCCTCCGGCCCCGGCTGCAGGTTGACGCTGAAGGCCAGGCTGACCATGACAAAGGGTACCATCCCCACCAGAAGGCCGTCCAGAAAGCCGCGGCCCCGCTGGCGGTAGACCCACAGCCGCCCGGTGCGCCCGAGCAGGAACACCCCCGCCAGCACACCGAACAGCTCGTTCACGCTTTGCAGCAGAAAATCCTCCTGGGCAAAGGGCCAGTAGACGGCAGGCCCCAGCAACGTCAGCACCAGGACGAACAGAGTGGTGCCCGCCCGCATCACTGCCAGAAACAGCACGACGGCCAACATACAATAGAGGAACGGGTGCGCAGCCCGCATTCGTTTGAGCATTCTGCGATCCTCCCGGATGGTCAAATTTGCGGGGAGGGAGCCTCCCCCAACCATTGTATCACAAAACAGGAGGCGGAAAAACAGCTTTCACAATTCTTTCAGACTGTCAAAAAAGTCCCGCCCGGACGACATGTGCGTACGGGCGGGACACATACAGGGAAATTTGCCGCTGGGAGTGTGCGAGGCCGCCAGGCCGAGTGCATGGTTCAGCGGCAAATTTTGTCCCCAGGG
>DWWN01000003.1 GCA_019119685.1 Candidatus Faecalibacterium faecigallinarum
AGCCGCGCGCTCTACCGGGCCATCCTGTGGGCGGCCCACAGCGAGGACGAGCTGCACACCTGGTTCAGCTCCAACTACAACGTCGAAGTGCACGCCTACGTGAAAAACGGCAAGTACTGCGTGGTGAACAACACCTACGAGCCCCAGGACACCACCGTCTACCGCGGCGACGGCTCCAGCTTTGAGCTGCATCTGGACGCCAACGAGATCAAGTGGTACAGCATCGCATGAGCGGGCGCCTGCGCGAAGCGGCGTCGGTAGCCCCCAGCCCGCGGCAGCTGGCCTGGCAGCAGATGGAGTTTTATGGGTTCATCCACTTTGGGATGAACACCTTTACAGGCCGGGAGTGGGGGGACGGCACCGCCAGCCCCGCCCTGTTTGACCCGGCACATCTCGACCCGGACCAGTGGGCCGGCGCACCGAAAAGCGCCGGGATGCGGGGGCTCATCCTGACCTGCAAGCACCACGACGGCTTCTGCCTGTGGCCCAGCGCCCACACCGGCTACAGCGTCAAAAATGCCCCCTGGAAAAACGGCCGGGGAGATGTGGTGGGCGAGACGGCGGCGGCCTGCCGCCGGGCCGGACTGAAGTTCGGGGTCTACCTCTCCCCCTGGGACCGGCACGACCCCCGCTACGGCACAGGCAAGCCCTACGACGACTACTATGTGGCCCAGCTCACCGAGCTGCTCACCCAATACGGGGAGCTGTTCTGCGTCTGGCTGGTGAGACAGTTTCCTGCCTTGTCCTGGGGGAATACCTCCCCTCGGCCAGCACATCGAGGCCGGCTGCATCGAGGCGGACGGACGCCCCGTCGCCTCCTTTACCGTGGTGGGCCACAAGCGGATCTGCCGTTTTACGCCGGTGACGGCGCAGCGCCTCACCGTCCGCATCACCGCGGCCCGGGCCGAACCGGCCCTCCGGCTGGCGGCGGCCTACCGCTGACGTTGCTATTCTCCGATCCTTCTCTATATCGCACGCCCCTGCCAAAAGCAGGCAAAAGCCTCCCTGTTATCAAACGGGGGGCTTTTGTTGCGTCAAGGGAGCCGGTTCAAATAAGCTGGACCAGCAGGGCGAAGGCCGGCAGGACGACGATGGACAGCAGAGTGGACACCACCACGCTCCCGGCGGCCAGTTCCTCGTCGTAGTGGTATTGGACGGCGAACACCGAGGTGATGGCGGCACAGGGGCAGGCTTCCAGCAGGATGACGACCGCCCCCACCATCCCGCCGGTCCCGGTGGCCAGGCAGAGCAGAAGGGCTGTCGCCGGCACTACGGCCATCCGCAGAAAGAGGGCGTACCAGAGGGAGCCCCGGCGGATGACCGAGCGCAGGTCGCTGGTGGCGATGATGATGCCGGTAATGAGCATCGAGAGGGGCGTGTTCATCCCGCCCAGCAGGCTGAGGGGCGTGGAGATCAGATCCGGCACGGGCACCTGACCCAGGTACAGGATCAGCCCCAGCACCACCGCGAGCAGGGCCGGCTTTTTGAGCAGCTGCCCGAGAGAATGCTTTTCCTGGCTGCCGGGGGCCAGCAGGGCGGTGCCCGCCGTCCAGATCAGGATATTGAAAAAGGTGTTGAAAATGCTGGCGTACAAAAGCCCCTCGGCCCCGAACAGGGCTTCGATCAGAGGAAAGCCCATGTAGGCCGCGTTGGAAAACGTGATGGCAAAGCGGAGCAGAGGGCGGTTCGGGTCTTTCATCCGGCGGGTGGCCAGCAGGGCGATGCCCAGGCCCGCAAACAGAACGGCGGCGCTGGCCAGGGCGGTGCGCAGCAGATTGGACAGGATCGCAGGGTCAAAGGGGATCAGGTAGGAATCCACGATCATGGCGGGGACCACGATGTTGATCAGCAGAGAGGAAAAGTTCTGGCGGGCCTCGGCGCCCAGGACCTTGACCCGCACCGCCAGGTAGCCCACCAGGATCAGCAGGAACATGACCAGCACCTGCTGGGCTGTGATGGTGACGAGATTGCCGTGATTCATGACAGGGACCTTCTTTCTTGACAAGGCGTTTTTGCAGCTTTATTATAGTGCGGGGCGGCGGGCCCTGCAAGAGAGAAAACGGTTTTTGTATACAACAAATTGTTCGTGCAAAAAAGCCGAAAAAAATAAAATTTTCTTGTTGACAAGCGCGCCTTTTTGCGCTATAATAACCGAGTCGGGAGCACGCTGCCGATAAAATGCAAAATATGGCCCGTTGGTCAAGCGGTTAAGACAGAGGCCTCTCACGCCTTTAACATCGGTTCGATTCCGGTACGGGTCACCACATATAAAACGGCCGTGCGCCGTTTTATATAGATGCCTCTTTAGCTCAGTCGGTTAGAGCACCTGACTGTTAATCAGGGTGTCGCCTGTTCGAGTCAGGCAAGAGGCGCCACAAAGCGATGGACTTTGGTCCATCGCTTTTTTGTTTGCCCGGCGCTGATACAAATGTGCGGGCACTGTCTCATTTTGCCCCGAAACCTTGCGCGGTGCAAGGTTTTATGATACAGTTGTGCCATCAAAGCTGTACAAAACTGCAAGGAAAGGAACGACAATGAAAACTTTTTTGAAATGGGCGGGCATTTCCCTGGCCCTGCTGGTGGCGGCCAAAGTGGCCTGGAACGCGGTGGTCAACAGTGCCCAGAACGCTTTGTTTGCCCCGGAGGATTACACCCAGACCGTTGAGACGGGCGGGCCCATCGAGGCAAAATACATGGCGATGGGCGGCTATGAGGTGGAAAAGCTGGAGGTCCCCGCCCCGGAAGAGGACTGGGGGAAGTTCGTGGCCTACTACCCTGCCAGCCTGGCCGAGAGCAGCGGGCAGTATCCGGTGGTGGTGATGGTCAACGGCACCGGGGTCGGCGCATCCAAGTATCCCGCGGTGTTCGAGCACCTGGCCTCCTGGGGCTTTATCGTGGTGGGCAATGACGACCCCAGCACCTGCACCGGCGACTCGGCGGACGCCACCCTGGCGTGGCTTTTGAATGAAAACGCCGACCCGAACAGCCGCTTTTACCAGAAAGTGGACCAGGCCAACATAGGCGTCTGCGGCCACTCCCAGGGCGGCGTCGGGGTGTTCAACGCCGTGAACGCGAACCCCCACAGCGGGATGTACCGCTGCGCAGTCAGCCTCTCCCCCACCGACATCGAGCTGGCCGCGGCCCTGCACATGGACTACGACCCGTCCCCGACCAAGCTGCCGGTCCTGGTGCTGGCCGCCAGCGACGGTGACGTGATCCAGCTGGACGGCCTGCAGAAGCTCTACAGCGGGATGGACGCCCCCAGGGCGATGGCCCGCCGCACCGGCGTGGGCCATGGCCAGATGCTGTACACCGCCGACGGCTACGTCACCGCGTGGTTCATGTGGCTGCTGCAGGGCGACGAGACGGCCGCCCGGGCTTTCACCGGCGATGCGCCCGAACTGCTGTCGAACCCCCTTTACCAGGATCAGCAGGCCGACCTCGGCGGCTGATTTGGATATACGAACGGCAAAAAGATCCCCCGGCCCAACAAGGACCGGGGGATCGCAGCGTGGCGCAGAAGCGCCGCGCTTTAGGGGGAACCCATTTCTGCGCGCAGTCGCGCGACAGAAATTCCTTCCCCCTAATATTCCCCTGGGGACAAAATTTGGAACTGAACCGCGCACTCGCCGCGAAGCGGCTCGCACACTCTCAGTGCCAAATTTCCCTGTATGTGTCCCGTCCATCCGCACATGTCAGCTGGACGGGACTTTTTTAATCGTCGGGATTGCTGTTCGCGTGAAAAGGAAAACGGGCGCTTAGTCGTGGGTGCGGTTGGCGATCTCGTCACAGACCTTCTGGATGAAGGCGTCAAGCTCCATGGTGAAGGTCTCGCCCTTGCGGTCGCGGACCGAGATGTTGCCGGCCTCGGCCTCCTTGGCGCCCAGCACCAACATATAGGGCACGCGGTCCACCTGCTGGGCCTCGCGGATCTTGTAGCCGATCTTCTCGTTGTCGCTGTCCAGAACGACCCGGATGCCGGCGGAGGCCAGCTTGTCGGTGACTTCGCTGGCGTAGTCGAGGGTCTTTTCCGAGACGGGCAGCACCTTGACCTGGGTGGGGGCCAGCCAGGTGGGGAAGCGGCCCTTGGTCTCCTCGATCAGGTAGGCCATGAAGCGGTCGATGGAGCCCAGGATGGCGCGGTGCAGAACGACGGGGGTCTTTTCGGTGCCGTCGGTGTCCACATAGGTCAGGTGGAACTTGGCGGGCAGGCAGAAGTCCAGCTGGCAGGTGGAAAGGGTGTACTCGGCGCCCACGGCGGGCTTGACGTTGACGTCCAGCTTGGGGCCGTAGAAGGCGGCCTCGCCGATCTCCTCGGTGAAGTCGATGCCCAGCTCGGTCAGCACCTCCCGCAGGGCGGTCTCGGCGTGGTTCCACATGGCGTCGTCGTCGTGATACTTCTTCTTGTCGTTGGGGTCGCGCAGGCTCAGCACGCAGCGGTAGTCGGTGATGCCGAAGTCCTTGTACACCTCAAAGATCAGGTCGCAGACGTTGGCCACTTCGCTCTTGATCTGGCTGGGGGTGACAAAGAGGTGGGCGTCGTTCTGGCAGAAGTGGCGGCCGCGCTCGATGCCCTTCAGGGTGCCGCTGGCCTCATAGCGGAAATCGTGGGCGATCTCGCCGATGCGGATGGGCAGCTGCCGGTAGGAGTGGGGCCGGTTGGCGTAGATCATCATGTGGTGGGGGCAGTTCATGGGGCGCAGGACGTAGCTCTCGCCCTCCATCTCCATGGCGGGGAACATGTTCTCCCGGTAGTGGTCCCAGTGGCCGGAGGTCTTGTACAGGTTGACGGTGCCGACGCAGGGGGTCATGACGTGCTGGTAGCCGCGGGCGCGCTCTTTGGCCTTGATATAGTTTTCCAGCTCCTGCCAGACCACATAGCCGTTGGGCAGGAACATGGGCAGGCCGCGGCCCACCAGGTCGTCGGTCATGAACAGCTGCATCTCGCGGCCGATCTTGCGGTGGTCACGGGCGCGGGCCTCCTCCTGCTGCTTCTCCCACTCTTCCAGCTCTTCCTGGGTGCGGAAGGCCACGCCGTTGATGCGGGTGAGCATCTTGTTGTCCTTGTCGCCTTTCCAGTAGGCGCCGGACTGCTGGGTGATCTTGAAGGCCTTCAGGGCCTTGGTGTAGGTCAGGTGGGGGCCGACGCACATATCAATATACTCGCCCTGCTGGTAGAAGCTGATGGTGGCGTCCTCGGGCAGGTCGCCGATGTGCTCCACCTTGAACTTCTCCTTGCGGTCCTCCATCAGCTTGATGGCCTCGGGCCGGGGCAGGATGAACGCCTTGATGGGCAGGTTCTCCTTGGTGATCTTGCGCATCTCCTTTTCGATGTTGGCAAGGTCCTCGTCGGTCAGCTTGGTGTCGCCGAGGTCGACGTCATAGTAAAAGCCGTTCTCGGTGGCGGGGCCGTAGCCGAAGTCGGCGTCGGGGTACAGCCGCTTGATGGCCTGGGCCATGATGTGGGCGGCAGTGTGGCGCAGAACGTGCAGTTCTTCTTCCTTGGGGCACTCGGCGACGGTGCCGTCGTTGTAGATGATCTTCATCGCAGTTGTTCCTTTCTCCCAAAAAGTACAGATAAAAAGGCGCTTCATCCCGCAAAAATCTGTACGGGATGAAGCGCCGCTGTTTTTTACAAGCTGGAGCTCCACGGTTCCACCCGAATTGCGCCGCCCGCAGGCTGCGCCTCTCGCCGCGCTGTAACGGGCGCGCCCGGCAGAGGTTCGCCTCTGCGCTCCGCGGTGGTAGGGGGCGGCGCGTGCGCCGGGCTGCTTGCAGCACGCCGCGCTTTGCGGCGGCAGCCCTCTCTGATGTGCCGTGTCCCGCCCCTGATCGTCCGCATCCGGGAAGGTTTTGCTGCCCTCCGCCGCTTTGCCAGGATGAAACTACACAGATTGTAGCACAGCTGCGGGAAAAATGCAAGCGTGCGTTTTTCTTTTTCTGCGGCGCGGCGGCCGGCGCACAAAACGGCCACCGCCCGAGGCAATAGGCGGAGGCCGTTTTGCGTGTGTGCAGCTGGTAAAAGGAAAGAAAAAGAAGGAGAAAAACCCGCACACCGCGCCCATGCGTTTGAGCGTGCGTGCCGCTCAGGGAGCCCTCTATTCTCCCCGAACGGGGGGTATGCGCGGGGAAGAAAGCAAAAAGGCACCGACAGACTTGTGTCCATCAGCGCCTTTGCTTTCGACGAGAGAAGTATAACGCGGTTTGTAAGAAATGTCAAGAAGCGCAGCCTGCTTTTGTATAGCTTACCAGCTGTGCCAAAAAGCGGGGGCTGCCTTTTGGCAGAATGCCAAAAATCAGCGGCTTTCCGTGTCGCTGCTGTCCTCGCTGCCGCCTTCCGGGGGGCTTTGCCAGGGCCAGTAAAAGCCGCGGGTCTCCCGCTCGGCACGGCGGCCGGCGCGGTGCTCGTCCCGTTTGGCCTCGGCGCGCTCTGCCCGCTCGGAGCGCATCTCCGCCCGCAGCAGGAGGCTCATCAGGGCGCGGGAGCCAAAGGTGGCCACCAGCAGCAGGACGGCGTCCAGGCTGGGCAGCAGGATGGTCTTGGAGACCTCGGCTGCCATCAGGAATTCCAGCGCGGTGATCAGGCCGGTGCTCATCTCCAGGTGGTAGTCGTAATCGTCGTGGAACAACACCACCCGCAGGTAGTGCCAGGTGGTCCGCAGCAGGCTGACGACGATGATCAGCAGGCCGATCAGCTCGGCAATGCCGGAGATCAGCGGGACGGCGACGGACAAGGCCGTGTTCATCCCCACGTCCAGCTGCTCAAAAAGGTACAGCACGAAGCTGAGCCTCCTTTCCGGGCAGGGCTGGGATCAGGCCAGCAGGGTCTTGACGTAGGCGGCCAGCTCCTCGTCCTTGCAGGCGGGGAAGAACAGCTCGCTGAAGTGCTCGCCGGCCACAGCGCCCTTGACCAGATCCTGGTCCAGGCCCTTCAGGCAGTCGATCAGGGGGCGGAAGGTGACGGCGCGCACCCCGTCCAGGATCTTCTTGTTGCGCTGCTCGGGCTCGCGGCGCTCCTTGGGGTAGCCCTGGCCGTGGCCGAAGCCGAACAGCTTTTCAAAAATGTACTCCAGGTTCAGCTCGCCGCCCCAGCCGAAGCCCTTGGCGAAAGGCAGGGCCACGGCGTTGCCGTCGTTGACGTGGGCAAAGGTGTAGGCGTCCACGGGGTCCTCCACATGGCCGCAGATGACGCCGGGGAAGCTGTTCAAAGCCAGCATGGCGCCCTCGCCGGTGCCGCAGCCGGTGACGACATAGTCGGCAGCGCCGCTGTTCAGCAGGATGGCGGCCAGGATGCCGTTCTGGACGTAGGTCAGCTGGGCGGCGTCGTCCGCGGCGTACATGCCGTAGTTGACCACTTCGTGGCCCATGGGCTCGACGGCCTTCTTGAGGGCGGCCAGAATGATGCCGTTCTTGGCGGCCTGGCTGTTTTCGTTGATGAGTGCGATCTTCATAGGATGGTCCTCCGTTTCCGCCGGCGGCAGGGCCGCCGGCTGTTTCCTGTTTTCTTTTAGAGTGTACCGGTTTTGGGCCGGAAAGTCAATGCAAAGGCAAAAAGAGAGCAAGACCCGGCCAGCGCGATGAAAAAGCCCTGTCCGAACGATGGGCGCGCACAGACAGGACGAGGCGTTGGCTCCCGGAGAAAGGCGTTATGCCTCCGGGGCATAGAAGGGGCAGTCGACCCCCAGGGCGCACAGCTTCCGGTGACGGTGCTGCCAGGGGCAGGCGGGGTCCTGCCGGTCGGCGTGGTGGCCGCGGCGGCCCCCGGCGGGCGCGGCGCAGTCGTGGCCGTGGCAGCAGCCGCCGTCCAGGGCGGACAGTTCGGCGGCCTCTACCGGCGCGGCATGGGCGGGCAGATGCAGAGCAGAAGATCTCATAAAAAGCCTCCTTGGGATTTGCAAAAAGCCGCCGCGCTCAAAGCGCAGCGGCTCGGGTGGAACTCAGCTGAACAGGCGGAGCAGGGCGTTGAAGAAACTGCCCAGGTTGAAGCTGGCATCCCAGCCGCCGTAGCCGCCCGAATGGCTGGTATCGACGCTGGAATGGCTGGTGTTGCCGCCCCAGCCCCAGCGGGAACCGCCGGTGGAGACGGAGGTGTCGTAGCTGTCGTTGTCGGCGCCCCAGCCAAAGTTGATGGTGAAGCCGCTGAGCAGGTACTGGATGAAGGAGAGGATGCTGCCGCCGCCGTAGACTTCGGGCAGTTCGCTCTCGTCGAGCATGGTGCAGTGGGCGGGCAGGTTGAGACCGGAATATTTCATGAAATGATTCCTCCTTACGAGAATAATCGCTTGATGCACGAAGGATGCTATGTTTATTATAATGGAACCGGGGCGCGGGCCGCAAGGGGAAAGCACAGAAAAGAAGTGAAATTTTTTCGTGTCGAAAGATGCAGGAATGCGGTGGCTTCACGATGCACGCCGGGCCCGCCGCTTTGAAAAAAGGACGTAACAAATGAAAAATTCTGGGCTTTGATTGACATCCAGCCCCCCGCTGTGATAGAATCAAACCATGATGAGAAGTATGCCGCAAAGCCGGTGTATAAAAAAGTGAAGGAGGACATCCTATGTCTTGCAAGATCTCCCGCAGAAACTTTATGAGGTGCGCCGGCATAGGCGCGCTGGCACTGGCCTCGACCAGCCTTCTGGGCGGCTGCACCAAATTTGACGCTGAATACGGCCTGAACGACCTCGTCACTTTCACCGATAAAAACGGCGGCAGCCTGTCCCTGGCCATCACCCAGGCGGTGGAGATCTCGGCCGGCCGCCATGAGGACATGGCCAAGAATTACCGCCTGAAGGTCGACGAGACACAGCGCTACATCTACCTCCACATGGAAGTGACCAACAACACCGGCGAGGAGATCGAGCTGTACAACAAGCGCTATACCTTCGACTGGTTCGAGGGCAAGTACACCGACGAGAAGATCCGGGAGCACTTCTATGAGCCCGAAAAGGACGAGAAAGACGTCACCCGCACCGTGTACCCCAACGCCAACAAGGTGGTGCAGGCCCCCACGGTGTTCTGGGCCTACAACAACGGGATGTACTTAAACGACGGCAAGTTCGGCGCGGTCTGCTACACCGGCACCGCCGGCGAACCCCGCGAGTCCAACACCTACGCCGATATCCCCACCGGCACCTCCTACATCGACTGCATCGGCCAGATCACTGAGAACCTGCAGACCCTGCGCATCGTCTACCGCGCAGCCAGGAAGGAAGTCAACTTCGTGATCTACCCCTCCGAGTTTGAATAAATAAAACAGAACAAAGGCCGCCGCAAGCTATGATAAGCTGCGGCGGCCTTTTTACGTGCGTTTATGGCTGGGGCTTGTCCCCGTCTTTGGGGGCATCTTTGGGGTCGTGGTGGCGGCGCAGGTCGTTCAGCGGCAGGTGGCGGCGTCCGTGGCGCATCCGGGGGAAGGCGTTGATCAGACGCCCCGCCCCAAAGAAAGCGCCCCGCTGCATCTGGGCCTGGATCTCGTCGGCGCGGGCTTCTAGCTCGGCGCGCAGCTTTTCCAGCCGCAGCAGCTCGGCGGCCCGGTCGGTGGCCCGCTCCATGGTGCCGGCCGCCGCCAGACGGGTGGCTTTGGCGGCTTCGGCGGCGTTCAGCCGGGCGGTCTCGCTGGCCCGGCGGGCGGCCTCCATGGCCTCGTCCGCCTTGGCGCGGGCAGCCCGCCGCACCTCCCGCGAGGACAGCTTTTCGCTGGCGGAGCGCAGTTCCGCCCCGGCCAGCTTGAGCTGCAGCCGGCTCTCGTCCAGCTTCTGGTCGGCGTCCATGGCGGTGGAGCCGATCAGGCTGGTCATGGCGTCGCTGACGTCGTGGATGCCGTCGGCGATCTTTTCCAGGGTGTCCAGCTCATCGGCCAGGCCGGCGGCCGTAATGGAGGTGGCTACCACGTCGGCGGCGTAGACCAGATAGAGCAGCCCCATCACCACCCACCCCGCCGTGACGGGCGCCATGCCCACCAGGGCGGCGATGGTGGGGTGGACCAGCTTCATGATAAAGACCGAGCCCAGCCCCCAGTAGAGGGAAAATTCCAGGCAGATGAAGCCGCCGATGTTGAACGGCCGGTCGGTATAGTCCCACCAGCGGGTGTGGTAGAGCTCGTACAAGAGCCATCCGCCGGCCAGCTCGATGGCGCTGGGGATGATGACCCCGCCCACGAACAAAAGCAGGTTGTTGTCCAGCAGGGGGGTCAGGGCAAAGAGCAGGGCCAGCATCCCGAAGCCGTAGATGGGGCAGACCGGCCCGTTCAGAAAGCCGCGGTTGACCAGCTTGCCCCGGGTGACGGCAGCATAGGCCACCTCGACGCACCACCCCAGGCAGGAGTAGATCAGAAAATAGGCTGCGATCTGATAGAAGGTAAAGCCAAACAGCATGGGCGCTGCCCTCCCTTCCAACGTTTATTCTGCGGGCTGGGCGCTGGCGGATGAGGGTTCTTCCTCTGCGCCTTCGTCCTCGCCGGCCGCGCCGCGGCGCTTGGGCTCCACCCAGGTGACGCTGTCGTCGCCGGGCAGCTTGCGGGCGATCAGGGCCTTGATCTTGATGCCCATCTCGGTGAACATTCCCTCGTGCTCGGTGCGGATGTTCCAGGCCGGCTCATGGTCATGCAGGTCATAGGTCTGCCAGGTGATCTCGTAGCCGGCCGCCGGGAAGTAACCCAGACTGTCCCGGAACAGATCGTCGTCGTCGGTCTTGAAATAGATCTCCCCGCCGTCAACGAGAAAATCCCGGTACTGGATCAGCTGCCGGGGATGGGTCAGCCGGTGCTTGTTGGAGCCGGCGTTTTTGCTCCAGGGGTTGCAGAAATTGATGTAGATGCGGCTGACTGTGTCGTCGGGGGTCATGATGCTGCGGATGCGCTCGATGTCGGCGCTCATGATCCGCACGTTGTCGATGGGGCGGCCGGCCGCGGCGTAGGCGGCCTCGATCTTCCGCTTGGCCAGGATCAGCACTTTGTCGGTGATGTCAATGCCGAGGTAATTGTTTTCGGGGTGGGCGGCGGCCAGCTGGGAGATAAAACCGCCCTTGCCGCAGCCCAGTTCCAGCACGAGGGGTTGCTGGGGCCTGGGGAACTGTGCGTGCCACTGCCCCTGCAGGTGGAAGGGGTCGTGGATGTGGAAGTCGGCGGCGAGCAGCTCGGCCCGCGCGTAGGGCTTGAAACGCATACGCATAGGTGTGATTCTCCTTATTCTTGGTGGTTGGGGGCCTGGCCGCGGAGGAACCGGGCCACGGTCTCGGGATCGGCCGTGCAGCTGCCCTGGCAGATGCCGGGCTTGCCGCCGCCCCGGCCGCCGCAGGCGGCGTTCAGGGCTTTGGTCAGGGGGCGGACATCCCCCTCCCGGCGGGCCAGGCAGTAGCCGCAGCCCTTTTCGGTGGGGGTCAGGGCGGCGCACAGGCCGCCGGTGGCTTCGGTCAGGCGGACGGCCAGCCGGTGCAGCCCGTCGGGGTCCAGCCCCGGCACGGTGAAAACGGCGTCCTGCCCGGGGACGACGGCGGCGGCCAAAGCGTCGAACAGCTGGGTGCACAGGCCGTACTGGGTGTATTTGAGGGCGGCCAGCTCGGCGTGGACCCGGCGGACGGCGTTGGCCGTCTCGGCGGGCTTGGCGCTCAGCTCAGCCACGATCTCGCCCTGCCGGGCCTGCATGGCCTGCATTTCGGCCAGGGCCCGCGCCCCGCACAGGACGGCCAGCCGCATCCCGCCCTTGTAGCGCTCGGCAGACACGATCTTGATGAGCCCCACCTGGCCGGTGGCAGCGGTATGGGTGCCGCAGCAGGCGCAGACATCCGCCCCCGGGATGGAGACGATCCGCACCTGGCCGACGATCTCCTTTTTGCTGCGGTAGGTCATGCCGGCCAGCTCGGCGGGGGTGGGGTAAAGGATCTGGACTGGCAGGTCCTGCCAGACAAAGCGGTTGGCCTCGGTTTCGGCCTGGAGCAGCCCCTCGGGGCTGATGGGGACGCTGGTGTCCATCCGCACCGCCTCGCTGCCAATGTGGAAGCCCACATTCTCGGCCCCGAACAGCCGGTGCAGGGTACCCGACAGGATGTGCTCGCCGGTGTGCTGCTGCATCTTGTCGAACCGCCAGACCCAGTCGATCTGTTCTTCCACCGGCGTGCCGGGGACGGCCTCGGGCGGCAGGGTCTCCACCGTGTGCCAGATAACGCCCTCCTTCTCGTGGACGTCGGTGACGGCGAGGTGCGCCCCGCCGGGCAGGGCCAGGACGCCGCGGTCGGCTGGCTGGCCGCCGCCTTCGGGATAAAAGACCGTCCCGGCCAGGGCGACGAGTCCGCCGCCCCCTTCCAGCGGCCGGGCGGCCGTGATGACAGAGGAAGCCGCGGTGCGGTAGGCGTCGGCCTCATAAAAACGTTCAGTCGGTTGCATAAAGTGGGAACCTCGTTTGCAGTGTGCGTGGCAATGTGCATGGTATAGTATACCACGATTTTTGCCTGTGGAAAATACCTCTCAGATGTGTTATCATAGAAACCAGCAGATGCCGCGCGCAGACGGGCGGCGTGTCAACCAAAAGAGAGGAACAGGAATATGCGTGAAAGTGGAATTTTGATGCCGGTCTCCAGCCTGCCCGGCCCCTACGGGATCGGCTGCTTCGGAGCGGAAGCGGTAAAATTCGTGGATTTCCTTGCGGCGGCGGGCCAGACCATCTGGCAGATCCTGCCCCTGAGCCCCACCGGCTACGGGGACAGCCCCTATCAGAGCTGCTCGGCCTTTGCGGGCAACCCCTATTTCATTGATCTCGAGGCCCTGCGGGACGAAGGGCTGCTGACCGACAGCCAGCTGGAGAGTGCGGACTTCGGCGACGACCCCTGCCAGATCGACTACGGCGCACTGTACAACAGCCGTTACCGCCTGCTGCGGGCAGCCTACGGCGTCTGGGTGGACGGCTGCGCCGGCCAGCATGGCTGCAGGACCTACTACCCCGACGACTACTACGCCTTTACCCTGGCCAACGAGGACTGGCTGGACGACTACGCCCTGTACATGGCCATCAAGTCGGACCAGAAGATGAAGCCCTGGACCGAGTGGCCGGAGGCCTACCGCCTGCGCGAGCCCGAAGCCCTGGCCCGCTATGCGGCCGAAAACGAGGAGGAGATCGGCTTCTGGAAGTTCCTCCAGTACAAGTTCAGCCAGCAGTGGCAGAAGGTGAAAGCCTATGCCAACAGCAAGGGCGTCCAGATTTTGGGCGATATGCCCATCTATGTCTCGGCCGACTCGGTGGACGCTTGGGTGGGCGGCAGCCTGTTCGAGCTGGACCACGAGGGCAAGTTCGCCCGTGTGGCGGGCGTCCCGCCGGACTACTTCGCGGTGGACGGCCAGCTGTGGGGCAACCCCCTGTACAACTGGGAGTACCACCGTCAGACCGGCTTTGCCTGGTGGATCAAGCGGGTGCGGTACGCCGCCACCATCTATGACCTGATCCGCATCGACCACTTCCGCGGCTTCGACACCTACTGGGCCGTCCCGGCGGACAGCGCCACGGCCAAGGCCGGCAAGTGGGAGAACGGCCCCGGCATGGAGCTGTTCCGCGCGTTGGAGAACGCCCTGGGCAAACTGCCCATCATCGCCGAGGACCTGGGCGACCTGTGCGACAGCGTCCGGCAGCTGCTGGCGGACAGCGGCTTCCCCGGCATGAAGGTGCTGCAGTTCGCTTTCACCGGCGGGGACAACGAGTACCTGCCCCACAACCACCCCCAGAACAGCGTGGTGTATCCCGGCACCCACGACAACACCACCCTGACCGACTGGTGGGAGAACGCCGCCACGGCCAAGGAGAAGCAGACCGCCGCCTCCTACCTGCACATGACCCCGGCGGTGAAGCCCACCGCCGCCCAGGTGAAGGCGGTCAAGACCGCCGCCGCGCGCCAGGCGCTGATCCGGGCGGCTCTGGCCTCCCCGTCCCAGCGGGCCATCATCCCCATGTACGACTGGCTGGGCCTTGGGGCCGAGGCGCACCTGAACACCCCCGGCCGTCTGGGGGGAAACTGGGCCTGGCGGGCCAAGGCGGGCTTTGGCACCGCGGCCCTGGCGGAGGAAATCCGGCAGGAATGTGAGGTAAGCTGCCGCGCGCAGGCGCCTGTTTTGGCAGAATGACAAAGTTTTAACTTTTTGGCGCAAAATCATGCCTGCGTCTGGAAAAAATGCGCTTTCCGTGCTATAATTTTCTTATCCTTGGTTATTTAGACAAGCTGGCGGGCCGGGGCCTGCCGGCATCATGCGGCCGCCCTGATGAGAGGGCCGGCGCACAGTGGGGGAAACAACGATGGAAAAGGGATGTACTGAACGGGAGCTGCAGCGGCTGACCGAAGCGCTGCGAACGATCTTTGAGGACGTCAGCACCGTGGAACTGCCGCCTGAGAGCGCGGACCACTGGCAGGACGACGCCATGCAGGTGAGCTACGAGCAGGGCGGCGGCCAGGTGAGCTGCGTTCTGCGCCGCCGCATCCAGGTGGGCGGGGTCAGCTATGGGGTCCAGATGAGCGCGCCCCTGGCGGGCAACACCCTGCCCGAGGACCGCATGACCGAGCGGGAGCGGGAACTGGTGCGGGAGGACCTGAACCGGGACTTCCTGACCGGGGCGTACAACCGCCGCTACATCGAGACGGTGCTGCGTCCGTATGTGGAAGCGGACCTTGCGGCCGGCGGCGAGGCCGCGGTGGCCCTTGTCTCGCTGGACAACGCCGACCACCTGCGCTACGAGCACGGCCAGCCGGTCATGGATCAGGTGATCTGCAACATTGCCAACCAGTGGAAAAAGCACTACGATACCCCGGGCAGCCGGACCGTCTGCCGGCTCCACGGCGGGGTGCTGCTGATCGCCTGCAAGGGGATGGACGCCGCAGCCCTGGCGGGCGAGATGCGCCGCCATTATGTGCAGATGCCCTGCGACTGTGTGGCGGGCACGGGGATGATGAGCCGCATCTCCTACACCCTGTCCATCGGGGTGGCCGGCTCGAACGACCTGCCCGCAGGCCAGCGCACCTGGGAAAGCCTCTACCACCTGTGCGACGCGCGGCTGCGGGAAGCGGCTGCGGCCGGCGGCAACTGCCTGCGCGCCGGGGACGAGACCCCCGCCTGAGCACCAAGACCAAACGGAATAAAAGCCTCCTTTGGATGTTATCCTAAACACCAAAGGAGGCTTTTTGCAATGGAACACCAGAAAAACGACAATCTGAACATGCTGGAGGCGGTGGTGCAGAACACCGAGATGGGCAAGAACACCCTGGCCCAGATCCTGCCCATGGCCGGGGATGCGCGGTTCAAAGCCGAGCTGATCCGCCAGCGCAGCGGCTACCAGGAGCTGAACCAGGAGGCCCACGCCGGCCTGGACGCCTGCGGCAGCCGGGCGCAGGGGCAGTCTGCCTTTGCCAAAATGAACACCAAAATGGGGATCAGCTTCAAGACCCTGACCGACAAATCCACCCGCAACCTGGCCGAAATGCTGTCGGATGGCAGCAGCCAGGGGATCATGGACTGCATCAAGTGCCAGAAGGACTATCCCGACGCGGCGCCCGGTACAAAGCGCCTGATGCAGCGCCTGCAGGCCTTTGAGGAGGATAACCGCCAGAAACTGCAAAAGTTTTTATAACAAAGAATACGCCGCCTTCCCGAAAGTGGGAGGGCGGCGCATTTGTATATTATAACCGTTCGATCATGGCGGCCACGATGCGGGTGGCGGTGGCCACGTACTCCTTGATGCTGAAGTCGCGCACCACCAGCACCTCGTAGCCGTCCTCGTCGGCGTTGTCGCTCATGGCCCGCAGGATGACGCAGGGCACCCCGTTCTTGGCCGCGATCTGGCTGACGGCGGCGCCTTCCATCTCGACGCAGTCGGGGTGGCAGGCGGCCTCGATGCGCCGCTTGGTCTCGGTGTCGCCCACAAAGCGGTCGCCGGTGGCGATGCGGCCCGTGATGGCCTTGACGCCGGCTTCGGCGCAGGCGGCCTGGGCGGCGGCGATGAGGGCGGGGTCGCCGGGGTACTCGTCCAGATAGGGCGGGTTCTGGTCCAGCATATCCATGTCGGCGTCGTGGTAGAGGACGGTCTGGCCGATCACCACGTCCCCGATGCCGATCTTGCTGGTCATGTTGCCGGCAACGCCCGAGAAAATGATCTTCTCGGCGCCGTATTTGGTGATGAGCACCTGGGTGGTGGCGGCGGCGTTGGCCTTGCCCATGCCGGCGCAGCAGACCACCACCTGGCGGCCGGCCAGGCTGCCGCAGTGGTAGCTGACCCCGCCGTAGTCCTCGACGGTCACGCCCGACAGCCGGGCGCAGAGCTGATCGACTTCTTCGGGCATCGCGCCCATGATTCCAATGACCATAGCGCCCTCCTTACACATTGAACAGGAACTCGATCACGTCCCCGTCCTGCACCACGTATTCCTTGCCCTCGGTGTGCTGCAGGCCTTTGGACTTGACGGCGGCGTAGTCGAAGTTGTTGGCTTCCAGGTCGGGGTAGTGGATGACGCTGGCCCGGATGAACCCGCGCTCGAAATCGCTGTGAATCTTGCCGGCGGCCTGGGGGGCCTTGGTGCCCTTGCGGATGGTCCAGGCGCGGCACTCCTTTTTGCCGTCGGTGAGGAAGGAGATCAGGCCCAGCAGGTCGTAGCTGGCGGTGATGAGGTTGTCCAGGCCGCTGGCCTCGATGCCCATTTCGGCCAGGAAGGCCTTCTTTTCCTCGGGGGTGTAGTCCGCGATGTCCTCCTCGGTGCGGGCGCAGATGGGGATGACCTTGGCGCCTTCCCCGGCGGCGCGCTGGGCCACCAGCGGGACGTAGCGGTTGTGCTCGATACCCTCCATCAGGTCGTCCTCGCCCACGTTGCAGGCGTAGAGCACCGGCTTGGCGCTCAGCAGGCCCATCTCCCGCAGGACGGTCTGCCAGCCGTCCCCGGCGGACTCCCAGTCAAAGCTGCGGGCCGGCCTGCCGGCGGCGAGATGCTCGGCCAGCTGGCCCAGCCAGGCGGCTTCGGCGGCCGCGGCCTTGTTGTTGCCGCTCTTGGCGGCTTTGGCCATCCGGCCGGCCCGGTTCTGGACCACTTCCAGGTCGGACAGGATCAGCTCGTAGTCGATGACGTCGATGTCGGACAGGGGGTCCACGGCCTCGGCCTTGGTGACGTCCTCCACCACATGGATGATGTTGTCGTCGTCAAAGCAGCGCACCACGTGGACGATGGCGTCGCACTCCCGGATGTGCCCCAGGAACTTGTTGCCCAGGCCCGCGCCCTGGGACGCGCCCTTGACCAGGCCCGCGATGTCCACGAACTCCACGATGGCGGGGGTCTTTTTGTTGGTCTGCCAGACCTCGGCCAGCTTGTCCAGCCGGGCGTCGGGCACGGCCACGATGCCGCTGTTGGGCTCGATGGTGCAGAAGGGGTAGTTGGCCGCCTCGGCGTTGCGGGTCGAGGTGATGGCGTTGAAAAGGGTGGACTTGCCCACGTTGGGCAGGCCGACGATACCTAATTTCATAAAATGGAACTCCTTTTATCCCTCACCGCGCAAAAGTGCGCGGAGGTTTGCGTTTTGCGTTCGCTCCTATTATAAGCATAGGGGCGGGTTTTGGCAAGGACTTATGCCGGGCAGAGGGCGCTGAACAAGACCGCCCCTCTCCCGCAGGCGTGCAGGGAAAGGGGCGGCCGGGGTCATAGAATTTTGTTGCCGGGGCGGCTCACAGCTCGATGATGAAGCTCACGGCGTGGTCCTCCTCGCCGCTGATGTGGCAGGCGGGCTCGACGTCGGTGCCCCAGCTGTCGATGCCGCCCACGCCGCGGACGGCGCCCATGATGGTCAGGACGGTGCGGCCGGTGCGGGGCAGCTCGTCGCGGTGGGCGGCGCTCTCCAGCTCCTGGGCGGTGTTGGGCAGGGCCGAGAAGGCGAAGGGGGTCTCGTCCGCCATGCGGACGGTCAGGGCCGCGGTGGTGCGGCAGGCGGCGTCCTGCTGCTGCAGGGTGAGGGTGCGGGTGTCCATGTGGACGCCGCAGTCCTGGGGCACCAGGTAGGCGGGGATGTGGGGCGTCTCGGCCCAGCGGCCGAACGACGCGCCTTTATAGCGGTCGGGGTACGTTTCGCCCGAAAGGCCGGTCCAGCAGACCCGGGCGGCGGGGTGCAGGGTGGACATCCGCACGCCAAAGACGGGCAGCTCGGGCGCGCCGGGCACGCCGTGGTAGACGGCGTCCACCCGCAGGGCGCTGCCGGTGACGGTGTAGGTGAGGTTGGCCGAGGCTCCCGGCACGGTGGGGAAAGAGAAGGTGTAGCGGATGCGCACCTGCTGGCTGGACTTTTCTTCCACCTGCCAGCCCTCCGCTTTGGGGAAGGCGTCGGCGGCCATCCAGGCGGCGCTGCGCACCGGGAAGCCGCAGCCCTTGTCGTTCTCGGTGGCGGCGCGCCACAGGGCCGGGCGGGGCGCGCGCCAGACCCATTCGGGCCCGCCGGCCTTCCGCAGGGAGGCAAGGCCCCCTTCGGCGTAGGAGAACTGCAGGGCGAAGCCGTCGCCCTCGACGCCCAGATTGACGTCGCCCTCGATGACGGTGAGGGGGCCGCCGGCGGGCAGGGCGGGCAGCCGGAAGGCGGCTGCGGCCCGGGCGTTGCGGGCGTCGTGAGCGGCGCGGCGGGCCGGGGTGTCGTACCAGTAGCGCAGGTCCTGCATGGCGGGCTTTTCCTCCCCGTCTGCAAAGACGATGCCGTTGGCGCTGAACGCGTAGTCGGTGGGGCGCTCGCCAAAGTCGCCGCCGTAGCCCAGGCGGCGGCCCTGGGGGCCGTCCTGCCAGAGGGCCTGGTCCATGTAGTCCCAGACAAAGCCGCCCTGGTACTGGGGATAGTCCAGCAGGCGGATATAGCTCTCCATCCCGCCCAGGCTGTTGCCCATGTCGTGCATATACTCGCAGAGGATAAAGGGTTTGGCGGGCTTGCTTTCCAGGTAGGCGCGGATCTCGTCCGGCTTGGCGTACATCCGGCTCTCGATGTCGCTGATCTGGTCAAAGGCCCGGCAGTGGAACACGCCCTCGTAGTGGACCAGCCGGCCGGGGTCGTTCTGGTGGAAGAAGTCGCTCATGGCCAGGATGTCCTCGCCGGCGTAGGACTCGTTGCCGCAGCTCCAGATCAGGATGGCGGTGTGGTTTTTGTCCCGCTCGAACATGGAGCGGGCCCGGTCCACCACGCAGTCCCGCCATTCGGGCAGGCTGCCCGGCACGTTCCAGGAGGGCTCCACCGCGCTCATCTTCTGCCAGGAGCCGTGGCTCTCCAGGTTGGCCTCGTCGATCATGTAGATGCCGTTCTGGTCGCACAGCTCGTACCAGAGGGTCTGGTCGGGGTAGTGGCAGGTGCGCACCGCGTTGATGTGGTTGCGGCGGAAGGTCTCCATGGCACGGTACATATCCTCGGGGCCGATGGCGCGGCCGGAGGCGGGGTTCCACTCGTGGCGGTTGACGCCGTTGAAGATGATCCGCTCCCCGTTCAGCTCCATCACGCCCTCCCGCAGCCCAAAGCGGCGGAAGCCGGTCTGATAGGGCACCGTCTCCTGGACGGTCCCGGCGGCGTCCCGCAGGGTCAGGGTGACGGTGTAGAGGGCGGGGTCGTCGTGGTCCCACTTGCGGATGCCGGGCAGGCGGACCGGCAGGCCGTAGACGTAGCCGCTGCCATCCGCGCGCAGGGGCATGGGGGCGTCCCAGAGGACGGCCCCGCCGGGAGCGGCGACGGTGCAGTGGAGGGAACAGCCCTCCAGGCTGGCCCCTTCGGCGGCGCTCAGGCGCAGGCGGGGGGCCAGGGTGCCGGTGGTGTTGTCGGGCTCAAGGCCGGCCTGGAGCCACAGGTCCTCGATGTGCAGCGCGGGCTTGGCGTAGAGGTACACGGAGCGGAAGATGCCGAAGAAGCGGAAGAAGTCCTGATCTTCCAGCCAGCTGCCCGAGCAGTTCTTGTAGACCTCCACGCACAGGCGGTTCTCGCCTTCCTGCAGGAAGGCGGTCAGGTCGAAGTCGGCAGGGGTGAAGCTGTCCTCGCTGTAGCCCACGAAATGGCCGTTGCACCAGCAGTAAAAGGCCCGTTCCACGCCCTGGAAGGAGACGCAGACCCGCTTGCCCTGCAGCGCCTGGTCCAGGGTGAAGGTCTTGACGTAGCTGCCCACCGGGGTGTCGTCCCAGGCGATGTGGGGCGGGCGGAGGGCGTGCCGGCCGTCCCAGGGGTACATGGTGTTGATGTACTGGATCTGGCCGTAGCCCTGCATCTCGATGTGGCCGGGCACGGCGATCTCGTCAAAGCCGTCGAGGCTGGCGTCCGGCTGCCAGAAACCGGCCGGACGGGCGGCGGGGCTGGGGCTGTAGGCAAAGCGCCAGGCGCCGTCCAGGCTCTGGCGCAGATCGCCCGCTTCGGTGTACCAGGTGTGGTCCGAGTGGGCGTCCAGCCGGTTGACCGCAAAGACCCGCGGGTCCTCTAGCCATTTCAGTTCGGGGTGGGAAGCGTTCATGAGGATGACCTCCTTGCAAAATTATGCAAAATGAGACGGATGAGGGGAAAAAACTATCTAAATTGTACCGTCCGCCCGGCGCGCTGTCAACGCGAAAATCGGCGGGGCCGGATAGAGGAATGTTGCACCGGAGCGGAGCGGGCAAACTTTTTCGATTTGCCTCTTGACAAGCGCTGCCAAACCTGCTATCATAATAAGGCATTCGGTACGGCGTATGGGGTGCCCACGAGGAGAGATGTCCGAGTGGTTTAAGGAAGCAGTCTTGAAAACTGCCGTGCGGCAACGCACCGTGGGTTCGAATCCCACTCTCTCCGCCATTTTTAATTGAATCAGTTTCAGCTGACTTTGCTCTGGAGTAGTACTCAAGAGGCCGAAGAGGCGCCCCTGCTAAGGGCGTAGGTCGGGAAACCGGCGCGAGGGTTCAAATCCCTCCTACTCCGCCAGAAAATGCCAGGAACCACAGGTTGGTTCCTGGCATTTTTTTAGCGTGTCGCTTTGCTCCGCGCTTTAGGGGGAACCCATTTCTGCGCGCAGCCGCGCGACAGAAATTCCTTCCCCCTAATATTCCCCTGGGGACAAAATTTGGCACTGAACCGCGCACTCGGCCTTGCGGCCTCGCACACTCTCAGTGCCAAATTTCCCTGTATGTGTCCCGTCCATCCGCACATGTCGGCTGGACGGGACTTTTTTATAGTTTGCGGGATGGCCCGTTTTGCTTTTTTGGCTGTTATCCGTGCAGGGTGGCTTGGCCGGACAGGCGGAGGTGGCGGTAAAAGTAGGCGAAACAGACCAGATGGGCCGCGCAGGTGACCACCCAGGTGACCGGATAGGACAGGTACAGCACGAACAGGCTGTGGGCCGAGGCGAACACCGTGTAGATCCAGACCACCCGCAGCCCGCAGGCGCCGGTGAGGGAGACGATGGTGGGGGTGACGGCGGCGCCCATCCCGCGGACCACGCCGCAGGTGACGTCCATCAGGCCGCAGAGCAGATAGGTCAGGCAGATGACGTGGATGCGGTCCAGACCGAAGGGGATGACCTGCCAATCGGAGGTGTAGATGGACAGCAGCTGACGCCCGAACAGGACGGCCAGCCCGCCCAGCACCGCGCCGATGACCGTCACGATGACCAGGCAGTCCCGCAGGATGAGGGGGATGCGCTCCTTCTTGCCGGCGCCCACGTTCTGGCTGGTAAAGTTGAGGGCTGCCTGGTAGATGGCGTTCATGGCGGTGTAGACGAAGTTTTCGATGTTGGCCGCGGCGGTGCTGCCCGCCACCGCCAGGGTGCCGAAGGTGTTGATGGAGGACTGGATCAGCACATTGGAGATGGAAAAGACCACGCTCTGGATGCCGGCGGGCAGGCCCACCCGGACGATCTGCAGCAGGATGGGGCCGCTGATCTTCATCTGCCGGGGGTGCAGCTGGTAGCGGGTGCCGGGCTGCATCAGGCAGCGCACCACCAGGAAGGCGGACAGGTACTGGGAAATGGAGGTGGCCAGAGCCACGCCCGCCACATCCAGATGGAAGGCCACCACGAAAAAGACGTTCAGGCAGGCGTTGGTGATGCCGGCGGCGGTGAGGAAGAACAGGGGCCGCTTGGTGTCACCGATGGCCCGCAGGATGCCCGCGCCAAAGTCATAGACCATCATGGCGGGCATCCCCAGAAAGACGATGCGCATATAGAGGACCGACTGGTCCAGCAGGTCGGGCGGGGTGTCCATCCAGCGCAGCAGGGCCGGCAGCAGGGGAATGCCGGCCACGATCAGGAATGCGCCGCAGAACACCGCCAGCAGAAGGGCAGTGTGGACCGTATCGTGGACCCGCCGCCAGTCCTGGGCGCCATAGCTGCGGGCCATGACCACGCTGCACCCGATGGACAGGCCCAGAAACAGGTTGACCATCAGGCTGTTCAAAGAAGAAGTGGCCCCCACCGCCGCCATGGCGCTGCTGCTGGCGAACTGTCCCAACACGATGATGTCCGCCGCGTTGAACAGCAGCTGCAGGATGCTGGAAGCCATCAGGGGGATCGAAAAGCGCAGCAGGTTGCCCACCAGGGGGCCGCTGCACATATCCATCTCAGACGAATGCCGCATATTCGTTGTTCCTTTCTTTCCGGTCAGGGATCGCTCTTTTTTGGAGCGCCTTACAGTGTACCGCGGGGGATGGCAAAATGCAAATATTATTTTGATATGGCTGGATAGACAAAAAGTATAGCGGGACAGAAAGGCGCGCAAAAACGCAAAGGCGGTCGAACACGGGCAAAAGCCCACGGGAGAAAAACAAAAAACGAGAAAAAACAAGCAAAAAACAAAAGCGTTTTTTGCTTCAAAGGACGTACTGTTATGCTGGGATGCTGCGTGGTAGGATGGGGCCAGCGGAACATCATGCGAAAGGAGGAAAAAGATGCAGGATGTGAAAGTCTATTCCCTGTCTGGAGAAGGGCAGGCCCAGATCAGCCCCCATTTCAAGGTGCGGGAGTTCGCCTGCCGGGACGGCTCCGACCCGGTGTTCGTGGCCCCGCGGCTGGTGGAAGTGCTGGAGGCGGTGCGGGAGCACTTCGGCGCGCCGGTGATGGTGAACAGCGGCTACCGCACGGTCAGCCACAACGCCGCCACCCCGAACAGCAGCCCCCGGTCCCAGCACCTCTACGGCCTGGCCGCCGACATCCAGGTGGAGGGCGTCAGCCCGGCGGCGGTGGCCGACTACGCCGGGCAGCTGCTGCCCGGTACCGGCGGCATCGGCCTCTACGGCAGCTTCGTCCACATCGACGTGCGGCCCGGCCCCAGCCGCTGGAAGGGGTGAGTGGGATGGAGAGCATCGCCGCGGCCCTGGTCAGCGGAGCCGTCACCCTGGTGGGGGTGCTGATCGCCAACGGGCGCAGCCAGGCCGTCACCGACACCAAGCTGGAAGAACTGACCCGCGAAGTGCGGGCCCACAACCATTTTGCACAGCGCATCCCGGTGCTGGAGGAAAAGCTCAAGGTGGCCAGCCACCGCCTCAGCGACCTGGAGCGCAGGGCAGAACAACAGGAAACAGAAAGGAGAACACCATGAACATTTCGATCGGGACCATCGCCCGCACCGCCTGCCTTGCGCTGGCCCTCACTAACCAGATCCTGAGCGCCACCGGCCACGCTGTCTTGCCCATCGAGGACAGCCAGCTGGAAGCCCTGATCACTTCGGGGCTGACGGTGGCGGCATCCCTCGCGGCCTGGTGGAAGAACAACAGCTTTACCCCGGCCGCCATCCGGGCCGACGAGAGCCTAAAGGCCGCCCGGCGGGGCTGAAACTGCCCCCGAAAAGGCCCGGCCCCCTTGACAAAGGGCGGGGGAGATAGTACACTCAGGACAAGGAACTTCATCACCTTCATATAGAAGATGAAAAAGATTCACAGTGGGGGAGTGTACCGGATGACTTTGTTTTCGTATGAGATCTTCGACGCAGTGGCGCGGCAGGGCAGTTTCAACAAGGCGGCCCAGCAGCTCCACCTGACCCCCTCCGCCATCAGCCACGCCATCGCGGTCATGGAGGAGGAACTGGGGTTCGCCCTCTTCACCCGCGGCAAAAGCGGCGTGACCATGACCAGCTACGGCGCATCCCTCTACCCGGCCATCCGCGCCGTCCTGAACAGCGACGAGGCCCTGCAGCAGAGTATCGCCCGGCTGAACGGCCTGGAAAAGGGCAAGGTCCGCCTGGGCACCTTCAGCTCGGTGTGCACCCATCTGCTGCCCGGCATTCTGCAGAGCTTCAAAGCCCAGTACCCCCAGATCGAGGTGGAGGTGTACCAGGGCACCTACGACGACGTCAAGGAGTGGCTGCGCAGCGGGCAGGTGGATATCGGCTTCCTGGCGTCCAGCTGCCAGGAGGAATTCACCCTCACCGAGCTGCTGCGGGAGCCCCTGCTGGCCGTACTGCCCGCCGACTGGCCCGCGCCTCCGGGCGGCGTGATGACCCCCGCCATGATGAGCCAGAAAAATTTCGTGGTCCAGGGAGACGCCACCGACGCCGATATGCGCCGCTTTTTGAAAAAGTACAAGATCGGCGTCCAGCGGTGCTGCCATGTCATCGACGATATGGCCAACATCTCGATGGTGGAGGCCGGCGTCGGGATGTCCATCCTGCCCAAACTGACCATCAAGGACTGCACCGCGAATGTCCAGGTGCTGCCCATCGAGCCGGCCGAGGAGCGTGTGGTGGGCCTGGCCCTGCCCCGGCCCGCAGCCATGGCCCCGGCGGTGGAGCAGATGTTCCACCACATCGTGGACTACTGCAAGGCGCACAACTGAACAAAGCAAGAGCAGCCGTCCCTTTATGGGACGGCTGTTTTTGACGTTTGGTTGACAATAATTGCGGCATATGCTATAATAAAACTGAACCGGAAAGGTTCCGTGTGGCGGCACGTTAAAGCTGTGCTCCGGCTGGGGAGGATAAGTACCAAGCACTTACAGATGCCCGCAAGGGTATCGCGCCCACACCAGGGAGATACGGTGAGTCCGCGCCGGGGACTTTAAGTTCCGGCGGCTTTAGATGCCCGCAAGGGCGTCGCGGCTGACAGCCAGCATAAAACCGCTTTTTAAGATTCATGCGCGCTGGACGATGCAGTGTTGTCCGGCGCGTTTCTTTGTGTTATATCAAAAAGATGCGTAAAGTACAGGATAGGAAAAAGATCATACACGAAATTTCGGCGGCAGCGGAACTGTACAAGAAAAATCTTGTGGGCAGGCAGTTTTTATACGTGTTCGACGGAAGATTCATAGAAGTCATGTATAAGGCGGAAAACTTTCTCCATCTGACAGGGGTGGGTACGGGTTTATCGGCAAAACAGTTCTATAAGTATGCGGTCAACCGGATTTTGTCCACTTCTCAGATTTTGTTCAATGCAGCCCACCCATATGACCTGTGCGTGCGGAAATTACAGCATTTGTGCGACATGGCGGAACTTGCCGCATCGGAATGTTTTATGCTGGAGGAGATCAGGACCAGCACCCAGCTGTATAAATTTGGGACGACCAATCTGGATTTTACCCTGTGCTTTGGGCTGGATTCAAAACGGGAAGGCTCCTATATCGCGCAATCGCTGCGTGATGAAAACTGCTTTGCCAAAAGCAGGGACGTTTATACAGTCACTCATATTTTGTCGAAACAGAATGACAAAAAGCGCTATGAAAAGCTGCTGTATATGGATAAGGCTTCTTCAATGGCGGAGATCCCGGTGGAGGTGCTCCAGATGATGGAGCCGTCCCTGCTGGAAAAGAAATAAAAACGGCAGCTTCCGCAAGAAGCTGCCGTTTTTTGATTGGTTTTGGCCGGAAGGTTTAGTCCGAGTCCCGGACGGGGCGGCGGAAGGTGAAGTCCTGCACGCGGTCGATCAGGAAGGAGGACAGGGTGACGGTGATGAGGGAGAAGGCGATGCGCTGGAAGGGGATATAGGTCAGGGACAGCACCAGCACCACCACGTCGGTGAACAGGTAGCACCGGGCCAGCCGCCAGCGGGTGACTTTGGAGATGGTCAGGGCCAGGGCGTCGTCGCCGCCGCTGGAACCGCCCTGCCGGACGATGATGCCCACGCCCACGCCCACGAACACGGCGCCCAGCAGGGCGGCCGCCAGCGGGTGGGCTGAGAGGTCGGGCAGCATGGGCGGGAACTGCTCCCACAGCTTGTAGAACAGGGACACGCTGAGGGTGGACACCACCGAGATCTTGATGAACCGGCCGCCCAGATACTTGAAGGCCAGCAGGTAACAGGTGAGGTCCAGCACCGGGGTGATGAACGCGGGGGATACCCCCAGCCAGTGCTCGATCAACAGCATCAGGCCCATGACGCCGCCCTCGGTGATGCCGGTCTGCTGATGGATGTTGTGGATGCCGAAGGTGCAGATCATCGCGCCCAGCACGATCAGGCCCACCCGCCGCAGCGTCAGGCCGTCCAGCAGACGGCGGCCCAGACCGGCGGCGGTGGTTTTCAGATTGCGAGACATAATAAACTCCTCTTGCTTTTTCAAATGATTTCTGTACACTGTTAGTATAAACGATATAGTAACTATAGTGTCAAGGGGGCACGGTATGGAAAAGAAAGACAACCTGTTCTCCATCGGCGAGGTGGCGAAGTACCAGAATATCTCCAAACAGACCCTGATCTTTTACGACAAGGCGGGGGTGTTCCGCCCCGCCTGGGTGGACCCGGCCAACGGCTACCGCTACTACAGCGCCAGCCAGCTGGACTATCTGGACACCATCCTGATCATGAAGCAGATCGGCTTTTCCCTTCAGGAGATCAAAGACCATATGCAGCACTACGATCTGGACAGCAGCCTGGCCATGCTCCGCCGCCAGCTGGACGTGATCGACCAGAAGGTGGCCGGGCTGAAACAGGTCCGCCGCCGGGTGCAGAACCGCTGCGACCAGATGGAGGCCGCCCGGGCCCACTGCGCGCCCGGCCAGCCGGGGATCGAGCTGGAGGACGCCCCCGAACAGGAGCTGTTCTGCCTGCCGGTGGAGCCGCCCTATACCATGCGGGAGATCAGCATTGCCACCAAGCAGTGCTTTGCCCGCGCCGCGGCCGGGGCTCTGCCGGTGTTCTATCAGTGCGGGGTGGTGGTGCCGCTGGAAAAGATCCGCGCCGGGCAGTACACCGAGGCGGCCCTGGCCTTCCTGCCGATGGAGCGGGCGGGGCAGGAAAGCTGTGTCCGGCGGCTGCCGGCGGGGCGGCGGGCCTGCATCTACCATGTGGGCGATTACCTCTCGGTGGGCCGCTCCTACGAAAAGCTGCTGGCCTGGTGCGGGGAGCAGGGGCTGCGCGTCTGCTCCGACTCCTACGAGTTTTGCATCAACGACTACCTGACCACCCACGACGAGAGCGAATATATCACCAAAATAGCTTTTTATGTAGAACAGACATAAAGAGAGGCCCCGCTGGGCGTTTTCTTCCCGGCGGGGCCT
Source organism: Candidatus Faecalibacterium faecigallinarum (assembly GCA_019119685.1). Lineage (GTDB taxonomy): Bacteria > Bacillota > Clostridia > Oscillospirales > Ruminococcaceae > Faecalibacterium > Faecalibacterium faecigallinarum. The sequence goes on from DWWN01000003.1 coordinate 27,403, forward strand.
GTGCTGTTATTCGGCTGTGTGGGAGAAGCGGCGGCCGGAAGGAGCCTGCTCCGGCTCGGGCGGGACGGGGCGCGGGGTGAGCCGCACTTCAGTTACGCGGCGGCGGGCCGCATGGGTGACCACGCCTGTGTAATGGCCCAGCTGGAAGCCGTCCCCCACCTTGGGCAGGTGGCCGGTCAGGTCCTGCAGCAGGCCGTTGACGGTGTTGGAGTCGGTCTCCTGCGGCGGGATGTCCAGCTTTTCGTACAGGTCGTCCACGCTGGCGGTGCCGGCCACCAGCCAGCTGCCGTCCTTCTGGGGGCGGAAGTCCTCGACGGCCTCGTCGTGCTCGTCCCAGATCTCGCCCACCAGCTCTTCCAGGATGTCCTCCAGGGTGATGATGCCCTCGGTGCCGCCGTACTCGTCCACCACCACCGCCATGTGGTGGTGCTCCTCACGGAAGGTGCGCAGCATGGAGGAGATCTTGGTGGCGCCGGTGGTAAAGAGGGCCGGCGTCACCAGGGCGTGCAGGGAGGTCAGGCCCCGCATCCGCGCCTTGGAAAAGTCCTTTTCGTGGACCACGCCCACGATGTCGTCGATGGTGCCGTGGTAGACCGGCAGGCGGGAGTAGCCCGTCTCGGCAAAGACCTCGGCCAGCTCGTCAAAAGAGACGGTGTCCTTGACGGCCACCACGTCCACACGGGGGGTGAGGATCTCGCCCACTTCCACGTCGTCAAACTCGATGGCGCTGCGGATCAGTTCGCCCTCGCGGTCGGTCAGCTCGCCTTCGCTCTCCGCCTCCGACACCATGGTGATGAGCTCGCCTTCGGTGATGGAATCGGGCTCGGCCTTGCTGTGGAAACAGTGGGTGACCAGCTTGTTCCACAGGCCGAACAGGCCGGTGAGGGGGGTGAGCAGGGGGATGAAAAAGCGCATGGCCGGCACCGACGCGGTGGCCACCTTTTCGGGGATCTCACGAGCCATGCTGCGGGGCCCGATCTCGCCGAACAGCAGGATGACCACCGCCAGCACCACCGCTGAAACGATGGTGCCCCGCAGGGCCCCCAGGGGCCGGATCAGGAGCAGGACGCCCAGGGAGGCGGCTGCCAGGTTGGCGATGGTGTCGCCTACCAGGATGGTGGAAAAGAGCTTGTCGTGCTGCTGCGCCATGGCCAGCACCCGCGCGGCGGCTGCGTCCCCGTCCTCGGCGCGGCTCTTGAGCCGGATCTCGTTCAGGGAGGAAAAGGCGGTCTCGACGGCCGAGAAAAAGCCCGACAGGGCGATCAGGGCCACCATCACCGCGAGGGCCAGAATACTGCCATCGTCCATAATGGATAGATCAACTCCACTTTCTTGATTTGGTTTGGATACAAAAAAGCGCCTTCCACCGCCGGCTTCCGACGATGGAAAGCGCTTTCTAGCTCTTATGATAGCATACTCGGGCGGCGGTTGCAAGCAAAACGCAGATTTTGACCGCCGCTTTACCCCGCGTTTACGCCAGGGTGAAGCTGCTGCCGTCCCAGTCCACCGTCAGCGTAGAGCCCTCGGCAAAGTTGCCGGCGATGATGGCCTTGGCCACGATGGTCTCGATCCGGCTCTGGATGAACCGCTTGATGGGCCGTGCGCCGTAGACGCTGTCGTAGGCGGCGTCCAGGATGGCGTCGCAGGCCGCGTCGGTGACTTCCAGCTTGAGGTGCTTGCCCTCGTCCATGCGGCGGCGCAGGTCGGCCAGCTGCAGGTGGACGATCTGACGGGCTTCGTCCTTGGTCAGGCTCTTGTAGTAGACGATCTCGTCCAGACGGTTGAGGAACTCGGGGCGGAACTTGGTCCGCAGCAGGGCGTCGATCTGCTGGCGGGCCTCCGCACTCAGCTCGTTGGAGCCGGAAGCGCGGCGCTGCTCCAGGTCGTTCAGGATGATGTCGCTGCCGAGGTTGGACGTCAGGATGATGATGGTGTTCTTGAAGTCCACCGTCCGGCCCTGGCTGTCGGTGATGCGGCCGTCGTCCAGCACTTGCAGCAGGATGTTGAACACGTCGGGATGGGCCTTTTCCACCTCGTCGAACAGCACCACGCTGTAGGGTTTGCGGCGGACCGCCTCGGTCAGCTGGCCGCCCTCCTCATAGCCGACGTATCCCGGAGGCGCGCCGATCAGGCGGCTGACGCTGAACTTCTCCATATATTCGGTCATGTCGATGCGGATCAGGTTCTTCTCGCTGTCGAACAGGCTCTCGGCCAGGGCCTTGGCCAGCTCGGTCTTGCCCACGCCGGTGGGGCCCAGGAACAGGAAGCTGCCGATGGGCCGGTTGGGGTTGGCGATGCCGGCGCGGCTGCGCAGGATGGCCTCGCTCACCTTGGTGACGGCCTCGTCCTGGCCGATGACCCGCTTATGCAGCACGTCGGCCAGATGCAGCAGCTTCTCCCGCTCGCCTTCCACCAGCTTTTCCACCGGGATGCCGGTCCAGCGGGCCACGATGCGGGCGATCTCCTCGTCGGTGACGCGGTCCCGCAGCAGGCTGGCCTCCTTCTTTTCGGCGGCCAGCTTTTCCTCGGCGGCCAGCTGCTTCTGCAGCTCGGGCAGGCGGCCGTATTTCAGCTCGGCGGCCTTGTTCAGGTCATATTCGCGCTGGGCCTTTTCGATGGCGGCATTGGTCTGCTCGATCTGCTCGCGCAGGGACTGCACTTTGCTGATGGCGTTCTTCTCGTTTTCCCACTGGGCCTTCATCTGGCGGAACTTGTCCTGCAGCTCGGCCAGCTCCTTTTCGATGTCCTTCAGGCGGCTCTGGCTGAGGGCGTCGGTCTCCTTCTTCAGGCTGACCTGCTCGATCTGCAGCTGGGTGATCTTGTGGGCCAGGTCGTCCATCTCGCTGGGCATGCTCTCCATCTCGGTCTTGATCATGGCGCAGGCTTCGTCCACCAGGTCGATGGCCTTGTCGGGCAGGAAGCGGTCGGTGATATACCGGTCGCTGAGGGTGGCGGCGGCGATCAGGGCGCTGTCGTTGATCTTGACGCCGTGGAACACTTCATACCGCTCTTTCAGGCCGCGCAGGATGGAAATGGTGTCCTCCACGGTGGGTTCGTCCACCATCACCGGCTGGAACCGCCGCTCGAGGGCGGGGTCCTTCTCGATGTACTGGCGGTACTCGTCCAGGGTGGTGGCGCCGATGCAGTGCAGCTCGCCCCGGGCCAGCATGGGCTTGAGCAGGTTGCCGGCGTCCATGGCGCCGTCGGTCTTGCCGGCGCCCACGATGGTGTGCAGCTCGTCGATGAAGAGGATGATCTGGCCTTCGCTCTTTTTGACCTCGTTCAGCACGCTCTTGAGCCGCTCTTCAAACTCGCCGCGGTACTTGGT
>DWWN01000017.1 GCA_019119685.1 Candidatus Faecalibacterium faecigallinarum
CCCCGGGTCCTTTGCGCTGGTGCGGGGCAGCCGCCCCGGCGTGCCGGTCAAGCCCGACCCCGCCGGCGTCTACGGCCTGATGGCCGACCTGGGCGCGGACCCCGCCTCCACCCTGTTTGTGGGCGACAGCAACGTGGACATCGCCACCGGCCACAACGCCGGCCTGCCGGCCCTGGGCGCGGTGTGGGGCTTCCGCGGCGCGGACGAGCTGCGGGCCGCCGGCGCGGACGAGCTGGTCTGGCAGCCGGGGGACATTTTGACGTACATCCGCCGCGTCAACGCCGCGCAGCCCGGCTGAACTGCCGGTCGAGCGCGCCGAACTGCGGGTCGGTTGCCTCTACCGGGGCAGTGTGGTATCATGCCCACAAACAAGCAAAGGAGCGTGGACACTATGAAACAGCAGACCCTCGGCGCGACCATCGCCGCCCTGCGCAAAGAGCGCGGGATGACCCAGCTGGAGCTGGCCAATCAAATGGGCGTCACCGACAAGGCAGTGAGCAAATGGGAGCGGGATCTCTCTTTTCCGGACGCCGCCTCCCTGCCCAAACTGGCCGAGACCCTGGGTGTTTCCGTTGACGAGCTGATGCAGGGCGGCCCGGCAGAGCCCGCCCCCGGGCAGGCCCCTGCCGCCGAAGCCGCGCGCCTCGTTCCCCTGATCCTGTGTGGGGTGGCTCTCGCCATGGGTGTGGCGGTGACCGTTCTTTCCGCCCTGCGCCAGCTGGACGCAGAGGCAGCCTTCCCCATGCTGGGCCTGGGCCTCGCCTGTCTGGCAGCGGCGCAGCTGGGCCGGCAGGAACCGTAAAACATATCATAAAAGCAAAGCAAAAGGCCCTGCATCGTGTGATGCAGAGCCTTTTGCGTTTCGTCAGCTGCAAAAAAGAAACCTCCCAGCTTGAACTGGGAGGTCTTTTGGTGACCCGTACGGGAATCGAACCCATGTTACAGCCGTGAAAGGGCCGTGTCTTAACCGCTTGACCAACGGGCCTTAGAAACACAGAGCTTCGCTAAAATCTCCGACATCCTCGCCCACTACTGCAGGCGACGTCCCCCTTATTTTAGCGAAACTCTGTCAATGGTAGCGGTAACTGGATTTGAACCGGTGACACTTCGGGTATGAACCGAATGCTCTAGCCAACTGAGCTATACCGCCATATTTACCTTCGCTCCTTGCAGAGCGCTTTATTATTATATCCAATCTTTCGCAGTTTGTCAACACCTAATTTGAAAAAAGTACAAAGTTTTTTGCCCTGCGCCATCCAGGGCCCTCATCCCCTTTCTGCCCCGCCCAGAGCGGCCCGGCACCGTCAAAAAAGTCCCGACCGGACGGCGGTCGGGACTCAGGGAAAGCGCGGCGCTTTTGCGGGCGCTGTGTTTACTTGTGGGTGGGCACCATGACCTCCAGGCCGCCCATGTAGGGCTGCAGCACCTTGGGGATGGTCACGCTGCCGTCGGCCTGGAGATGATTCTCCAGGAAGGCGATCAGCATACGCGGAGGCGCGACGCAGGTGTTGTTCAGGGTGTGGGCCAGGTAGCTCTTGCCGTCGGCGCCCTTGACGCGGATGTGCAGGCGGCGGGCCTGGGCGTCGCCCAGGTTGGAGCAGCTGCACACCTCGAAGTATTTCTGCTGGCGGGGGCTCCACGCCTCGATGTCGCAGCTCTTGACCTTCAGGTCGGCCAGATCGCCCGAGCAGCAGACCAGCTGCCGGACGGGGATCTCCATGTTGCGGAACAGCTCCACCGAGTAGTGCCACAGCTTTTCATACCAGTCGTTGCTCTCCTCGGGGCGGCAGACCACGATCATCTCCTGCTTTTCAAACTGGTGGATGCGGTAGATGCCGCGCTCCTCGATGCCGTGCGCGCCCTTCTCCTTGCGGAAGCAGGGGCTGTAGCTGGTCAGGGTCAGGGGGAGTTTGGCCTCGTCGATGGTCTGGTCGATGAAGCGGCCGATCATGGTGTGCTCCGAGGTGCCGATCAGATACAGGTCCTCGCCCTCGATCTTGTACATCATGGCATCCATCTCGGGGAAGGACATGACCCCCTGCACCACGTTGCCGTGCATCATGAAGGGCGGGATGACATAGGTGAAGCCCTTGTCGATCATGAAGTCGCGGGCGTAGGCCAGCACCGCCTCGTGCAGGCGGGCGATGTTGCCCAGCAGGTAATAGAAGCCGTTGCCGGCCACCCGGCCGGCGGCGTCCATGTCGATGCCGTCAAAGCTCTCCATGATCTCGGTGTGGTATGGGATGGGGAAATCGGGCACCACCGGCTCGCCGAAGCGCTGGGCCTCCACGTTGTGGGTGTCGTCGGGGCCGATGGGGACGCTGGGGTCGATCATCTGGGGGATGGTGTACATGATCTCCTGGATGCGGGCGGCCATCTTGTCCTTCTCGGCGTCCAGGGCGGCCAGCTGGTCGGCGTCCGCCTTGACGGCGGCGTTGTTGGCGTCGATCTGGGCCTGCAGCTCGGCCTTCTTGGCCTCGTCGGTGCACTTCTTCAGCTGGCCGAACAGGGGGCCGTTGGCCTTGCTCAGCTTATTGCGCTGGGCCTTGAGGTTCTCAGCCTCCTGCAGGCACTTGCGGTATTTGGCGTCCAGGCCGATGACTTCGTCCACCAGGGGCAGCTTGGCGTCCTGGAACTTTTTGCGGATGTTCTCCTTGACGGCGTCCGGGTTCTCCCGGACAAATTTGATGTCCAGCATATGATTTCTCCTTTACAACGTTTGTTCCCACAATGCTTCGTCGATGGGCGCGGGGTCCGACGCTTCCGGGTCGTAATGGCCCAGCAGGTTGGCAAAGGTCCGCAGCTGGTCGTCCGAATAGAAATGGACGGTCAGGCTTCCCCTACCGTTCTTGTAGGCCACCGACACCTCGTTGCCCAGCGCCTGACGGAGGCTCTCCTCCACCTCTACCGGCAGGGCCGGCCGGGGCGGCGGTTCGGGCGCGGGGTCCTGCCCGGCCTGTTTGGCGTCCTTGGCCAGCTTGCGGCAGAGGGCTTCGGCCTGGCGGACGTTCAGGTTATTCTCCGCGATGAGCTTGGCCGCCTGGACCTGCAGCTCCGCCGCCGGCAAACCCAAAATGGCCTTGGCGTGGCCGGCGGTCAGCGCCCCTGACCGCAGCAGCTCCAGCGCTTCGGGCGGCAGGCCCAGCAGGCGCAGGCTGTTGGCCAGGGCGCTGCGGCTCTTGCCCAGACGCTGGGCCGCCTGCTCCTGGGTCAGCTTGCAGCGGTCCATCAATTCCCGGATGCCGCAGGCTTCTTCCACCGGGTCCAGGTCCTCCCGCTGCAGGTTCTCCACCAGGGCCAGCTCCATGGCTTCCTGATCGGACACGTCCCGGATGATGACAGGCACCTCGGTCAGGCCCGCGATCCGGCAGGCGCGCCACCGGCGCTCCCCTGCCACGATGCGGTAGCCGCCCATGGGCAGGGGCCGCACCGCGATGGGCTGCAGCAGCCCGTGCTCCCCGATGCTGGCGGCCAGCTCGGCCAGGCTGTCCTCGTTGAAGTTCTTGCGGGGCTGGCCCGGGTCGGGCTCGATCTCCCGCAGAGGGACGGTGCGCACCCCATCCCCTGTTTCGAGACTGGGCGCGGCGTCCTCAAACAGGCTCTCCAGCCCGCGGCCGAGCCCACCTCTTCCTCTTGGCATCTGTCACCCTCCTTACTCTTTTTGGGGCGTCTTTGCAGATGCCTCGGTTTTGGCCGGCCGGTTCCGGCGGCGGTGGGGCTGGGGGTCCCGCGGGCGGTTCCGCTTGACGAACTCGATGGCAAGGTCCATATAAGCCTCGCTGCCCTTCCCCTTGGGCTCGTAGTAGTTGATGGGCTGGCCGTAGCTGGGCGCCTCCGAGATGCGGATGGTCCGGGGGATGGTGGTCTGGTAGACCTTGTCTCCGAAGTACTTCTGCACCTGCTCCACCACCTGCAAAGTCAGGTTGTAGCGGCCGGCGTACATGGTAAAGACCACGCCCTCGATGTCGAGGTAAGAGTTATACTTGCGGCGCACCGTCTTCAGGGTGCTGATGAGTTCGCTCAGGCCCTCCAACGCGTAGTACTCGCACTGGATGGGGATCAGGACGCTGTCGCAGGCGCACAGGCCGTTCAGGGTCAGCAGGTCCAGGCTGGGCGGGCAGTCGATGAAGATATAGTCGTAATCCTGCTGGATGGGGGCCAGGCCCTTGCGCAAGCGGCTCTCGCGGCCGGGCAGGTCGATCAGTTCCAGCCCCGCGCCGGCCAGCCGGGTGTTGGATGGCAGCACATCGGCGCGGTAATTGGTCTTGCGGATGGCGTCCCGGGCCGGGGCCTCCCCGATCAGCACCTCGTATGTACCCATCTCGACGCTCCGCTTGGAGATGCCGTAGCCGGTGGTGGAGTTGCCCTGGGGGTCCAGATCCACGATCAAAACCTTTTTGCCCAGCGCGGCCACACAGGCCGAGAGGTTGACGGCGGTGGTGGTCTTGCCCACACCGCCCTTCTGATTTGCCACTGCTACGATCTTACCCACGGAATCCTCCCTCTCTGCGGAGTGTTCCACGTGGAACACTCCCTCTTTCATTACGCCCTCTATTATAATCCATTCACAGCAGAACGTCAAACCTTTCGGCCGTAAAATTGGGGTAAATGGGGCCGTAAAAGCAGCCCGCAGAACTGTTCCCCTTTCCTAGAGAGATTTGCAGCACATGACCAGCACAGCGAAACTGCGTCCGCTTACCGGACGCATTGGGCCAGGATCGGAGCGGCGGGCGGCTGGCCCTCTCCGGCCCTGCGGGCCACCTCCCCCGCACGCGTGGGAGGCAGTAGCCTATAGGTTTCGTTTTAGCTCTCCCGCGTATGGAGATCAAAACAGCTTGCACGCCTCCGGCGCATCGCACCAGTCAGGGGCCAGCACGTCGGCGGCTTCGGGGTGCCGCGCCAGCCAGGCCCGCGCGTAGGAACAGGTAGCCTGCGCTTTGCGCCCGTCGGCGCGCAGCAGGTCCACCACGGCCTGCATCAGCTGGCCGGCTGTCCCCTGCCCCCGCAGGCTGGGGTCCACCCAGGTGTGGTCGATGACCACCACCCCGGGCCCGGCCTCCGGGAAGGTCACTTCGGCCAGGGTCCTGCCGTCCTGTGCGCAGAAAATACGGTTGCTCTCTTTGGTGAACGTCATGGCGTTTTCCTCCTTTTTGTCCGTGCGGTTTTTCTGCTTCCATGATACCAGACAACAGGCGGCGGCGCAAGTGTTCCACGTGAAACAAAAAGAGGCCCCTGCCGGGCCCCTTGGGGTGACGCCGCTGCAAGGCGGCGGACCGTTTGCTGCGGGCGGGCCGGACGCTCCGTCCAAAACCGCCCTATTTCTTTCCCTCCCGGATGAAGCGGATCAGCTCTTCCACATCCGTAAAGTCATCGTAATCGCCCACGATTCCCTCGCGGTGGTAGACGACGCCGTTTTGTTCATTGCGTTCCAGACAGTCCAGTAGGGCCTGCTCCCCGTACCGTTTGGCAAACAGAGTAAATCCGTAAGGCTTGATTTTGGCCAGCAGTCCCTTCCGGCATTCCCGGCCGCAGTCAAAGCAATGGCCGTATCCCTGTTCGATGGAACACTTCCGGTTTTCGCACCTGTCCCGATCGGGGCACTCCTCCGAGCTGCAGCCGCGGCAGTTCTCATTTTCCGAGCAGAGACAGCAGGCAAGTCCGCATCGGGCGATCCCCAGTTCCCGTTTCATTCTCATTCCTCCCAAGGTTTTTTCTTTAGGATAGCAGAAAAAGCCTCCCGGAACAAGACATTATTTCCCGTTGCCCGTCCCGGTGGGGATGCGGACGGTGTATTCGATGTAGCCGTCCCCTTCTTCCCGGCGGGCGGTGGCGGGCACGCCGTTGTCGGTCATCAGGCGGATGGCGTGGTCGATGGTGTTGACAAAGATGCGCACGTCCTTGACCATGGGCAGACGCCGGCGGGGCGGCCGGGGCGGCGCGTTGAGCAGCTGCTCCACATAGCGGTCGGCGGCGCGGGCGTTCAGCTTGTGGGCGCTGATGTAAATAAGGGCCTCGCTGCGGCGGTTCTCGGGCAGGCGCAGCACCGCCCGGGCGTGGCGCTCGGTCAGGCGGCTGTCCAGGATGAACTTCTGCTGGTCGGGCGTCAGCTGCAGCAGGCGCAGCTTGTTGGCCAGAGTGGGCTGCGCCATGCCCAGACGGCGGGCGGCCTCGGCCTGGGTGCAGTCCCACAGCGCCAGAATGTCCTGCAGGCCCCGCGCCTGCTCAAAGGGATTGAGGTCGGCCCGCTGGATGTTTTCCAAAAGGCCCAGGGCAGCGGTCTCCTTGTCCTCACAGTCCCGGACAATGGCGGGGACCTTGTCCATCCCCGCCAGCTTGCAGGCCCGCAGCCGCCGCTCCCCCGCCACCAGCTCGTAGCGGTCGGGGCCCAGGCGGCGGACCGTCACCGGCTGCAGCAGGCCGTTTTCCCGGATGCTGGCCGCCAGGCCCGCCAGCTCGGCCTCGTCAAAGGTGCGCCGGGCCTGGAAGGGCGACGGCTCGATCTGTTCCACCGGCAGCGCCACCACCCGCCCCACCGGCTTTTTGCGCTCAAACACAGCTTCTACCCCCTTCTTCAAATGCGTCTGCGGCACTTTCCGGGCGGGAAACGTTTCCGCCCCTTGCACGGGCCGGAAAGTGCGCCCCGCTCTTTCGCGAGGACCCGGAGCAGCTTTTCCACAAGAAAAGGCGTTTCTGTGGAAAAGTCTCTCATCCAAAGAGTACCACAGAAACGCCGTCATTTCCAGCAGAATCGTTCGCCCGGCTTCGCGCCGGGACGCGGATTTTTGCTTTATTTCAAGGGAGCTTTCGCAATTTTTCCGCCGTTTCTGGGATATGCGGTCGGAGTCTGCGATATTTTTTCCACCAGCACCAGACTGCGGGCGTCCCCGCCGGGCAGGTGGAAATCCCGGGTCTGGCTGTAGCGGCCCCCCAGTTTGCGGATAGCCCCCTGGGCGGCGGCCAGCTCCCCGGCGGCAGAAGCTCCCTTCATGGCGATAAAGACGCCCCCTACCCTGACCAGCGGCAGGCAGTATTCAGCCAGCACCGGCAGGGCCGCCACTGCCCGGGCCGAAGCAAGGTCGAACTGCTCGCGCCAGGCCTTGCGGGCGGCTTCCTCCGCGCGCTCTTTGGCAAACTCGACGCCGTCAAGGCCCAGCTGTCCACAGGCATAGCGGAGAAAATCCACCCGCTTGCCGGTGGGCTCCATCAAGGTCAGGGCCAGGTCCGGCTTATAGATCTTGGTCACGATGCCGGGAAAGCCGGCCCCCGCCCCCACGTCCACCATCCGGCCGGCTACCTCGGGCTGGCTGGCAAACAAAAGGCTGTCGAGGAAGTGCTTGTCCTCGATGCCCTCGGGGTCGGTGATGGCGGTCAGGTTGACTTTCTGGTTGTAGCTGACCAGAAGCTCGGCGTACTGGTCCAGCTGGTCCAGCTGGCGGCCGGTCAGGGCGATGTTCCACGTGGAACACTTTTTGGCCAGGCGGTTTTTATCGATCATGATGGGCCTCCTTGTCTGTCTGCTTTTGGGCTGCGGCCAGGGCAATGCTCAGCTGGGCCAGGTCGGACGGCGACACGCCGGGGATGCGCCCCGCCTGCCCCAGGCTGCGGGGACGGATGCGGGCCAGCTTTTCCCGGGCTTCCAGCGTCAGGCCGGTCAGCCCCTCGTAGGAAAAGTCCGGGGGGATGAGGGTCTTTTCCCGCCGGGCCATGTCGCGGATCATCCGGTCCTGCCGGGCGATGTAGCCGGCGTATTTCACTTCGGTCTCCAGCCGCTCGGCCTGCATGGGGGTGACCCCCTCCCCCCAGCCGATCACCCCGGCCAGGAGCGGATAGCTGATCTCGGGGCGGCGGAGCAGTTCGTCGGCGGGGCCGCCCTGGGCGGCGGGGGCAAGGCCGGCGGCTTCCATGGCCGCCTGCAGCGGCGCCGTTTTGACGTGGACGGCGTGGAGCCGCGCCCGCTCCGCTTCCAGCACCTGCCGGGTGCGCTGGTACTTCTCCCAGCGCTCGTCCAACACCAGCCCCACTTCCCGCCCGATGGGGGTCAGGCGGGTGTCGGCGTTGTCCTGCCGGAGGGTCAGCCGGTATTCGCTGCGGCTGGTCATCATCCGGTAGGGGTCCATCACCCCCTTGGTGACCAGGTCGTCCACCAGGGTGCCGATGTAGCTGGACTGCCGCGGCAGGACGATCTGCTCCTTGCCCAGGGCGCGGCGGGCGGCGTTGATGCCGGCCAGGATGCCCTGGGCCGCGGCCTCCTCATAGCCGGAGGTGCCGTTGAACTGCCCTGCCCCGTACAGGCCGGCCACCTGCCGGCTCTCCAGGGTGGGGGTCAGGCTGGTGGGGTCCACGCAGTCGTATTCGATGGCGTAGGCCGGCCGGATGATCTCCAGCCGCTCGAAGCCCACAATGCTGTGGTAGAAGTCGTTCTGGACGTCCTCGGGCAGACTGCTGGACGCCCCCTGCAGGTACATCTCCTCGGTGTTCTCCCCGCAGGGCTCCACAAAGATGGGGTGGCGGTCCTTGCCTGCAAAGCGGACCACCTTGTCCTCGATGGAAGGGCAGTAGCGGGGCCCCACCCCCTCGATCATGCCGCCGTAAAGGGGGCTGCGGTGGATGTTGTCCAGGATGATCTGATGGGTCCGGGGGTTGGTGTAGGCGATGTAGCAGTCCGCCTTGTTGCGGACGGGCGTCTCGGTCATAAAGCTGAAGGGCTGCAGGGTGTCCTCGGGGTCGCCGGGCTGACGCTCCAGCTTGTCAAAGTCGATGCTGCGCCGGTGGACCCGGGCGGGGGTGCCGGTCTTGAACCGGCGCAGGGGCAGCCCGGCTTCCCGCAGGCTGCCGGTCAGGGCATTGGCCGCGTGCATCCCGTCGGGGCCCGAAGCGTACCAGGCGTCCCCCACAAAGATCTTGCCGCCGAGGTTGGTGCCAGTGGCGATGACCACGCACCTGGCCCCGTACTCGCCGTTCAGCTGGGTGACCACTCCCCTCACCTGCCCATCCTCCACCTCGATGCGGACCACCTCGGCCTGATGGATGGCAAGGCCGGGGGTCAGCTCCAGGGCGTGCTTCATCCAGGCGTTGTAGCGGCGGCGGTCGGTCTGCACCCGCAGGGCGTGGACCGCCGGGCCCTTGCCCCGGTTGAGCATCCGGCTCTGCAGGGCGGTAGCGTCGGCGGCCAGGCCCATCAGTCCGCCCAGCGCATCCACCTCCCGCACCAGGGTGCCCTTGGCGGTGCCGCCGATGCTGGGGTTACAGGGCATATTGCCCACCGCGTCCAAGCTCATGGTAAAGACGGCGGTGCGGGCCCCCAGGACGGCGGCCGCATGGGCCGCCTCGATCCCCGCGTGCCCCGCGCCGATCACGATCACATCATAATCTCCAAGATGGTTCATACAAGTCCTTTCTGATTTACTCGCCGCTTTTTTTATTCCGCCGAAAGGCGCAGGCATGATCCTGTCACTTGCCCACGCAGAAGGTTTCAAACACTTCGTCGATGACGGCGTCCGAGGCGTTTTCGCCGGTCAGGTCGTAGAGGGCGGCCAGGGCGTCGTCCACGCAGACCGAGACGGCGTCCAGCCCAAAGCCGGTGTCCAGCGCTTCCAGCGCGCCGGCCACGCCGTCCCGGGCCCGGAGAGCCGCGGACAGCTGCCGCTGGCCCGACAGGCTGGCGGCGTGGGGGTCGATGCGGCCGGTGCCCAGCAGCCGGGCCACCGCCGCGGCGATCACCTTGCGGGCCCCCTCCTCTTTGCAGCAGACCGGGATCACCATCGCAAAATAGGGCGCGATGACCTCCGCGTCGAACTGCAAAGGCAGGTCCTCCTTGTTGACCAGGGCGATGGCCCGGCACCCGGCGCAGCGCTGGGCCAGGGCAAAGTCCTCTTTGGTCAGCGGCTGGGACCCGTCAAAGACGGCCAGCACCAGCCCGACCTCGGCCAGCTTGGCCCAGCTGCGGCGGACGCCCTCGGCCTCCACCGGGTCGTCGGTATCCCGCAGGCCGGCGGTGTCGAACAGGTTGAGGCGAATGTCCCCCAACTGGACCGCCTGCTCCACCACGTCCCGGGTGGTGCCGGCGATGGGGGTGACGATGGCCCGGTCGAAGCCGGCCAGCAGGTTGAGCAGGGTGGATTTGCCCGCGTTGGGCCGGCCCACGATGGCGCAGTCCACCCCTTCCCGCAGGACGGCGGCTGCGTTATAGCTGCCGATCAGCTCGTCCAGCGCGGCCTTGACCTGGGACAGGGTGTCCCGCAGGGGGCCGGCCTCCAGGGCGGGAACGTCCTCCTCCGGGAAATCCACCCAGGCGGTCAAATGGGCCTGCAGGCTGGTCAGGGCCTGCTGCTGGGCGGCGATCTTGCGGGCCAGGGCGCCGCCGCGGGCCGCGTTGGCCAGGGCAGCCCCCTGCCGCCCGCCCGCCGAGATCAGGTCCATCACCGCCTCGGCCTGGGTCAGGCTGAGTTTGCCGTTGAGGAGGGCGCGCCGGGTGTACTCCCCCGGGCCGGCCGGGACGGCCCCCGCCCCAAGGCAGGCTTCCACCAGGCGGCGGGCCACCGCGGTGCCCCCATGGCAGGACAGTTCCACCACGTCCTCGCCGGTATAGCTGTGGGGCGCACGGAAAAACAGGGCGATGCCGTCGTCAAAGAGGTCGTCCCCGTCGGCGAACTGCCCGTACAGGGCGGTGTAACCTTTGGCGTCCGCCACCCGTTTGCGGCTGTCCATCGGGCGGAACACCCGCTCCGCGATGGGGTAGCTCTCGGGCCCCGACAGGCGCACCACCGCGATGCCGCCCTGGCCGGGGGGCGTCGCGATGGCCGCAATGGTTCTGTTTTCCAGCATATGCTCTCCACTCCTTTTTTGTTGGTATTGTACCACGTTCCGGCTGAAAATGGAACGCTTGCCCGGAGGCGGTTCGTTTTCCACTTTTAGGCTGGAAAAAGTGGAAAACTTTGCCCCTCTCCCCTGCCCCGCGCGGAACGTCAAGAAAAGCCCCTGCCATTCCCAACCGGAAAAGCAGGGGCTCATGTTACAAAGCGTTATTTACTGGCGGATGAACCCCGCGTCCCGGGCGGGCTGGCCGGCGTCGTCCGAGAGGTAGCGCTCCACCTTCATGTGGAGGTCGTACTTGTCCCGCAGGGCGGCAATCTGCGCCATCATGGGGGACGCGTGGTGGACGTCGAGGGCGTTCTGGTCGGCCCAGCTGTCGATCAGGAGGACCGTCTCGGGGTCGTCCATCGGGAAGAAATAATCATAGCGGAGGTTGCCCGCCTCGGCGCGGATCTGCGCCGCCGTACCGCTGGAGACCATCTCCCCGGCAAAGCGCCGGGCGCTGCCGTTCTGGCCGGTGTAGTAGATATTGATGGTAATCGCCATTCTTGTCCCCTCCTGTTCAAAAACGCTTTTGATGCAATTTGGTTTGCTTTACCGCCCGATCACAGTTCGATCTTGCCGAAATCCAAATCGGCAAAGTCGTCCACGCGCTGGGTGCGCTTGGGCGCGACGGGCGCCGCGCTGGCAGCGTCCACCGGCGCAAAGCTGCGGTCGGGCACATGGGATGTGCGGGGCCCGCGGCTGCGGTCATTGCGGGGACGGCGGCTGTCACGGCCGGAGCGCTCGCCCCGGTCGCCGCCGCGGCGGCCGCGGTTGTCGCTGCGGCGGTTGTCCCGGCCGCTGCGGGTACGGCGCTCGTACGTTTCGTTCTGGGCGCCCGGCTCGGTGGAGTAGATAACCACGTGCCGGTCCTTGCCCTCGCCCTTGCTCTCGCTGCGCAGGCCCTCCATCTGGCTGATGGCCGAGTGGATGATCCGGCGCTCGTAGGGGTTCATGGGCTCCATCGAGAAGCAGCGGCCGCTGCGGCGCACCTTCTGGCCGATCTTCTGGGCCAGGGCGGTCAGGTCGTTCTCACGCTTGCCGCGGTAGCCGGCCACGTCCAGGCCCAGCTTGATGTAGTCGCCTTCCATCCGGTTGGCCACCAGGCTGGCCAGATAGGACAGGCTCTCCATCGTCTCGCCGCGGCGGCCGATAAGGGCGCCCATCTTGTCGCCGTCCAGACGGATGATGGTGGCCTCCC
The DNA here is from genome assembly GCA_019119685.1 of Candidatus Faecalibacterium faecigallinarum. Lineage (GTDB taxonomy): Bacteria > Bacillota > Clostridia > Oscillospirales > Ruminococcaceae > Faecalibacterium > Faecalibacterium faecigallinarum. Next base: position 12,056 of record DWWN01000017.1, read on the forward strand.
CTTTCTGGATGGCGCTGAAGGTGACGTTCTCCACGCCCATCAGGGCGACGATCTCCTTCAGGTAGTCCACGGCGGCTTTCACCTTGGGGTTGGCCTCGATGTCGATGGGGACAGGCGTCTCGTCCACCGGGGCGGCGGTGACAGTGACCGCCGGCTCGGGGGCGGCAGGCTCGGCCTTTTCAGGCTTCTGGGGCTGGGCCGCAGGCTTTTCCGCAGCAGCCTGGGCGGGCTCGGCCTGTTCGGCCTGCTCCGCCGGCTCAGCCTGTTCGGGCTTGACCGCCTTTACCGCCGGCTTTTCGGGCGCGGCGGGCGCAGGGTCCTCCTCCTCGACGGTCACGCGCACTTTGGCCGGGGTCTTTTTCTTGAAGATCAGACCGGTGCTCTGGGGCATCTCGAGGATCTCGTAGCTCACATTCAGGTCGTCTTCGTTAACGCCCAGGGCAGCGCAGGCCGCCGCACGGGCCTCCTCCACCGTTTTGCCGGTGGCTTCCTTGGAACGGATCATCCGACTCACTCCTCCTTGCTCTTGTTCCATTCAGACAGAGGCACGGTCCTCTCGTCCTTGTACTTTTCCTCGTCCAGCTTGCGGGCATACTCCAGACGGAGCTTGTTCATCTCGCTGGCCGAGACGTTCTTCTCCACCGTCTTGCCGGTCTTTTCGTCCACCACCTTGAGGGTGGTGCTCTTGACGCCGCGGCGCTGTTCCTTGCGCTTCTGCTCGATCTCGGCGACCACTTCGGCCTTGACCTTGTCGGGGTCGTAGATCTTCTTGGTGACGGCGCTCTGGATCATCATGACCACGTTGGAAATGACGTAGTACAGCGAGAAAGCGGTGGGCACGGTGAAGCAGAAGAAGATATACATCAGCGGCGTGATGTACATCATCGTTTTCATGCTGCCCTGCAGCTTCTGGCCGCTGCTGTTCATGCTGTACCAGGTGGAAATAAAGCTGGTGATGAGGGCCAGAATGGGGAAGACCAGCAGCGGCAGGTTCTCGGGGCTGAGGTTATACTGGGGCACCCGCGTCAGGTCGATGCCGAAGAAGTTCATGTGCTGGCTGAACTCGGTGATGGTCTCCAGCTGGCCGGCCGAGAAGATGCCGGTGATGCTGGGCTCCCCTGCCAGCACCTGCTCGATGATGAGGTTGTCGCGGGTGACGTTGGTGAACTGGATGCCCAGGTTGGTCAGGGCGGTGCCCGCGGCGGTGAGCAGGTCGTTGCTGATGTGGAAGATGCGGTTCAGGGGCTCATAGACGACGCCGATGACGCCGAACATGACAAAGAGGTTCAGGAGCATGGGCAGACAGCCCGAAGTGGGATTGTAGCCGAAGTCCTGCTGCAGGCGGAGCATCTCCTCCTGCTGCTTATCCGGCTTATCCTTGTACTTTTTCTGGATCTCCTCGATCATGGGCTGGAATGCGGTCATTCGCACCATGTTCTTCTGCTGCTTGAGGGACAGGGGGATGCTCAGCAGCCGGATCAGAAGGGTGAAAAGGATGAGGTCCCAGCCGTAATTGGGGATGATGTTGTAGATCAGCTCCATGACGTAGCCGAGCGGCCAGGCAAGAACGTAGAGAAAATTCATATGCGCTTCCATTCTGTCCCGCCTGTGAGCGCGGAACGGTTTTTATGCGTGGGACAGCCCGCTCACAGCTGCCGGGCCGTCACAAGGAGCAAAATCATTTTTTCCGGGCGCGGGGCGGGTGCAGCACCCGCTTTGGGTTTGTCCAGCGGCCGGGTGCGGGCACGGGGTCGTAGCCCCAGCGGCCCAGAGGGTTGCAGCGGGCGATGCGCCAGGCGGCCAGCAGCAGGCCCTTGACGCAGCCATGGGTCTGGATGGCCTGGATCGCGTATTCGCTGCAGGTGGGGGTAAAGCGGCAGTTGCGCCCAAGGCCGGGGCTGATGTACCGCTTGTACAGCCGGATGGGCACGCACAGCGCGTCCCGGCAGAACTGCTGCAGCCGGTTCACGGCGCGTCCGTCTCCCCTGCCGCCGGCGCGGAGCCGGGGGTCTCTTTCCGGCGGGGCGGGCGGCTGGCCGGCGCAGGCGCGCCGGGGGCCAGGGCCTTGTCGGGCAGGCCGGCGGCGCGGAACAGCCGGGCCACCGCCCGGGACACCTGCCAGCTTTTCAGGCCGGGCGTGGCAGCCCGGGCCACAAAGATCAGGTTGTAGCCGCCGATATTGTAGTCGAGGTGTTCGTCGATGGCCGCCTTCATGACGCGGCGGGCGCGGTTGCGCCGCACCGCGCACCCCACCTTTTTGGTGGCGGTCAGGCCGACGCGGGTCTGTTTCGAGCGTGTTTTCAGCACATACAGCACAAGGGCATGGTCCACATACGCCTTGCCCCGCGCATAGACCCGCCCGAACTCGCTGTTGTGCCGCAGCGGACGGTATCGCATCTGCGGGCCTCCTATTCGTGTATGGAGCTGTGCGGCCCTGCCAGCAGGGCCCTACCTTGTCAGTATAGCAAAAAACGGGCGGCTTTGAAAGACCGCCACCCGAATTTTTTCACACAATTCCAGTTTTTTCTGAAAAAATAAGGCCACCAATTTCCATCAGCGGCCTTTTCGTGCGCATTTTTGATTGTCCGGGGATGCTGCGGCCAAGGCGCAAAGGCCCCGCCTGCGGCAGGATACCATCAGACAGTCAGGCTCTTGCGGCCCTTGGCACGGCGGGCATTGATGACCTTGCGGCCGTTCTTGGTGCTCATACGGGTCAGAAAGCCGTGGACCTGCTTGCGCTGGCGCTTCTTGGGCTGGAAAGTTCTCTTCATAGTAGGTTCCTCCTAAAAGTCTTGCCCCCGGGGTGCGGGGTTGCTGGATGTCGGTTTTGCGCCCCTGTGATACGCCCCGGTACAGTGGGGACAGAGGGGACAGGCTTGCGATTTAATAGTATATCGCATGGATTTGCCTTCTGTCAAGCATTTTTTCGCTTTCCTGCAAAATTTTTCTGTGCAAAGTTTTTCAACATTTTCACTTTTCGCGGTGGAAAACCGTCCCGCCCACAATATTTTGGGGTCAAAACCACCGCCGGGCACAAGATGGTACCGGGTATGAAAGCCGCTTTGGCGGCCCATACTGGTTACATTATATAAATAGGGGCCTGGATTCTGGACGTTTGCGCCGTTTTGTGTTATACTGACAGGGTATCGGTACCTATGTTGAAAACTTCAATGGAGTGGATGTTTTATGGATTCTTTCAAGGACGTATTAGAAGCCGCCCAGCTCTACTGCAAGGGACAGATGGCAGAGCCCACCTATAACCTGTACATCGACGGGCTGGAGCCGGTCAGCTTTGAGGACTCGAGCCACATCACCCTGTCGGTGCGCAACGACTTTATCTGCAAGATCGTGTCCGACCGGTACCTGGGGCTTTTGAAAGAGGCGTTCAAGTCCGTCCTTGGGTTTGACGTGGACATTCAGCTCGTTGTGCCCAGCACGCCGCCCCATGAAGTGGTCCTGGCCCAGCAGTACGACCTGAACCCCGCCAGCCCGCAGGGCAATTATGAATTTACCTTTGAAAATTTCATCAAGGGCCCGTCCAACCAGTTCGCCTTCGCGGCGGCCCAGGCTGTGGCGGCCAACCCTTCGGGGGCCTATAACCCCCTGTTCATCTACGGCGGCTCAGGCCTGGGCAAGACCCACCTGCTGACCGCCATCCAGATTGAGATCAAGCGGACCCACCCCGACTTCGTCATCATGTATGTGACGTGCGAGCAGTTCACCAACGAGCTGATCGCGGCCATCCGGGCCGGCAGCACCGAGGACTTCCGTGCCAAGTACCGGGTGGCCGACCTTTTGCTGGTGGACGATATCCAGTTCATCGCCGGCAAAGAGTCCACCCAGGAGGAGTTTTTCCACACCTTCAACTCCCTCCACGACGCCCACAAGCAGATCGTCATCGCCTCGGACCGCCCGGCCAAGGAGATCAAGAGCCTGGAGGAGCGCCTGCGCACCCGCTTTGAGTGGGGCCTGACCGCCGACGTCCAGCCGCCGGATTTTGAGACGCGGGTGGCCATCGTCAAGCGCAAGGCCGAGCTGCTCCATCTGGACCTGCCCGAAAACGTGGCCGAGTTCATCGCCAACCACCTGAAAAACAACATCCGCCAGCTGGAGGGCGCCGTGAAAAAACTGAACGCCTACTATATGCTGGAGGGCATCCAGCCGGTGATCTCGGTGGCCCAGAACGCCATCAAGGACATCCTGAACGAGACCCAGCCCATCCCGGTGACGGTGGAAAAGATCATCGGGGAGGTGTCCCGCACCTTCAATGTGTCGGTCAGCGACATCCGGGGCACCAAGCGGAACGCCTCCATCGCCAGCGCCCGGCGGGTGGCCATCTATATCCTGCGGGAAGTCACCGGCATGAGCATGGAGGACATCGGCCGCGAATTCTCGGGCCGGGACCACTCCACCATCGTCTACTCCCTCAAGACCATGGAACGGGACATGAAAAACGACCAGCACCTGCGGGAAACGGTGGACGACATCATCAAAAACGTGAAGGCCTGACCTTGCTTTCTCCACCAAACGGGAAGAAAAAGAGGAAAACTTGTCCCCCCTGCCCCGCCGCCGGCCAAAGCCGGCCGGACAGGCCGGAAAGTTATCCACTTTTTGCACCGAGTTTTCAACATTCAACTTTTCTTTTCCACAGGGCAGGTTGAAAAGAAAACCGGGAAGGCCGTTTCCACAAACTGTCCACAAACCCTTCACATCCGGGTGGAAAAGCAAAACCCCTGTCAGGAAAAGGAAAATCCAGGTTTTCCACAGAATCCCCGGCCCCTACTACTTTTACTGCAACAAGTATCAATAGAGAGGCGCTTGTGCGTTCCCTCTTAAAAAAGAAAACCACAAGGGCGCGACCAGCCCAAGCCAATAAAAAGGGAGAAAAAGACATTGAAAATCATCTGCGACAAGACCCTTTTGAGCGCCGCCATCGACGGCGTCTCCCGCGCCGTGACCCCCCGTTCCACCACCCCCGCCCTGGAAGGCATCCTGCTGAAGGCCGAAGGTTTCAACCTGACCCTCACCGGCTACGACATGGAACTGGGCATCGTCACCACCATCGAAGCCAACGTCCTTGAGGCCGGCGACATCGTCCTGAACGCCAAGCTGCTCAACGACATGGTCCGGCGGATGCCCGCCGGCCAGATCAGCATTTCGGTGGCCGACAACGGAAAAACAACGATCCAGGGCGGTGTTGCCCAGTTCGAGATCCAGAGCATGCCCGCGGCCGACTTCCCCCAGCTGCCCAACACCGGCGCCGAGGACACCCTGACCATCAAGACCGGGATGTTCCGCGAAATGATCGAGCGTACCCTCTACGCGGTCAGCCAGGACGAAAAACGCCCCGCCCACACCGGCGAGCTGTTCGAGATCGAGCCCGACCGCCTGACGGTGGTGGCCCTGGACGGTTTCCGGCTGGCCATCGTGGACCGGAACGTCAAAGCCAATAAGGAGATCCGCATCATCGTCCCCGGCAAGACCATGAACGAGGTGCTGCGCCTGCTGGCCAACGACGACGAGGCCGACGTCCACATCAGCGCAAACCGACGCTACATCGTTTTTAATACAGCTGGTTATACCATCATGAGCCGGCTGATCGAGGGCGAGTTCCTCAATTATAAGAACGTCATCCCCGAAGGCTTCCGCACCCAGGCGGTGCTGGACACCAAGGGCTTCATCGAGACCATCGAGCGGGCCTCCCTGATTATTACAGAGCGTTTAAAAAATCCCCTCCGCATCACCTTTACAGAGGGTAAAGTCATCGTCCGCTGCCAGACCAGCCTGGGACGGGTGATGGACGAGTTTGCCGCCGCCTGCGAGGGGGACGAAGTCGAGATCGGCTTCAACAACCGCTACCTGCTGGACGCGCTGCGCAACGCCCGCACCGAACAGGTGCGGGTGCAGCTGAGCGGGCCGCTGAGCCCGGTCAAGATCCTGCCGGCCGAAGGAGAGGACTTCCTCTATCTGGTGCTGCCGGTGCGGTTCCGCAACGACTGAGGAGGTGCTGAAATGGAACGTGTCATCATCCATACCGACTTTATCAAGCTGGACGCCCTGCTCAAATTTGCGGGCCTGTGCGAGACGGGCGGCGAGGCTAAGGAGCGGGTGCAGGCCGGCGAGGTCAAGGTGAACGGCGAGGTGTGCACCATGCGGGGCAAAAAATGCGTGCCCGGCGACACCGTAGAGCTGGACGGCCGGACCGTCCGCATCGCCGAGGGGCGTTAAAGGATGCGCCTGGCTTCACTGACTTTGGAAAATTACCGCAACATCGCGGCGGCTTCCCTGGTCCCCGGCCCGGAGCTGACCGTCATCTGCGGCAACAACGGCCAGGGCAAGACGAACCTGCTGGAAGCGGTCTGGCTGCTGACCGGGGGCAAGAGCTTCCGGGGCGGCAAGGACGCCGAACTGGTGCGGCGCGGCGCCGAATACGCCGCGCTGGAAGCCGTGACGGTGGAATCCAGCGGCAAGGAAAACGAGATCCGACTGACCGTGGGCGCGCCAGGCGCCGGCCGGCCCGGCCGCTACGCCGTCCGCAACGGCGCGCCCCCCAAACGGGCTTCCAGCCTGGCGGGCAGCTTCCCCGCCGTGGTGTTCGACCCGGGGCACCTGAGCCTGGTCAAGGGCCCGCCCGACGGCCGCCGCCGCTTTCTGGATGCGGCGCTGTGCCAGCTGTACCCGGGGTATTTGACGCTGTACCGGCGCTATGTCCGCATTTTGCAGCAGAAAAACAGCCTGCTGCGCCGCTGCCCCGTGGGGCAGGAACGCCCCCTGCGGGAAAAGCTGGACCTTTTGGACGTGCTGAACGTCGAGCTTGCCGCCTGCGGCGAGGAGATCCAGGCCCGCCGGCGGGCGTATCTCGACCTGCTGGCCCCTATGGCGTCGGAGAATTACCGGGAGCTTTCCCGCGGGGCCGAGCGGCTGGAAATCAGTTATGAGGCCCAGTTTGAGCCGGGGGGCCTGGCCGCGTGCCTGGCCGCCCGCCGCGACGAGGAAGTCCGGGCCGGACAGAGCCTGTGCGGCCCCCACCGGGAAGATCTGGCCTTTGCCCTGGACGGCCAGCCCGCCCGCAGCTTTGCCAGCCAGGGCCAGCAGCGCAGCGTGGTGCTGAGCCTGAAGATGGCCGAGGCCGACGCCTCCGCCCGGATCACCGGGGAGCGGCCGGTGCTGCTGCTGGACGACGTGCTCAGCGAGCTGGACGAGGGCCGGCGGGCCTACCTGCTGACCCGGATGCGGGAGCGCCAGACCTTCGTCACCAGCTGCGACGACGCGGCTTTGCTGCACACCGACGGGGTCATCTGCCGGATGGACGGCGGCGTCCTGACCCAGCTGTAACAAGGAGGATGGGCGGTGTATTGGCATTTGGGCCGGGATTATGTCCTGAATACAAGGGACATCATCGGCATTTTCAATCTGGAGACTACAACGGTGTCCCCGCGGGGGCGCTCCTTTCTGGAGTATGCCCAGAAAAACGGGGCCGTGGTCAGCCTGTCGGACGAACTGCCCCAGAGCTATGTGCTGGCGGACAGCCCGGTGGACACGGTCTATCTGTCCGAGCTGTCCAGCAGCGCCCTGCGCCGCCGCGCCGAGCAGCCCCTGCCCGGGCCGGAAGTGCGCAAGGGATAGCAAAACGCTCCGTTTTGCTTGAAAGAACGACGCATTTGCGATAAAATAAACGTATAAGAGAAGCAACGAATCTTAAGAGGGAGAGATACAATGGCAGAGGATATCATCACCAGCAGGGATACCGCCACCGACCACGAATACGACGGCAGCGAGATCCAGGTCCTCAAAGGGCTGGAAGCTGTCCGCAAGCGGCCGGGCATGTATATCGGTTCCACCGGCGAGCGGGGTCTGCACCACCTGGTCTATGAGATCGTGGACAACTCCATCGACGAGGCCCTGGCCGGCCACTGCGACCACATCGAGGTCAAGATCAAAAAAGGCGACATCATCGAAGTGACCGACAACGGCCGCGGCATCCCGGTGGGCGTCCAGCCCGACACCGGCCTGCCCGCCGTCACCGTCGTCTTTACCATCCTACACGCCGGCGGCAAGTTCGGCGGCGAGAACTCGGGCTACAAGGTGTCCGGCGGCCTGCACGGCGTGGGCGCGTCGGTGGTCAACGCCTGTTCCGAGTGGCTGACCGTCCAGGTGCGCCGGGACGGCAAAGAGTACGAGCAGACCTTCCGCCGCGGCGACCCGGACGGCCCCCTGCACGTGGTGGGCCCGGCGCCGGAGGGCGACACCGGCACCCGCGTCACCTTCAAGCCCGACCCCGAGATGTTCAAGGAGACCACCGTCTTTGACTTTGACACCCTGGAAAAGCGCCTGCGGGAGGAGAGCTTCCTCAATGCGGGGCTGAAGATCACCCTGACCGACGAGCGCGAGCTCTACACCCCCATCCTGGAGGACGGCCAGGAGGGCGAACCCTGCTACCGGCAGGAGGTCATGTGCTATGAGGGCGGCATCCGCAGCTTTGTCACCTACCTGAACGAGAAGCGCAATCTGGAAGTGCTCCACCCCAATGTGATCTACCTCTCGGCCAAGAGCGACAAGGCCGAAGCCGAGATCGCCATGCAGTACAACACCAGCTACAACGAGCTGGTGCTGAGCTTTGCCAACAACGTCAACACCCCCGACGGCGGCACCCATGAGGAGGGCTTCCGCTCCAGCCTGACCCGCGTGTTCAACGATTACGGCCGCAGCCACGGCCTGCTCAAGGACAAGGACGAGAACCTGTCCGGCTCGGACGTGCGGGAGGGCCTGATCTGCGTCATCTCGGTCAAGCTGCAGGAAGCCGAGTTCGAAGGCCAGACCAAGGCCAAGCTGGGCAACACCGAGATCCGCACCATGGTCTCCAACATGGTGTACACCCGCCTGACCGAGTTCTTTGAGGAGAACCCCGCCGTCGCCAAGGCCATTTTTGAAAAGGCCACCCAGGCGGCCCGCGCCCGCGCCGCCGCCAAGAAAGCCCGGGAACTGGTCCGCCGCAAGAGCGTGCTGGAAAACAGCCGGATGCCCGGCAAGCTGGCCGACTGCCGGGAGAACGACCCCTCCAAGACCGAGATCTTCATCGTCGAGGGCGACTCGGCCGGCGGCTCGGCCAAGATGGGCCGCGACTCGGCCATCCAGGCCATCCTCCCCCTGTGGGGCAAGATGCTGAACGTGGAAAAGGCCCGCGCCGACAAGATCTACGGCAACGACAAGCTGATGCCGGTGGTGCTGGCCCTGGGCTGCGGCATCGGGGAAGAATTCGATATCTCCAAGCTGCGCTACGACAAGGTGTTCATCATGGCCGATGCCGACGTGGACGGCTCCCACATCTGCACCCTGATGCTGACCTTCTTCTTCCGCTATATGCGGCCTTTGATCGAGCAGGGGCACGTCTATGTGGCCCAGCCGCCCCTGTTCCGGGTGCAGAAGGGCAACACCGTCAAATACGCCTACAACGAAAAGGAAATGACCGCCCTGCTCCAGGAGATGCCGGGGGCCAAGGTCAACCGCTACAAGGGCCTGGGCGAGATGAACCCTGAACAGCTCTGGGAGACCACCATGAACCCCGACAACCGGGTGATCGTCCAGATCACCATCGAGGACGCCGAAAAGGCCGACGAAGCCTTTACCATCCTGATGGGCGACCAGGTGGAGCCCCGCCGCCGCTTTATCGAAAACAACGCGCAGTACGCAAAGCTCGACGTGTAAGCCGCGCCGCGCGCCCCTTGTCCCGGCAGGACGCCCCGGCGTCCTCCCCTTCCCGCCGGCGCGGGAGGACAAGGGAGATTCACACACTCTGGAGGAACTATGGAAGAAGATTACGTCATGATACCCGGCACCGGGACCAAAAAGATCATCCGGGACGTCAAAAAAGAGATCGAGACCGCCTTTCTGGATTACTCCATGTCGGTCATCGTTTCCCGCGCTCTGCCCGATGTCCGGGACGGCCTGAAGCCGGTCCACCGGCGCATCCTGTTCACCATGCACGAGCGCGGCAACGACCCCAGCCACCCCTACCGCAAGTCGGCCGACACCGTCGGCGCGGTGCTGGGCTCCTACCACCCCCACGGCGACGCTTCGGTCTACGACGCCATGGTCCGCCTGGCGCAGGATTTCTCGATGCGCTACCCGCTGGTGGACGGCCAGGGCAACTTCGGTTCGGTGGACGGCGACCCCCCTGCCGCTTACCGTTACACCGAGGCCCGTATGAGCCGGATGGCCGTCGAGATGCTGACCGACATCGACAAGGATACGGTGGACTGGGACCCCAACTACGACGACACCAAGAAGGAGCCCCAGGTGCTGCCCTGCCGCTTCCCCAACCTGCTGGTAAACGGCAGCCAGGGCATCGCGGTGGGCATGGCCACCAACATCCCGCCCCACAACCTGGGCGAGGTGATCGACGGGTGCATCGCCTACATCGACAACCCTGACATCGACCTGGCCGGCCTGATGGAGCACATCAAGGGCCCCGACTTCCCCACCGCCGGCATCATCATGGGCCGCAGCGGCATCCGCGCCGCCTACGCCACCGGCCGCGGCAAGATCACCCTGCGGGGCCGCGCCGTCATCGAGGAAAAGAAGAACGGCCGGTTTCAGATCGTCGTCACCGAGATCCCCTATATGGTCAACAAGGCCCGCCTGATCGAGAACATCGCCGACCTGGTCAAGGACAAGCGGATCGACGGCATCAGCGACCTGAACGACGAGACCAACCGCAAGGGGATGCGGATCGTCATCGGCCTGCGCCGGGACGCCAACCCCCAGGTGGTGCTCAACCAGCTCTACCGCTACACCCAGCTGCAGGACACCGTCGGCGTCATCATGCTGGCCATCGACCACAAGATCCCCAAGGTGCTGACCCTCAAGCAGATGATCGCCAAGTATGTGGAATTCCAGGACGAGGTGATCCGCCGCCGGACCAGCTACGACCTGAAAAAGGCGCAGGAGCGCGCCCACATCCTGGAGGGCCTGAAAAAGGCCACCGACATCGTCGATGAGCTGATCGCCACCATCCGCGCCTGCAAGGGCGGCATGGCCGAGGCCAAGGCCGCCATCATGGAAAAATTCGGCTTTGACGACCCCCAGGCCGACGCCATCGTCAAGCTGCAGCTGGGCCGTCTGGCCGGGCTGGAGATCCTCAAGATCGAGGAAGAACTGTCCGGCCTGCAGGCCAAGATCGAGGACTGGCAGGCCGTTCTGGCCGACGACAGCCGGGTGCTGTCCATCGTCAAGGAGGAACTGCTGGAGATCAAACGGCGCTTCAACGACCCCCGCCGCACCGAGATCGAGACCGTTACCGGCGAGGTGGACATCGAGGACCTGATCGCCGAGGAGCAGTGCGTCTACACCCTGACCGAGGCCGGCTATGTCAAGCGCCAGCCCAAGGCCATCTACCAGGCCCAGCACCGCGGCGGCCGCGGCATTTTGGGCATGACCCGCAAGGAAGAAGACATTGTCCAGGAAATGTTCGTGGGCTCCACCCATGACTACGTCCTGTTTGTCACCGACCGGGGCCGGCTGTTCCGCATCAAGGGCTACACCATCGCCGAGGGCAGCCGCACCAGCAAGGGGGCCCACATCGTCAACCTGCTCCAGCTGGCCGAGGGCGAAAAAGTCACCAATATGCTGCGCCAATCCACCAAGGACGAGCGCGGCGAGGAGGGCTACGTCACCATGGTGACGCGCCAGGGCCTGATCAAGCGCACGCCGCTGGGTCAGTACGCCAACATCCGCAAGTCGGGCCTGATCGCCATTGCCCTGAACGAGGGCGATTCCATCGCCTGGACCCGCCTGACCACCGGCAACGACACCCTGATCGTCGCCACCCGCAACGGCCAGGCTATCCGCTTCTATGAGAGCGACGCCCGGCCTATGGGCCGCGGCGGCCACGGCGTCCGCGCCATCCGCCTGGAGGAAGGCGACGAGGTGGTGGGTGTCTCCATCTGCCGCGAGGGCGCCACTGTCCTGACCGTCACCGAGCAGGGCAAGGGCCGCCGCACCCAGATCGAGGACTACCGCCTGACCGGCCGCGGCGGCAAGGGCGTCCGCAACTACGACGCCAGCAAGGATAAAGTCGCCGGCATCAAGATCGTGGACGACACCGACGACGTCCTGCTCAGCAGCCAGGAGGGCGTCATCATTCGGATGCACGCGGCGGACATCACCATCCAGAGCCGCTACGGCAGCGGCGTCCGGGTCATGCGCCTGGGCGAGACCGACCGCGTCACCGTCGTGGCCCGCACCGACCACGACGACGAGGCCGAGACCGCGAAACCCGAGGTGGAGGCCGGCGACGCTGAACCCACCGCCGAGGAAGTGGCCGCGCTGGAAGCCGCCGAGGAGGCCCAGGAGGCTGCCGAAGCCGCCCGGCCCGACGACGAGGGCGAAGAAAACTGACCGCCCGCCGAAGAAAATAGCTTAAAAAAGAGGGTATGCGTTGCCAAAACGCATACCCTCTTTTTCTGTTACCTGCGCAGGAAAAACAGCAGGGCTGCCCCGAGCCCCAGCTGCAAAACCAGCATCACCGGCACCCCCACGAAAAACCGCGCCTTGCGGGTCTTGTGGTGGAACAGGCGCATCCCCGCGAGGCCGCCCAGCGCGCCCCCCAAAAGGCACAGCCCCAGCAAAGTGGCCTCCGGGATGCGCCAGCGGCGCCGCACCGCCTTCCACTTGTCGATGCCGAAGGCGGCGAATGCGGCGAGGTTTACCCCGGCGAGATAGAAAAGCACAACAGAACCAAGCATAACGAAACCCTCCCCTGCTGGGTCCATTCTAAAAGCAAATGGGGAGGGTGTCAAGAAGTCCTCCCCTCTCAGGCGCTGCGCTCACAAGGGCCTCATGGTTTCTATGGACAAACTCCGCCTCCATATGTTACTCTAGGGGCACAAACCGCAAAGGAACCCATGAGGGAGTAGCAAGCGCCGGACACAAACCACCGGCGCGGCAAGTCAACATACTGGCCTGCGGGCCTGGCTTGCCACGGAGGGCGGTGCGCCGGCAGAGAGCCGCGCGCCCCTTCCCCTGCGAGACTCATGTCCCCAGCACCGGATGCGTGCTGTGTACATGGAGTCTGCCTTCCCCTATCCCGATGGACCTCCGGGCACAGCCGCCGGCGCTGCGCCCGTTTTTTTGCGCCCAAAAAACTGTCCATGGAGGAACCGATTATGGAATGGAGCTTGCGTTTTTTCGTCAATAGTATGCTGCTGGGCGTGGGCCTGGCGATGGACGCCTTTTCGGTGTCGATGGCCAACGGCCTGAATGAGCCCAATATGAAGCGCCGCCGGATGTTCGCCATTGCGGGGGTATTTGCCGGGTTTCAGGCTTTGATGCCCCTGCTGGGGTGGGTGTGCGTCCACACGGTGGTCCGTCTGTTTGAGGGCTTTACCGTCCTGATCCCCTGGATCGCGCTGCTCCTGCTGGCCTACATCGGCGGCAAGATGCTGTGGGAGGGCGTCCGCCACAAAGAGGACGAGGAGGCCGAGGCCGTCAGCAGCGGCGGCCTGCTGCTGCAGGGCGTGGCTACCTCCATCGACGCGCTGTCGGTGGGCTTCACCATTGCGGAGTACGGGCCCTGGATGGCGGTGGCCTGCGCGGCGGTGATCGCGGCAGTCACCTTCGTGATCTGCACCGCGGGGCTTGTGATCGGGCGGACCTTCGGCACCCGCCTGGCCGGCAAGGCTTCCATTTTGGGCGGGGCCATTTTGATCTTCATCGGGCTGGAGATTTTCGTCTCGTCCCTGTAACGGGAAAGAAAAGAGAAAGATTTACAGCCGGTGCGCCCTGCGTCAAAAAATCGTTCACAATTCTGCGCTATACTACGGGATGAATTTGTTTTTTGTCTGTTGACCGCACGGAAAGTGAAAAGAGTACCGCTATGCTTGAATTACGCAACATCAAAAAAGATTACCCCATGGGGGCCACCGTCGTCCACGCCCTGAAAGGGGTCAGCATCCAGTTCCGGCGATCGGAATTTGTGTCCATTCTGGGCCCGTCGGGCTGCGGCAAGACCACCCTGCTGAACATCATCGGCGGGCTGGACCAGTACACCGACGGCGACCTCATCATCAACGGGCGCTCCACCAAGTCCTTTCAGGACCGGGACTGGGACGCATACCGGAACCACTCGGTGGGCTTCGTGTTCCAGAGCTACAACCTGATCCCCCACCAGACGGTGCTGCGGAATGTCGAGCTGGCGCTGACCCTGTCGGGCGTCAACCGGGCCGAGCGCCGGGACCGCGCCATCGAAGCTCTGGAAAAGGTGGGCCTGGGCAACCAGCTGTTCAAGCGGCCCAGCGAGATGTCGGGCGGCCAGATGCAGCGGGTGGCCATTGCCCGCGCCATCGTCAACAACCCCGACATCATCCTGGCCGACGAGCCCACCGGCGCCCTGGACACCGAGACCAGCGTCCAGGTGATGGAACTGCTCAAGGAGATCAGCAAGGACCGGCTGATCGTCATGGTCACCCACAATCCGGCCCTGGCCGAGCAGTATTCCTCCCGCATCATCCGGGTGCTGGACGGCCAGCTGACCAGCGACTCGAACCCCCTGTCCCCCGCGGAACTGGAGGCCGAACGGGCCGCCGACACCGCGGAGCTGGAGGCGAACCGCGGCAAAAAGATCCGCAAGCCCTCCATGTCCCTGCCCACCTCCTTCGGGCTGTCCCTCAAGAACCTGTTTACCAAAAAGGGGCGCACCACCCTCACCGCCTTTGCGGGGTCCATCGGCATCATCGGCATCGCGCTGATCTTGTCGGTCTCCCGCGGCATGACCGATTATATCAACGTCATGCAGGAAAACGCCCTGTCGGCCTATCCCCTGTCCATCCAGGCCACCAACATCGACCTGACCAGCCTGATCCAGACCTTTATGAACCTGCGGACCGAGCAGGACGAGCACGACCGGGACGCCGTCTATGAGCGCCCGGCCGTTCGGGAACTGGTGTCGGCGGTCTACAATCTGGACGTCGCCCAAAACGACCTGAAAACCTTCAAGCGCTACCTGGAAGAACAGCTGGCCAACCCCGACTCGGCCCTGCACGGGGCGCTGAGCGGGATGCAGTATTCCTACAACATCAGCCCCCAGATCTACACCCGCACCGCCGATGGGAACATCATCCAGTCCGACACCACCCAGATGATCCAGAAGCTGCTGATCTCGGTGATGGGCGCGGACGCCGCGTCCGCCTCCTGGATGACCGGCTTGGACAAAGATTCCACCTATGGACAGATGTACAGCGCCTCGGGGATGTCCTCCATGATGGGCGGCGGCATGATGACCCTGTGGCAGGAGCTGCTGCCCGGCGAGAACGGCGCGCCGGTGAACGAGCTGCTGACCCGGCAGTACGAGCTGATCTACGGCGCCTGGCCGGTCAGCTACGACCAGGTGGTGCTGGTGGTGGACGAGAGCAACGAGCTGGACGACATGACCCTGTACGCCCTGGGGCTGATCCCCGAGGAGGAGATGCAGGCCATCGCCGACGGCGAGGAGACCGATCTTGCCCGGCAGGACAGCTGGACTTACGAGGAGATCTGCGCCCAGGACTACCGGGTGATCCTGCCTTCCGCCTGCTACAGCTACGATGAAAACACCGGCCTTTACAGCGACCTGCGCGAGACCGACGCCGGCCTGAAATACCTCTACGACAACGCCCTGCAGCTCCACGTCACCGGCATCATCCGCAAAAACCCCGACGTGGACACCGGGATGCTGTCGGGCAAGATCTGCTATACCTCCGGCCTGATCGACTACATCGTGGAGCAGGCCGGCCAGTCCGACGCGGTGGCGGCCCAGAAGGCCGACCCCAACCGGGACGTGCTGACCGGGCTGCCCTTCGCCTCCCGCGCCGACAGCCTGACCAAGGCCGAAAAGGAACAGGAACTGCGCGAGTATATCAACAGCCTGGACCAGGCCGGCCAGGCCGCGGTCTACGTCCAGATCATGAGCCTGCCTGACCAGGAAATGATCGGCGAGCAGGTGGACGAAATGCTGTCCGGCATGACCCGGGAGGACATCGTGTCCACCCTTTCCTCGGTGCTGACCCAGCAGATGAGCGTCAGCCAGGAACAGCTGGACAGCTACGTGGAAGGGATGAGCGACGAGGATCTGCGCACCACCTTCTCCCAACTGCTGACGGCCCAGATGGAAACCCAGTATGCCCAGCAGGTGCAGGCGCAGCTTGCCATGCTGCCCGACGCCCAGAAGGCCAACGCCCTGGCGCTGGCCATGGACGGCTATACCCCCGACCAGTGGGCCGAATACTACGAGACGGTGATGGAATTCTCCGATTCCACCTACGAGGGCAACCTGACCGCCATGGGCTGCATCGACCTGGAATCCCCCGCCGCCATCAACCTGTATGCGGCCTCCTTCAACAGCAAGGACACCATCGAGGAGGTCATTGCCGGCTACAACGCCACCCGGGACGAGCTGCACCAGATCTCCTACACCGACTATGTGGGCCTTCTGATGTCCACCGTCACCTCCATCATCAACGCCATCACCTATGTGCTGGTGGCCTTTGTGGCCATTTCCCTGGTGGTGTCCTCCATCATGATCGGCGTCATCACCCTGATCTCGGTGCAGGAGCGGACGAGGGAGATCGGCATTCTGCGGGCCATCGGCGCATCCAAGCGGGACGTGTCGGTCATGTTCAACGCCGAAACGGTCATCATCGGCTTTTCCTCG
The DNA here is from genome assembly GCA_019119685.1 of Candidatus Faecalibacterium faecigallinarum. GTDB lineage: Bacteria > Bacillota > Clostridia > Oscillospirales > Ruminococcaceae > Faecalibacterium > Faecalibacterium faecigallinarum. Next base: position 28,740 of record DWWN01000017.1, read on the forward strand.
GGCCTCATCGGCGTCATCGTCACCTACCTGCTCTGCTTCCCCATCAGCGCGGTGATGCAGTCCCTCAGCGGCATCCACAACATTTATGCGGTGCTGCCTCTGCCCGCCGCCGTGATCCTTGTGGGCATCAGCGTCCTGCTGACCTTGATCTCGGGCCTGATCCCCTCCCGCAGCGCGGCCAAGAAAGACCCTGTGGTGGCCCTGCGGAGCGAGTAAAGCGCCCGCCTGCCCTTTCGGGCCCGAAGGGATACAGGCACGAACATTCGATACAAGGCAAACATTTCAAAGCGTCCGCATAAGCGGGCGCTTTTTTGTTGCCCTCTCATAGACGGCGCGTTTTTAGCCCTCTCCGCCGCAGGCGGCGGCATGGTTGCGGTGCCCTGTTTTTGCTGCGCCCGTCGCTGCGGGCTTGCAAAAA
>DWWN01000018.1 GCA_019119685.1 Candidatus Faecalibacterium faecigallinarum
GCATCGAGATCATGGGCAACAAGGCCGGCTGGCTGACGCTGTATGCCGGCATCGCCGGCGGCGCGGACATCATCCTGCTGCCCGAGCTGCCCTATGACATCGACCGCGTGTGCGCCGCCGTCGAGCGCCGCGCCAAGAACGGCTCCAACTTCTCGATCATCGCGGTGGCCGAGGGCGCCCTGAACGCCGAGGAGGCCCGCATGAAGCGCAAGGAGTGGACCGCCAAGCGGGCCGAGGCCGGCTTTGGCGCCACCGCCACCAACCGCATCGCCACCGCCATCCAGAAAAAGACCGGCTTCGAGACCCGCGTGTGCATCCCCGGCCACATGCAGCGGGGCGGCACCCCCTGCGCCTACGACCGGGTGCTGTCCACCCAGTTCGGCAGCCACGCCGCCAAGCTGGTGGAGGCCGGGCGCTACGGCGTCACCGTCGCCATGGTCAACGGCCGCGTGGTGGAAAACCGCCTGGAGGACATTGCCGGCAAGAGCCGCAACATCCCCGAGAGCTGCGACCTGCTGACCGTCGCCCGCCGGATGGGGATCAGCCTGGGCTGACGCGCCGAGCGCGTCCAGTGGACGAAGCAGCGAAGGCGCGTCAGGCTGCGCAGCCGAGCCGCGTCCAGCGGACGAAACAGGCGAGGCGGAGCAGGGGCAGCGGTCTGTCTTTTGCGAGGGCGCGGCGACGCCCGAAGCAAAAGCAGGGCACCGCAACCGTGGCCCGCAGGGCCGGAGAGGGCCAGGCGCACCCCGCAGAGCAAAAACAAAAAACTCCTCCGTCGGGTCTAGGGACGGAGGAGCCTTTTGTAAGGAGGAAAATCAGAAGGGAGTGCTTCTGTGTTCCGGGGGATTGGACCTGTAAACCTGTTTTGGTGGGTACAGCTTAGTTGTTTGGGGTCTGCTCGCCGAGGGTGGCGGAGACGGTCAGCATCTGGCCGTCGCGGGCGACGGTGATGGAAATGGTGTCGCCGGAAGCGTGCTGGTCGATGATGGCCGACACGTCGTCCCGGGCCGCCACTTCGGCGCCGTCGATGCTGACGATGCGGTCGCCGGGCTCAAGGCCGGCCTGGGCCGCGCCGGAACCGGCGCTGACATCCACAATGTAGATGCCGTAGGTGGACACGCCCAGCTGCTGGGCGGTGGCCTCATCGGTCACGGATATATAGGTGATGCCCAGATAGGGCCGGCCGCTGACATAGCCATTCTCCAGCAGATCCTGCGCGATGGCGATGGCGTTGTTGATGGGGATGGCAAAGCCCAGGCCCTCGGCACCCGAGGCGTCCGACTTCGCGTTGACGATACCGACCAGCTCGCCGGCCATGTTGAACAGCCCGCCGCCCGAGTTGCCCGGGCTGATGCTGGCGTTGGTCTGGATCAGGGAGAGGTTCAGGATCGAACCGTCATTGCTCTGGATGGAAACGTCGCGGTTCAGCGCGCTGACGATGCCGTTGGTGACGGTGCCGCTCAGGTTGCCCAGCGGGTTGCCCACGGCCATCACTTCTTCGCCCACGGTCAGGGCGTTGCTGTCACCCACGACCGCCGGGGTCAGGCCCTCAGCGTCGATCTTCAGCACGGCCACGTCGCTGGCCGAGTCGGAGCCAATGACGGTGGCGTCATAATCGGTGCCGTCCACCTGGACGGTGATGTCGTCTGCGCCGTCCACCACGTGGGCGCAGGTCAGGATGTAACCGTCGTCGCTGATGATGACGCCGCTGCCCGCGCCGGACTCGATCTGGCGCTGGCCGAACCAGGACCAGTTGGAGTAGACCACGGCCTCGGTGGTGATGGGCACCACGCTGGGGGTGACCAGGGCGGCCACCTGGGCGGTGGTCAGGTTGTCGCCGCCGGTGGAAGTGGAGGACGCCAGAGCGTCGTTCAGCTGTTCGGTGCGGTCGGCGGCCTGGATCACCAGCTTGTGGTTGTTGCCCACCATGCTGCCCACATAGCCGCCGGCAAAGCCAACGGCTGCGGCCAGCACCAGGGATACCACAGTGCGCAGGATCCGGCCGGCGCTGATGCGGCGGCGCTTTCTGGGCGCCTGGCCCGGATCGGGGACCGGCTTGTAATCCGGCGTGCAGGGCGGCTGGCCGCCCGCGCCGGAAGCGTCATATTGGTTGGCGGCGTTGCTGCCGCTGCTGCCTACGTTCGCGTAGCCGGTGCCGCCATTGTCGGAAGAATTATTGTAGAGGGAGGAATAATCATATTCCCATTTGTTCTCTTTTTCCATACTCAAATCATCCTTTCAGGGGGCGGAAGGGGAAGGGTCTTGACCTTTCCTCTTAGGCTGATTATAGTGTAACCTGAAATTGTGAAAACAGATTCATGCCGCCGTGAAGAAAATGTGAAATCCAAACGTTTGCGCCGGCTGCGGCCGCCGTTCATGAAGAAAATATGAATTTTGGGAGGTTTTTATGGTCCTTGTTCAGACAGAAACCGGGTTCGACCTTTATAAAGAAAAGGCGCGGGTGGGCTGGTGCGCCCTGACCCGGGCCGGCGGCGAGACCGCTTTCACCGGCCTGTGGATCGCGCCGGAGTGGCGGCGGCGGGGGTACGGCTCCTATCTGCTGCGGCAGGTGCTCCACCGCTGCGGCGGCTACAGCCGGGAGCAGGCCAGCCTTTTCACCGCGCCCCTGCCCGCCGGGGAGGGGGAGGCGGCCTTCTGGGGCAAGTTCGGCTTTGTCCCCGAGGGGGACCGTCTGGTCCGCCGCCGCAAGCCGGACCTGACCGCCGTCCGCCTGGCCCAGGACTTTCTCGCCGCCCATCTGGCCCGCCCCCGCCTGCTGGTGGACGCCACCTGCGGCAACGGCGGGGACACCGCTTTCCTCTGCCGCCTGGCCGGGGAGGAAGGCCGGGTGCTCGCCTTCGACATCCAGCCCGCGGCCCTGGAAGCCACCCGGGCCCGTCTCGCGCGGGAGGGCGTCCCCGCGGACCGCTGCCGGCTCATCCTGGACAGCCACGCCAACCTCCTGCGCTACGTCCAGCCCGGCAGCGCCGACGGGGTGGTGTTCAATTTCGGGTGGCTGCCGGGCGCGGACCACGCCGTCCACAGCGAGGCCGGCACCAGCATCCCCGCGCTGGAAGCCGCCCTGACGGCCCTGCGGCCGGGCGGCGTCCTGTCGGCGGTGCTGTACAGCGGCGCGGTGATCGGGGACGCGGAGAAGCGGGCCGTCCTGGCCTGGCTGGAAGGGCTGCCCCTGACGGGGTACACCGTCCTGGCCTGCCGCTTTGCCAACTGGGCGGACACCGCGCCGCTGCCCTGCTTTGTGCTAAAAAAATGACTTTCCCTCTTGCGCAAAGGGGCGTTTTGGCGTAATATAAAGTATGTGTGTAATTTTCAGTGCAGAAGCGATCACAGGGAGACATCACCCATGTAACAGGACGACGTTAACGTTTCAGATAGACACCCCACCCCGAACAGAAAGACAAGAGGTACTATGACAAATCGTGAAGAAATCGAACGCCGCCGGACGTTCGCGATCATCAGCCACCCCGACGCGGGCAAGACCACCCTCACCGAAAAGCTCCTGCTCTACGGCGGAGCCATCAACCAGGCCGGCTCGGTCAAGGGCAAGCAGAGCGCCCGGCACGCCGTCTCGGACTGGATGGACATTGAAAAGCAGCGCGGCATCTCGGTCACTTCGTCGGTGCTGCAGTTCGACTATGCCGGCAAGTGCGTCAACATCCTGGACACCCCCGGCCACCAGGACTTTTCGGAGGACACCTACCGCACCCTGATGGCCGCCGACTCGGCGGTCATGGTCATCGACGCGGCCAAGGGCGTCGAGGCCCAGACCATCAAGCTGTTCAAAGTCTGCACCCTGCGGCACATCCCCATCTTTACTTTCATCAACAAGATGGACCGCGAGGCCCGCGACCCCTTTGAGCTGATGGAGAACATCGAGGAGATCCTGGGCATCAAGACCTACCCCATGAACTGGCCCATCGGCTGCGGCAAGGACTTCAAGGGCGTGTTCGACCGGCAGGCCCGCAAAGTGCTGGCCTTTTCCAGCGACGGCCGCGCCAACGGCGTGCGCAAGGTGGACGAGATCCAGCTGGAGCTGGGCGACCCCGGCCTGGACGATATGCTCACTCCCTACCTCCACCGCCAGCTGGTGGACGAGATCGAGCTTTTGGACGGCGCGGCCGAGGAGTTCGACCTCGAGCGGGTCCTGAAAGGGGAGCTGAGCCCGGTGTTCTTCGGTTCGGCGCTGACCAACTTCGGCGTCGAGCCCTTCCTGCAGGAGTTCCTGCGGCTGACCCCCACCCCGCTGGCCCGTGTGGACAGCCTGACCGGCGAGGCCGTGGACCCCTGCCGGGACGAGTTCTCGGGCTTCATCTTCAAGATCCAGGCCAACATGAACAAGGCCCACCGGGACCGCATCGCCTTCATGCGCATCTGCTCGGGCAAGTTCGAGCGGGGCATGGAGGCCTACCACGTCCAGGAGGGCAAGAACATCAAGCTGGCCACCGGCACCCAGCTGATGGCCCAGGACCGGGCCATCGTGGACGAGGCCTACGCCGGCGACATCATCGGCCTGTTCGACCCGGGCATCTTCTCGATCGGCGACACCCTCTGCACCGGCAAAAAGAAGGTGCAGTTTGCCGGCATCCCCACCTTTGCCCCCGAGCACTTTGCCCGCATCGAGCAGAAAGACACCATGAAGCGCAAGCAGTTCGTGAAAGGGATGGAGCAGATCGCCCAGGAGGGCGCCATCCAGATCTTCCGCGAAGTGGGCGGCGGCATGGAAGAAGTGGTGGTGGGCGTCGTGGGCGTGCTGCAGCTGGAAGTGCTGGAGTACCGCCTGAACACCGAGTACAACGTGGAGATCCGGATGCAGCATCTGCCCTTCGAGCAGATCCGCTGGATCCTGAACGACCCCGACACCTACACCCTGCGCGAGCTGGACCTGACCAGCGACACCAAAGCCGTGGAGGATATGCGCGGCAACCGCCTGCTGCTGTTCACCTCGGACTGGGCCGTCCGCTGGGCGCTGGACCACAACGACGAGCTGAAACTGAGCGAGTTCGGCAATTTGGAGTTCTAACCCAAAGCGACAACAAAACCGTATGCGCACCTCATTTTCACGGGGCCGCGCATACGGTTTTTTGCTTGCCAGGCGGCAAGATGATACTTTATGTCCCAAACGCACCAGGCGCCGGAAACTGTCGTCTAAAATGCCCGGCCGGATGTCCTTGGGCCGGCTCAGCACTTCACTTCGGCAAGGCTGCGCTTGATCTGCAGGAGCAGCAGCACCAGGCTGACCCCCAGCAGGATATGGCCGATACCGGCCATGCCGGAGATCGCCGCGCTCATGCCGGAGGAAAGTTCGGCCCCCAGCACCTGGGTCACGCCGCGCACCGCCAGCATGACCGCGGTCAGGTTCAGCCCCACATGGTAGACGGCCAGCACCCGCCCGGTCTTTGCGCCGGTGAAGGAAAAGGTCTTTTCCAGCACCAGAAGCAGAAGGAAGAACACCATGCCCAGCATGAAATAATGGGTATGTACCACCCCCAGGGCGGTGCGGCCGTCAAAGCCGCTCAGCTTCGTAAACTCCCGGTAAAATACGCCCCCGGCCATGGCGAGGACTGCGTAGGTCAAAGCTGCGTTCAGATAGCGTTTCATGGTTCGTTCTCCTTTACTTGTACTCTTTTTTCATGGCGAAATAGCCGATCAGGACCGTCCACACATAGGCGCAGGTCTTGGGGATCATCAGCATCCCGATCATGGGCACAGCGTCCGCCCACAGCACCACCGGGATATAAAAGCCAAAGCTCAGCACGATGGTCAGCCACATCCAGCGGAACGCCCGGTCGCCGCGCTCCCTGGCGCTGCGGAAAAACAGCACGATCACCACGAGGCCCAGCAGGGCAAAGGGGATGTTGCGCCAGATCCCCCAGCTGAGAGGCGCGTCGGCGCTCATCCAGCGGTTCTGCGGCATCATGCACAGGACGATCCGCAGGCCAGCCAGGACGTACACGGCGGCGGTCAGGCCGTTCTGGCCATGCACCTGGTAGCGCTGCCGCCAGACGTAGTACAGCAGCACATAGAACACGGTCATGGTGATGGAGGTGATCCACTTGCCCAGGCCCAGGGCAGCCGTATAGTTTTCCAGCCCCGTGGTGCAGAGGGCGAAGGCCCGGGGGATCAGGTGGAAGGCGTCGCCCGCCCCCAGCACCACCGCCATCCAGCCGAACAGCCGGAACTGGCGCTCTCCTTTGCAGCCGCGGATCATCAGCACACCGATGGTGATGACCGAGACCAGATAGACGATATCGAACAGGGTTTCTGCGATTGCTTGCATCATGCTTCCTCCTCGTTGGTTGTATAGATGGTCCTGCGAACGATCTCCAGCACGGCGCTCGGGTCGTAGTCCTGCCGCAGCAGCGCGGACAACAGCAGCGAGAACAACACCTGGGCAAACTGGTCCGCCGTGAAATGCGCCTGGAAAGCGTCCGGGCGGACGCGGGGGTCCTGCCGCAGGACGGAGCTCAGCCGCCGGACCACATGGTCCCAAGTCTGGTACATCCGCTGCTTGCCGTCGGCCTTTTCCGGGCCAAAGCTCAGGGCGTGCAGGGTGAAAAAGCCCGGGTATTTCTCGCTGCCGTACCGCATCCGCTCATACAGCCAGGAAACACAGGCCAGGGTATCGGCAAACGCCGTGGGCTCCTGCGGGAAGTGGAAGATCTCGTGCCAGATGCTTTCCACCGTGGCGCCGACCAGCTCCGCCTTGGAGCTGAAATAGTTGTAGATCGACCCCACCGACACCCCGCAGGCTACCGCCACCGAGCGAATGTTCACTGCCTCCCAGCCCTGCCGGCGGATCAGCTCCCGGCTGCTGTGCAGGATGTCCTCTCTGGATGTAACGATGGTATTCATTTGCTCACCTCAATCTGAACATTGTTCATTATAGCTGTCTGACCCGGCCTTGTCAAGCCTTTTGCCTGCAAAAAAGCGCGGGAGGAAACGTTCCTCCCGCGCTCAGCGGCACGCCCTATCACAGCATATACACGTACATGACCAAAAAGTGGCAGAAGCTGCCCGCCATCACAAACAGATGGAAGATCTCGTGCATCCCGAAATTGGGGTGGCGCTGCTCAAAGCCCGGCCGCTTCAAAGCGTAAATGACGCCGCCCACAGTGTAGAACAGCCCGCCGGCCAGCAGCCAGCCAAAGCAGGGGGCGGACAGGCAGGTCAGCAGCTGGGGCAGCGCGAAGATGCAGGCCCAGCCCATGGCGATGTACAGCGCCGCCGACACCCACTTGGGGCAGAACACGAAAAACAGCATGGAGGCCGACCCCAGCAGGGTACACCCCCAGATGACTCCCAGCAGCACCCCGCCCACCAGCGGAGGCAGCGCCAGCAGGCAGACCGGGGTATAGCTGCCGGCGATCATGACAAAGATCATCATGTGGTCCAGCTTTTTGAGCAGCGTCTCGTACCGGCTGCCAGGGGCCACCGAGTGATAGGCGGTGCTGGCCGCGTACAGGGCGATGATGCTGAAACTGTACACGGCCATCGCAAAGAGCGCCAGGGGCCGGCCGGTCTGGGCGGCCTTGATGAGCAGGGGCACGCTGGCCCCCGCCGACCCCACCGCGCCGATGAAATGAGTGATCGCGCTGGCCGGGTCCTTGATATACAGCACCCGGCGGCGGCGTCCATAAGCTGCAGTGTTGTTCATGCTTCACGCATCCTTTCCTCTGTCTCTATCTAAAAATATGAAAGTTCACAACAAGCTGTTCACAAGTTTTTCGATAACTTGTTACAGGGTAATATACACCATCGAGAGCCCTCTGTCAAGAGGAAAAAAAGTGAAAAAGAGCATAACCATGCAGTCGGCAATGAATCCGTTCGGGCGCTGCGCTATAGCCCTCTCAGTCACAGGGCGCTTGCGCACCCTGTGCCAGCTCCCCCGCACGCGGGGGAGCCTCCCCTCTCAGGCGCTTCGCGCCAGCTCTCCCGCGGGGAGAGCCAAGTGTACGCCCGTGGGTGGCGGCTAAATAGTGGTAAGGCAAACAAAATGGCTCCTTTTGCTGGATGCTTTCCGCAGAAGGAGCCGTTTCCCGTTTGGAGCCCCCACGGGGGGCGCGCCCGCAGGCCGGGGGATACATTAAATGGGCGGCGGGCTGCGCAGCTGAGGCGCTGCCTGCGGCAGAAACAGCCGAAGCGGAGCAGGGGCAGCGGTCTGTCTTTTGCGAGGGCGCGGCGACGCCCGAAGCAAAAGCAGGGCACCGCAACCCGGGGGGGTTAGATATAA
>DWWN01000019.1 GCA_019119685.1 Candidatus Faecalibacterium faecigallinarum
TTGCAGAATTTCTTTCTCATATTAATTTATTTTCGTGTATTTTCTGGGCATAGCAAAACCTCCTCGTGTAGTTCTATTATCCTACACGGGGAGGTTTTTTGTCTATTGTCTACTTTTTACGGACCTGTTCAGGCCGGGGGGCAGTTTTTGGTTTATTGGTTCGGTTCAAACCGCTTTGGGAGCGGTCATTCTGCAGCCTCAATCAGGTACAGGTGAGAGGCAAAATCCCCTTCCGAGGCGGGGTCCTCGTCGGTGGTGACGAGGCCGGCGCGCATCAGCTCGTCGCCGTAGGCGGTGACGGGCTGGCCCGCGGCGCGGGCCCCGCTGCCCAGCCGGGTGACGCGGTAGAGGCGGTCGGGGTCGAGGCCCGCCAGCCGCAGCCGGCAGTATCCGGCGTTGACCTCCTGCAGGATCAAATACTGGCCCACCAGGGCGGTGCGCTGGTCGGAGGACACCGTCATCCAGGCGGCCTCGTTGCCCTCAAAGGGGCTCTTGAGTCGCCAGAAGGTGCCGAACTGCAGCAGCTCGCGGTATTGCTTGACGAAGGCCACCTGCCGGGCCACCAGGTCCTGGCCGTGCTCGCCCAGGGCGGTCAGGTCCAGCTCGTAGCCAAAGGCCCCGAAAATGGCCACGTTGGCCCGCATGGTCAGAGAGGTGATCCGGCCCACCTGATGGTTGGGCGCGGCGGCCACATGGGCCCCCATGCTGGACACGGGATAGACGAAGGAGGTGCCGTACTGGATGCGCAGCCGCTCCACCGCGTCGGTGTCGTCGCTGGTCCAGCACTGGGGCGCGCAGGCCAGCATCCCCGGGTCGAACCGGGCCCCGCCCGAAGCGCAGGACTCGAACAGGATGTGGGGGTAGCGCTCGGTCAGCAGCCGGTACAGCCGGTACACCCCCAGGATGTACTTGTGCAGCACCATGCCCTGGGCGTCGCTGGCCGCCGTGCAGGAATAGGCGTCGCTGATGCTGCGGTTCATGTCCCACTTGATGTAGTCTATCGGCGCGCCGTCCAGCACGCTGCACAGCCGCGCAAGGATCCAGTCCACGACGGCGGGGTTGGAGTAGTCCAGCACATACTGGAAGCGGCCCTGCTGGGGGCGGCGGCCCGGCTCATGCAGCACCCAGTCGGGGTGCTCGTTCCACAGGGCGGTGCCGGCGTTCACCATCTCGGGCTCGATCCACAGCCCGAACAGCAGGCCCATCTCGTGCAGCTTTGCCCCAAAGCCCTGGATGCCGTCGGGCAGCTTTTCGTAGTTGATCTGCCAGTCGCCCAGGCCGCCGTGGTCGTCGTTGCGGTTGGTGAACCAGCCGTCGTCCAGAACGAACAGCTCGATGCCCAGGCGCTTGGCCTCGGCGGCAAGACCCAGCAGTTTTTCTTCGGTAAAGTCGAAATAGGTGGCCTCCCAGTTGTTCACCAGGATGGGGCGGACTTTGTCCCGCCACTCGCCCCGGGCCAGCCGGGTGCGGTAGAGCTGGTGGTAGGTCTGGGACATCCCGTTCAGGCCCTGTTCAGAGTAGACCAGCACCGCCTCGGGGGTGGTGAAGCGCTCGCCCGAATGCAGGTCCCAGCGGAACCCCTGGGGATGGATGCCCATGGTCACACGGGTGACGTGGTAGGGGTCCACGTCGGCCTGGGCGGCAAAGTTGCCGCTGTACACCAGGCTGAAGCCGTACACCTCCCCCGCGAACTCGGTGGTCTCATGCCGCTTGAGGGCGAGGAAGGGGTTGAAGTGGTGGCTGGAGCAGCCCCGCAGGGAGTACACCCCCTGCACGCCGTGGGCCAGCGGCCGGGTGACGACGTGGCGCTCCCGGGCCCAGGCGCCGGTCAGCTCCACCAGGTCGTAGTCCATGTCGGGCAGGTCGAGGCAGAAGCTCATGGCCCGGTCCAGACGCAGCGTGCCTTCGCCGGTGTAGCCAATGACGGCGTGGCGGGTCAGGACAGGCAGCCCCTCGTACAGGGTGTAGACCAGGTCCACCGTGACGCCGGCCAGCGCATCGGCCAGAGTGACGGTCAGGGTGACGGCCTCGTCGGGGGATTCCACATAGGTGGAGGGCAGTTCGCCGCCTTCCAGGGGCGGCTTGCCCGGCGCGATGGTGTGGGACTGGTAGTGCAGGTCCAGCAGGCGGCTGCCGTTGGGCGCGGCGGCGTCCAGCGCGGGCAGATGGATGTCGCCCGTGCCGCAGGTGGGGTACTCCTGCTTGATGTGCTCGAGGGAATAGGCGGGCTCCCCGTCGAAATAGTGCACCGACATGGAGCGGTAAGCCGTCTCGAACAGGTGGTCAAAATCGGGGCGGTCGTGGATGGCCCTGCCGTAGTACAGCTGGCCCAGATGGCCGCTGGGCAGGACTTTGAAGATGTAGCTGATCCAAGCGTTGTGCAGATGGAAGGTCTGGCTTTCCTTGTGAAATTCGATTGCCATGGCTGCAGATCCTTTCTTATCTCTATCCTGTGGCAGACACATGAAAAAGGGGGCCAGACCTGCGGGCCTGGCCCCTGTGTGTGTCTTTAGACTGATTATACACCATGTTCCCGGCAGTCTTCAATAACAATGGGGCGCATGGGATAAAATTCTGCCCGGCCGGCAAAGGGCGCGGCGGCCACGCGGCTGCTCTGGCCGAAGATGCGGCTGGCCAGCACGGCCTCGCCGTCGTTGACAAAGGCTTCGAGGGCGGAGCCGTCCAGGAACAGGTCCAGTGTGTCCAGCCGGTCCAGCTTCATCCGGCGGACGGTGCGCCCCGCCCCGCAGCTGCCCGAGAGGTCCAGCGTCAGCACCTTGCCGGCGGCGTCGTAGGAGAGCAGGCCGTCCTCGAACAGATGCAAAGACACGTCCTGCCCCGGCTGGGGGTGCAGCACCAGCTCGCACCGGCGGCTGTCCCATGCCGCGCCGGCATCGCAGCCGGCCGCCTGGCATTCACCCCGAAGGGCCCGCAGTTCCCGCAGGGGCCGCTGGCAGGGCCGGCCGTTCTCCCAGGTCAGTTCCCGCGGCAGGGCGATCACCTGGTCCCAGCCGTGACCGGCGGCGGGGGTGCGGCCGTAATCCGCCTCCGACATCCCCATCCAGGCGATGAGCAGGGTGCGTCCGTCCGCCGCCCGCAGGCTGCGCACGGCGTAAAAGTCAAAGCCATAGTCAAAGGAATGGAAGGCCCCCGCCGCGGCGCCGGCGTCCAGCCGGCCGGACAGTTCAAAGCAGCCGCACTGGTGGGCGTTCTGGTATTCGTATTCCTGATGGGGGATGCCCTGAGGCGAGCAGAGCAGCAGCTGCTGGCCGTTCAAGCAGGCATAGTCGGGGCACTCCCACATATACCCGAAGGGTTCGGGGGTGCGGACGGTGTGCACATGGCGGAAATGGACCCCGTCCCCACTGGCATAGACCAGCAGACAGCCCTCGTCGGCCTGGGTGCGGGCTCCCAGCAGCATCAGGACCTGCCCGTCCTGCCGCAGCATCTGGGGGTCCCGCACATGGCAGGTGGCCCAGTCGGGGAAGTCCTCGTTGGTCAGCAGCAGGGTCTTATTGGTAAAGTGGACGCCGTCGGCACTCTCCACCCGCAGGACGTTCTGCTCCCGGCCGGCGTGGATGTAATCGAAGACGCCGTGGTGGCGGACGTTGCCGGTGTAGTAGAGATAGAGCTTGTCCCCATCCACCAGGGCCGAGCCGCTGTAGACGCCGTCCCGGTCGCGGGCGGTGTCGGGAAAGATGGCGGTGGTCTCCCGGCGGTAGTGGACAAAGTCCCGGGTGGAGTAGTGGCCCCACACGCAGGAAGTGCGCTGGGTGGTGAGGCAGCCCAGAGGGTTGGTGACGTAAAAGATATGGTACACGCCGCCCACCTGGCACAGGCCGTCGGGGTCGGCGAGGGTGCCGGACAGGGGGCTGAGGTGATAGGCAGGCCGCCAGGGGTCGGGCGGGAGCTCGGCCATGCGGGCGTAAGCCTGGGCGATCTGGGCGGGATAGGTCGGGTTTTCCATGAGACGCCTCCTGATAAGCCCGAACGCCCGGGCGGCGGTGTGCGGCTCAGGCGGTCAGGGATGGATGTATGGGTATTTTAGGCCCGCTTTTTCGCGGTGGCCTTGCCAAAGATGACGGTCAAAGCCATGCCGATGCCCAGGGCGATGAGGTGGGCGATGATGTAGTTGATATAGCCGCCGTTTGCGGGGTCGCAGATGGCCAGGCCGGGCAGGGCGGTGGTGCCGAAGCCCAGGGCCGCCAGGTTGGTGAAGAAGGCGTAAGCGCCTGCGCACGCGCCGCCGATGCAGCCGGCCACCAGCGGGAACTTATACCGCAGGTTGACGCCGAAGATGGCGGGCTCGCTGATGCCGAACAGGGTGGAAATGAAGGAGGGGATGCACAGCTCCTTGACCTTGTTGTTCTTGAAGTTGAGGACGAGGTAGCCCAGCACGGCGCCGCCCTGGCCCATCAGGGCCACGCTCATCAGCGGGTTGAGGAAGTTGCGGCCGGTGTCCGAGAGCAGCTGCGCCTCGATGGCGCCGAAGATATGGTGCAGGCCGGTGATGACGATGATCTGCTGGACGCCCGCAAAGACCATGTAGCCGATGACGCCCAGGTTCTGGGTCATCCAGACCAGGCCGTTGGTGATGCCGTTGGACAGCAGGCGGCCCACAGGGCCCACGATGGTGAACAGCAGGACGGTGGAGATCAGCACCGAGCACATGGGGCTGAACAGCAGCTTGACCACGTCGGGGATCTTTTTGTCAAAGAAGATGTCCAGCTTGGCGATGACGAAGCCCATCATCAGGGCGATGATGATGCCGCCCTGGAAGCCCACCAGCTCGATGTCAAAGCCGAACAGGCTGATGGTCTGCACGTCCACGATGCCCTTGGCGGCGTCGTAGGCGTTGGCCAGCGAGCTGTCCAGCATGATGGCGCCCATGACAAGGCCCAGGATGGGCTTGCCGCCGTAGCGCTTGCAGGCCGAATAGCACACCGCCAGGGGCAGGATGCTGAAAATGCCGTTGGAAGCCAGGCTGACCAGCTTGTTGATGGCAAAGAGGGTGGCGTTGCTTTCCACCACGTCCCACTGGCTGAGCACGCCGGTCAGGCCGCTGAGCAGGGCCGCCGCCAGGATGCCGGGCATGATGTCCACGAACACGTCGGACAAAGACTTGATGATGGCCTGCAGGGGGTTCATCTTCTTGGCGGCCTCGGCCTTGACCTCGGCCATGGAACTGCCGGCGGTGCCGGTATACTGGCTGAACACCTCGTAGATCTCGTTCACCAGGCCCGCGCCGAAGATGATCTGCAGCTGGTTGCCCGCGATGAACTGGCCCTTGACGAGGTCCACGTCCTCCAGCTTTTCGCGGTCCACCTTATCGTAATCCTTCAGCACGATGCGCAGCCGCGTTGCGCAGTGGGTGCTGGCCACGATGTTCTCTTTGCCGCCGACCAGGCCGACGATCTGCTTGGTGATCTCAAGGTAGCGCTGCTGCTTGTCAGCGCCGCCGGCTTTTTTCTCGCTCATGCTTGTTCCTCCTGAAAAGTCCGCCGCCCTGCCGGGAGACGTGTGTTTGGCTGTGTGTCGGAACCGGTTCTGATTGACTCTAGTATAAATGCAGAACGTAAATAAGTCAATTATTGAAATCTAACAAAAAATATCTCGTAATTTTGTGGAACCGGTTCTCGTCAAAGTGTACAAAATATTGCGCACAATTCTCTATTTGACGGGTTTGTGCGGCTGTGCTACAATAAAGAAAATTTGAAAATGGTGATTTCACACATTTTCATACAGAAAATAAAGCATCAGGGGGTAAGCGTTATGGCCGATCACCGGTCTACCATCAACGATGTGGCAAAAAGGGCAGGGGTGTCCAAGAGCACCGTCTCCCGCTATCTGAACGGCAAAGGCGTCCGGGAGGGCAACTATGACCGCATCAAAGAGGCAGTCGCCTACTATCATTTCAAAGCGAACCCATTCGCCCGGCTCAGCGCCAAGCGTTCCAACCTGATCGGCGTGATCCTGCCGGGCTTTGATTCCACCACCACGCCCCGCGTCCTGACGGCGATGGACAAATACCTGCGCACCAAGGATTACACCCCGCTCTTTGTCAACACCGAAGGCGATCTGGACTTTGAGGTCCGCAGCCTGGAAAACCTGGAGCGGATGCGGGTGGACGGCATCATCGTGGTGGCCAGCTACATCACGCAGGCCCACCGGGAGCAGGTGGCCCGGATGGATACCCCTGTAGTCTTTTTCGGGCAGGTGTTCGAGGGCGGCGTCTCGGTGGTCAACGACGACTTTGCCGCGGGGGAGGCGCTGGGCCTCTACGTGGCGGGCCGCGGCTACCGGAAGGCGGGCTGCCTCTGGGTCACCGAGCAGGACGAAGCGGTGGGCAAGCGGCGCAAGGAGGGCATCCTGAAAGGACTGGCCGGGTGCGGTGTCACCGGCGTGCGCACCTGGGAGGCGGACTTCACCCTCCAGACCGCCTATACCCGGGCACGGGAGATCCTCACGGGCCCCGACCGGCCTGAGGTGCTGCTGTGCGCCACCGACCGCATCGCCTACGGCGTCTACAAGGCCGCCCGGGAGCTGGGGCTGCGCATCCCGGAGGACATCGCCGTGACCGGTTTCGGCGGCTACGAGACCAGCGAGCTGATGACCCCGCCTCTGACCACCGTCTGCTTCGATGTAGAGACGGCCGCCTGCGTCTGCGCCGACACCGTCCTGAAGCTGTTGGAGGACGAGCCGGTCAGCCAGACCCAGCTGGTGGGGTACCACTGCATCCCCGGCGAAAGCGTATAAATCGTTTGAAACACAGGCCCCTCCCCAAAGGGGAGGGCGCATGAAAGGAGAGAGGTCTCATGCAGGCAACCATTCACAACGAATTTTTGACCCTTACGGTGGACACTCACGGCGCGGAGGCGGTCAGCGTCCGCAACGCCGCCGGAGAAGAAATGCTCTGGCAGGCGGACAAATCGGTCTGGGGGCGGCACGCGCCCATCCTGTTCCCCTGGACGGGCAAGCTGGCAGGGGGCATCCTGACCCACGCGGGCAAGAGCTACAAGGGCGGGCAGCACGGCTTTGCCCGGGATCTCGAGCACACGCTGCTGGAAGCCGGCCCCGACGTCATCCGCATGGAGCTGCGGGCCGACGACGAGATCAAGGCGGCCCGCTTCCCCTATGACTTTGTCCTGACCAGCACCTTCCGGCTGGAAGGCAAGACGGTCTGCCACACCCTGACGGTGGAAAACCCCGCCGGCGCGGCCGAGCCTCTGCCCTTTGGCATCGGGTATCACCCGGCTTTCAACGTCCCCTTTGACGACAAGCACACCATCGCCGACTACGAATTCCGCTTCGACCGGCCCGAAAGCCCCGTCATCCTGGACGCCCGGCCCAACGGCCTGCTGAGCGGCAAGTGCTTCTACCAGTGGAAGAACGCCGCCGCCATCCAGCTGGAAGAACATATGTTCGACAACGACAGCTTCTGCATGGCGGGGCTGCGCAGCAAGACCCTCGGCCTGTATGAAAAGGACACCGGCCGCAACATCACCTGTGACATTGCGGATTATCCCTACACCCTGATCTGGAGCGCCCGGTCGGAACCCATGCGCTTTGTCTGCATCGAGCCATGGCACAGCCTGCCCGCCGCCGAGGCGGACGGCCCGTCCTGGCGCAAGCGCGCTGCCGCCGCCATCCTGGCCCCGGGCGAGAACTGGCAGACCACCCTGCGCACCACCTTTGACCGTTGAGCGGCCTGAAAGCGTTTCTGGCGGCCCACCGGGCGGCCCTGCTGGGGCTGGCCGGGGCGTTGGCGGCGCTGGCGCTGTTCTGGGCAGCCCGTTCCAGCCGCGCCGCCATGGACTGGTGGGTGGAGTCCGTTTCGATGCCGGTCAAGCGGGCGCTGGGCGCGGTGTGCGACCCGCTGCCCTTCAGCGTCTGCGAGGCCGGGGCCACGTTGCTCATCCTCGGGGCGGTGGGGCTGCTGGTCCGCGCCATTTGGCGGGCGGCCCACGGCCAGCCTGCCGCACTGGGCGCGTTTGGGCTGCATCTGGCCGTGCTGCTGTTGTGGGGGTACGCCGGGGTGTGCGCCCTGTGGGGCACCCAGTATTACGCCGCCAGCTTTGCCGAAAAGGCGGGTATGGAAACTGCCCCGGTCAGCGCGGCCCAGCTGGAAGCAGTGACCCGCTACTTTGGCCGGCAGGTGGCAGCCTGCGCGAACAGCGTCCCGCGGGACGAGGCGGGCCGCTTTGCCGTCAGCCGTGAGGACATCATGGCGGACACGGCGGGCCTCTATGACGGCCTGACCGGCCGCTGGGCCTTTCTGGAAGGGCCCGACCGCCGGGCCAAGCCCGCTTTCTACTCCAAACTCATGAGCGCCTGGGGCTTTACCGGGTACCTGTGTCCCCTCACCGGGGAGAGCACCCTGAATGTGGACTGCCCCGAGGTGTTCCTGCCTGTGACCATCGCCCACGAGTACGCCCACCAGCGGGGCGTCGCCGCCGAGCAGGAGGCCAATTTTGTGGGCATCATGGCGTCCATCGCCAGCGGCCGCCCCGCCTACGTCTACTCGGGCTGGCTGTACGGCTACCAGCACCTGTCCAATGCCCTTTACCGCGCCGACCCCGAGGTTGCGGCGGCCTGCATGACTGAACTGCCCGCCGCCGCCCGCGCCGACTTTGCCTACAACAACGCCTATTGGGCATCGTGGGAAGGCCCCGTCCGCGAGGTGGGGGAGACGGTCTACGACAGCTTCCTGCGCAGCTACGGCCAGGAGCTGGGGATGCAGAGCTACGGCGCCTGCGTCGATCTGCTGGTGGCGGAATTTTTGCCCCTGGCTTGAACAGCAAAACCCCCGTCCAGACGGACGGGGGCATTTTTGTATCTTGGTTCAGCTGTGCGGGGGCGGTTTACATCAATAGGCCACGCCCCAGTAGATCATGGTCTTGGCGGGTTTGCCGCAGACGGGGCAGACGTCGCTGATCTGCTCCTGCTCGAAGGGCATACAGCGGCTGGACAGGCCCGCTTCTTCCTTCATCTTCAGCTCGCAGTCGAGGTCGCCGCACCACATGGTCTTGATGTAGCCGGTATTGGCGGCGGCCAGAGCCTTGACCTCGTCCATGGTCTTGGCGGCCCAGGTGCGCTTTTCGCGGTTTTCGAGGGCGCGCTGGTACAGGTCGCGGGTCAAGCTCTCCAGCAGGGCGGGGATGGCGGTGGGCAGATCGTCCAGGCTGACGAAGGTCTTTTCGCGGGTGTCGCGGCGGACCAGGACGCACTGGTTCTTTTCCAGGTCCTTGGGGCCCAGCTCCAGGCGCAGGGGCACGCCCTTCATCTCCCACTGGCTGAACTTCCAGCCGGGGGCGTTGTCGCTGTCGTCCAGCTTGACGCGGGCGTACTGGCTGATGGAGGCGGCCACCTCGGCGGCCTTCTCGGCCACGCCGGGCTTGTGGGGCGCGATGGGCACCACCACCACCTGCCAGGGCGCAATGGCCGGGGGCAGGATCAGGCCGTCGTCGTCGCCGTGGGTCATGATGATGGCGCCCACCAGACGGGTGGAAACGCCCCAGCTGGTCTGGAAGGGGTAGTGCAGCTGGTTGTCCCGGCCGGTGAAGGTGACGTCGTAGGCGCGGCTGAACTTGTCGCCGAAGTAGTGGCTGGTGCCGCTCTGCAGGGCCTTGCCGTCCTTCATCATCGCCTCGATGGTGTAGGTGGCCTCGGCGCCGGCAAACTTTTCCTTGTCGGTCTTGCGGCCCTTGACCACGGGAATGGCCAGATCGTCCTCGCAGAAGCTGGCGTAGCAGTTCAGCTGGGCCATGGTCTCGGCCTCGGCCTCCTCGCTCGTCTCATGGATGGTGTGGCCCTCCTGCCACCAGAACTCCCGGCTGCGCAGGAAGGGGCGGGTGGTCTTTTCCCACCGGACCACGCTGCACCACTGGTTGTACTTCATGGGCAGTTCGCGGTAGCTGTGCAGCACGCGGGACCAGTGGTCGCAGAACATGGTCTCGCTGGTGGGCCGGACGGCCAGCCGCTCTTCCAGCTCATCGCTGCCGCCCATGGTCACCCAGGCCACTTCGGGGGCAAAGCCGTTGACCAGGTCGCCTTCCTTTTTCAGCAGGCTCTCGGGGATCAGCACCGGCATGGCCACGTTCTCGTGGCCGGTGGCCTTGAAGCGGGCGTCCAGGTTCTTCTGGATATTCTCCCAGATCGCCTGGCCGTAGGGCCGCAGGATGATGAAGCCCTTCACGCTGGAATACTCCACCAGTTCGGCCTTGACGCAGATGTCGGTGTACCACTGGGCGAAGTTTTCTTCCTGGCTGGTGATGGCCTGGACCAGCTTTTTCGTCTCTTTTGCCATTCTATTTCCGTTCCTCTCTGTCATGGCCGTGCGCCAAAGGGGGGCGTGGCCCTCCTTCCGCCCCGGCCCGAAATCAAAAGCGGGGCAGGGGATGCGCCGCCTTTAGGCCAGCTGGCTGTCCACAAAGCGGACCACGTCGCCGACGGTGTGCAGGTTCTCGATGGCGTCGTCGGGCACCTCGATGCCGAACTCGTCCTCCAGGGTCATGACCATGTCCACGATGTCCAGGCTGTCGGCGTCAAAATCGTTCAGCAGGTCGCTGTCCATGGTGATCTGGCTGGCGTCCACGCCCAGCTGCTCGGCCAAAAAGCCGCGGATCTTCTCAAAAGTGCTCTCCATAAGGGGTTCTCTCCTTTTATTCGTTCCTCTTTTTTCGGTGCCCGGCACAGCCGCTGCACAAAAGTTCCTCTTATGTTTATAGCGTAAGGGCCTGCTGTTGTCAAGCCCTGTTTTGCGATTCTGGCGAAAATTGCCCCTGACGCTTGTCAGAAAGCGGTTTGGCTATTATAATAGTAGGGAACGCACAGGAGACCGGCCCGGCGCCGCGCTCCGTTTTTGCAAGGGGAGGGATACCATGGACTTAGCCTTTACCAAGATGCAGGGCTGCGCCAACGACTATATCTACCTGGACTGCCGTGCCGCCGGCCTGCCGCAGCAGATCGAGGCGCTGGCCCGGAAATGGTCGGCCCGGCACTTTTCCATCGGGGCGGACGGTATCGTCTGCATCTGCGCGCCCCAGACGCCGGGGGCTGCGGCTTTCATGCGCATTTACAACGCCGACGGCAGCGAAGGCAAAATGTGCGGCAACGGCATCCGCTGTGTGGCCGAGTGGCTGCGCACCCACGACGCCGCCTGCGCCGCCCGGGACGAACTGCTGATCGACACCCTGAGCGGCCCCAAGACCCTGCGCTGGCAGGGCGAAGGCCAGTGGCAGGTGGAAATGGGCTGCTACAGCGCCATGGCCGCCGGCCTGCCCGCCGTCCATATGGGGCCGGGGCCTCTGGTGGGCTGCACTCTGTCCGCCGCCGGGCGGGACTGGAACGTCACCTGCATCAGCGTGGGAAACCCCCACTGCGTCACCGTGGTGGAGGATGTGGACGGGATGGACCTGGCCGCCGTGGGCCCCGCCTTTGAGCGGCATGAAAATTTCCCCGAGCGGATCAACACCGAGTTCGTCCAGAAGCTGGACGATACCCGCATCCGAATGCGGGTGTGGGAGCGGGGCAGCGGGGAGACCTGGGCCTGCGGCACGGGGGCCTGCGCCTCGGTGGCCGCCCTGACCGAGCTGGGACTGGTGCCCGCCGGAGAGGACATCCGGGTGGAGCTGCGGGGCGGCGATCTGACCATCCGGGTGCTGCCCGGCCGCCGCCTGCTGATGACCGGCCCCGCCGTCACCGTCTGCGAAGGGACCGCAAAACTGTAAAGAGAGGGATACCACCATGAAAATGAACCAGCATTACAATGAGCTCAAAGCCAGCTACCTCTTTGTGGACATCAACCACCGGGTGACGGCTTTCCAGAAAGCCCACCCTGACCGCGAGGTCATCCGGCTGGGCATCGGGGACGTGACCCGGCCCCTGGCGGGCAGCGTGGTCAAGGCCATGCAGGACGCTGTGGCCGAGATGGGCACCGCCGCGGGCTTCCACGGCTACGGCCCCGAGCAGGGCTACGACTTCCTCCGCGAGGCCGTGCAGGGCTATTACGCCGGGCACGGCGTCCAGCTGGAGGCGGATGAGATCTTCATCAGCGACGGCGCCAAGAGCGACCTGGCCAACATCCTGGGCCTGTTCAGCGAGGACAACACCGTCCTGGTGCCCGACCCCGTCTACCCCACCTACGTGGACGACAACGTCACCGACGGCCGCAAGATCGTCTATGCCCCCACCAGCGAGGCCAACGGCTTCCTGGCCATGCCCGACCCCGCCGTCAAGGCCGATATCATCTACATCTGCAGCCCCAACAACCCCACCGGCGCGGCCTATAACCGCGATCAGCTCAAGCAGTGGGTGGACTACGCCAAGGCCAACAACGCCGTCATCCTCTACGACGCTGCCTATGAGTGCTTCGTCTCGGAGGAGGGGCTGGCCCGCAGCATCTTCGAGGTGGAGGGCGCGCGGGACTGCGCCATCGAGATCTGCTCCTTCTCCAAGATCGCCGGCTTTACCGGCACCCGCTGCGGCTACACGGTGGTGCCCCATCAGCTGGAGCGGGAGGGCATGAACCTGAACAAGCTCTGGCTCCGCCGCCAGACCACCAAGTTCAACGGCGTGCCCTACATCGTCCAGCGTGGCGCCGCGGCCGTCTTTACCAAAGAGGGCATGGCTGAGATCCAGGCCAACCTGGACTACTACCGTCAGAACGCCAGGGTCATCGCCAGCGCCCTGAACGAGTGCGGCGTCTGGTACTGCGGCGGCCACAACAGCCCCTACATCTGGCTGCGCTGCCCCGGCAACATGGACAGCTGGACCTTCTTCGACTGGCTGCTGGAAAATGCCGGCGTGGTGGGCACCCCGGGCGTGGGCTTCGGCCCCTGCGGCGAGGGCTACTTCCGCCTGACCGCCTTCGGCGACGCCGAAAAGACCCGTGTGGCCGCCCAGCGCATCAAGGACGCCATCCTGTCTCTGAGCAAGTGAGGGAGCTATGATTTTTGATACCCTGAACAACCTGCCCAATTATCTGGGCATCAGCCGCAACCTGGACACCGCCATCGAGTACATCATGGCCCGGGACATTGCCACCCTGCCCGAGGGCCGCACCCGTGTGGACGGGGACGCCGTGGTGGCGGAAGTCCGCACCCTGACCCCCCAGAGCGGGGAAAAGGTGGACTTCGCCTGCCACGAAGGCCGCCTGACCCTGCTGACCGACCTTGCCGGCAGCGAGATGTTCGAGGTCTCCCTGGGGGACTTCGCGGTCAAAAAGCCGGCGGGGGAGGACGTGCCCGCCTATGGCAGCGCGCCCACCAGCGCCGCCGGGATGCTGTGCGAGGGGCGGTTCGCCCTGTTTCTGGCTGGCGAGCCCTACAAGACGGGCATCAAGGCCCAGGGCTGCGGCAAAGTCAAACAGGCGGCCTTCCTCATTGCCCTGGACGAGGACGGGGACGGCCAAGAAACGGAAGCCTGAACAAGCACCCATCGTGTAAAATGGAGGGGATGTCGCTATGAAGATCGAGACCATCGAGACCCCGCGCCTGGCGCTGCGCGGCTTTACGCCCGAGGACGCGCCCTTTGCCATGAGCCTGTGGAACGACCCGGAGACCGGCCGCTGGCTGTCCGACCCTGCCCTGGAGGCTATCCCGGATCTGGAAGCCTACACCAAGTCGATCGAGGGGCTGGGCGATTCGCTGGACTGCTGCCATCTGGTGGCGGTGGACCGGGTGTCCGGCCAGCGGATCGGCACCTGCAGCTTTGTGCCCGAGAACAGCGGCCGCAGCTATGACATCGCCTACGCCGTCCACCCCGACTTCCAGCGCCAGGGCTACGGCACCGAGATCGTGGAAGGGCTGATCGGCTATGCCCGCTCCCGCCGGGCCAATGCGGTGACCATCTGCATCGCCCAGGAAAACGCGGCCTCCAACGCGCTGGCCCGCAAGGTGGGCGCCCTCATCATCGCCGAGGGCAGCTACACCAAAGGCGGCACCAACGAGGTGATCCCCGACTACATCTACGAACTGAAACTGTAAAAGCGTGTCTGGCGACACGCTTTAGGGGGAACCCATTTCTGCGCGCAGTCGCGCGACAGAAATTCCTTCCCCCTAATGGTTGCGGTTCCCTGCATTTTCTGCACGCCAAAAATGGCGCTTGAAAATGGCAGACCGCTGCCCCTGCT
>DWWN01000020.1 GCA_019119685.1 Candidatus Faecalibacterium faecigallinarum
CACAGCTCCCTGCTTCGTCCGCTGGACGCGGTCGCTGTTCGTGCCCCCGCCGGGGAGAGCCAAAACGAAACCTATAGGCTACTGCCTCCCACGCGTGCGGGGGAGGTGCCGCCGCAGGCGGCGGAGAGGGCCAGGCGCGCCTGAGAGGGGAGCAAAAGAAAAGCGCCTGCTTACGCGGGCGCTCCTGTCTATTGTATCTATATTTTGCACACAAAAAAGCCGCCGTTCCATTCGGAACGGCGGCTTAAAATCAAACTTTACAGAGGAAAGAACCTTTTCTTACCAGAGGTTCGCGGTCTCGTTGTAGAGGCCCTCGTAGCTCTTGGCCGAGACGCTCCAGCTGAAGTCGCAGTTCATGGCGTACTCCACCAGGTGCTCCCAGTTCTCCTTGTCGTAGTAGGCGGCGTTGGCGCGGCAGCAGGCGTCATACAGCTCGTGGGCGCTGTAGCCCGCGAAGGTGAAGCCGTTGCCGTGGCCCCTGGAGGAATCCTGGATGGAGTCCCGCAGGCCGCCGGTCTCGCGGACGATGGGCGGGGTGCCGTAGCGGCAGGCCACCATCTGGGCCAGGCCGCAGGGCTCGCTCTTGGACGGCATGATGAAGCAGTCCGCGCCGGCGTAGATCTGCTGCGCCAGGGCGCTGTTGAAGCCGATGTAGGTGCCCACACGGCCGGGACGGCGTGCCGCCAGGTCGGAGAAGAAGCCCTCATACTGGCTCTCGCCGCTGCCCAGGATGACCAGCTCGATGCCCAGGTCCACCAGGCCGTCGGCGATGCTCTGCACCAGGTCGAAGCCCTTCATGCCCACCATGCGGCTGACCATGGCAAAGACGGGGCTGCCGTCCTTGTGCAGGCCGAACTGGTCCTGCAGGGCGGCCTTGCAGGCTGCCTTGCCCTCGCGGAAGTTCGCGGTGGAGTAGTTGTAGGGGATGGAGGGGTCGGTGGCCGGGTTGTTGGCGTCCATGTCGATGCCGTTCAGGATGCCGCACAGCTTATACTGCTTTTCGCGCAGCAGGGCGTCCAGGCCGTAGCTGAACCAGGGGTCCAGGATCTCCTGGGCGTAGGTGGGGCTGACGGTGGTGATCTTGTCGGCGGTCTCGAAGGCGCCCTTCATAAAGTTGGCGCAGCCGTCGTACTCGACGATGTGCTGGTCGCGCCGGCCGATGCCGCAGGTATCCTCCAGGATCTCCAGGCCGTACTTGCCCTGGTAAGCGATGTTGTGGATGGTGAAGATGGTCTTGATCCGGTTGAACTTGTCCAGATGACGGTAGTACAGGTTCAGGTACACGGGGACCAGGGCCGTCTGCCAGTCGTTGCAGTTGATGATGTCGGGGGTGAAATCGAGGTAGAACAGCGTCTCCAGCACCGCGCGGGAGAAGAAGGCGAACCGCTCGCCGTCATCGTAGAAGCCGTACAGGCCGCGGCGCTTGAAGTAATACTCGTTGTCCAGGAAATAGTAGGTCACGCCGTCCCACTGGGCCCGGAACAGGCCGCAGTACTGGCTGCGCCAGCCCACCGGCACCGAGTAGTTGGTGACGTATTCCAGATGATCGCGGAAGCCGAGATCGCCGTACAGGGGCATGATGACCCGGGCGTCCACGCCGTCCTGAACGAGGGCTTTGGGCAGGGCGCCCGCCACGTCAGCCAGGCCGCCGGATTTGGCGAACGGCGTGGCTTCCGATGAAGCGTAAAGAATTCTCATAAGCGCAAATACCTCCTTGTTTTTGGTGGCAACCGCTCCGGCTTAGACCATGTGGTTCTTCTGGACGTAGACCGGGAAGCTGGCGGTGCCCGACAGCTTCTTGCCGGCGGTGATCTTGACGTTCTTGTCGGTGACCACGTACTCCATCTCCACGTCCTTCTCCACCACGGTGTCCTGCATCAGGACGCAGTTGCGGACAACGGCGCCCTTCTTGACCTTGACGCCGCGGAACAGCACGCAGTTCTCCACGGTGCCCTCGATGGTGCAGCCGTCTGCCAGCAGGGAGTTGGACACCTTGCTGCCCGCCACGTAGCGGGTGGGGTTGTCGTCGCGGATCTTGGTGTAGACGGGGCTGTTCTTGGGGAACAGGGCATCCAGGTTCTTCTCGTCCAGCAGCTTCATGTTCTCGTCGAAGTAGCTCTTCATGTCGCAGATGTGGGCGACATAGCCGGTGTACTCGACGGCGTGGACGTTCAGGATGTTGACGTTGTGGGCCAGGATGTCCCGCTCGAAGTAGATCAGGCCGCGGGCGGTGGCGTCCTTGACCAGGCGGATCAGGGTCTCGCGCTCCAGGATGTAGATGTTCAGGTCCAGATTCTGGACGCCGGGGCGGTAATCGTTCAGCAGCAGCTCGGTGACCCGGCCGTCGCCGTCGATGGTCAGGGTGTAGTTGTCATCCTTGCGGCCCTCGGGGATCTCGGTCTTCTGGTAGGCGACGGTGATGTCGGCGCCGCTGGCCTGGTGGGCCTCCAGCAGGGCGTTGAAGTCGAAGTTGACGGCGATGTTGGCGTCGCACATGACCACATAGCGCTCCTTCTGGTGCTCCAGGAAGCCCAGGATGGAGGCCAGCGCCTCGACGCGGCCGGAGTAGATCCGCACGCCCTTCTCAGCGAAGGGAGGCACGATGTTCAGGCCGCCGTGACGGCGGGCCATATCCCACTCGCGGCCGGTGCCCAGATGGTCCATCAGGGAGTGGTAATTCTTGCGCACCACGATGGAAACATTGGTGATGCCGCAGTTGGACATACTGGAGAGCATGAAGTCCACCATGCGGTACCGTCCCGCGAAGGGGATGGACGCCATGGTGCGCTCCGTCACCAGCTCGGGTACGGTGTTGTCATAGCTGTTGGGGAAAATAATGCCCAACGCATTGTTGTTCTGGCTCAGCATACTTCCTCGCCCTCCTTGACCGAATCAAATACTTTGGCGCCCTCTTTCACAACTGCGCCTGCGCCCACCGTCAGGCCGGTGCCCACATGGGCGATGGGGCCGTCGCCGCCGACCTTGGCGCCTGCGCCGACCACCACATCCTCGGCGAGGATGCAGCGCTTGACCACTGCGCCGGCCTTGACCACAACGCCGTCCATCAGGACCGTGTCCTCAACGGTAGCGCCGTCCTCAACGACGACGCCGGCCGACAGGACCGAGTGCTTGACATTGCCATAGATGCGGCAGCCCTCGGTGACGAGGGAGTCCTCGACCACGGCGCGGGGGCCGATCTTCTGGGCGGGCAGCACCGGGTTGCGGCTGTAGATCTTCCACTCCTCATCGAAGACGTCGATGCCCGAGTTCTCGGGGTCGAGCACTTCCATGTTGGCTTCCCACAGGCTGTCGATGGTGCCGACGTCACGCCAATAGCCCTTGAAGTGGTAGGCGTACATCTTGCGGCCGTCCCGCAGCAGGGCGGGGATGATGTTCATGCCGAAGTCGTTCTTGGAGTTGGGGTCGGCTTCGTCCTCCTCCAGGTACTTCTTCAGGATGTCCCAGTTGAAAATGTAGATGCCCATGGAAGCCAGGTTGGACTTGGGTACCGGGGGCTTCTCCTGGAACTCGGTGATGCGGTCGTTCTCGTCCGCCACCATCAGGCCGAAGCGGGAAGCCTCTTTCCAGTCCACTTCCATGACGGCCACCGAGAAATCGGCGCCCTTTTCCTTGTGGAAACGGAGGAAGTCGGCATAGTCCTGCTTGCAGATCTGGTCGCCGGACAGGATGATGACGTACTTCGGGTCGTAGTTCTCGATGAAGCTGATGTTCTGGTAAATGGCGTTTGCAGTGCCCTTATACCAGTCGGTGCCCTTGGCCTGCTCGTAGGGGGGCAGGGTGTGGACGCCGCCGTACAGGCGGTCGAGGTCCCAGGGCTGGCCGTTGCCGATGTACTCGTTCAGCTTCTGGGGCTGGTACTGGGTCGCGATGCCCACGGTGTCGATGCGGGAATTGACGCAGTTGGACAGCGGGAAGTCCACGATGCGGTACTTGCCGCCGAAGGACACCGCCGGTTTTGCCGTTTTCTGTGTCAGCGCGTACAAACGCGAGCCACGTCCGCCGGCAAGGATCATTGCCACGATTTCTTTTGCCATAACTTTATTCTCCCCTTTTGCTTTTGCGCCCCCGTCGGTCAGGGGCGAAAATCAACTTTGTTGGAACCCGGGCGGGCGCCTCCCGCCGAGTGTGCGGCCCGCCTTATTCTTCGGCAGGCTTTTCCGCCTTGGGCTTGCGGCCCCGCTTGGCGGGGGCCTTCTTCTCCGCCTTTTCGGCTTTTTCCGCCTTGGCCTCCTTGGCGGGGGCGCCCTTTTCCACCTTGGACTTGGTGGTCCGGCGGGTCGTGGTGGTCTTCTTCTCACCGGCGGCCTTGCGGGTGGCGGTCTTTTTGGCGGTGGTCTTGGTCTCTGCCTTGTCCGCGGTTGCCTTGGTGGTCCTGGGCTTGGTCGCGCGCGGCGCGGGCACCTCAAAGTAGACGGCGCTCAGCGGCGGCAGGGTGATGGTGATGCTCTGGTCAAAGCCGTGCATCGGCACTTTCTTGGAGCGGACGGCCTTGTTGTGGTGCAGGCCCGAGCCGCCGAAGGCGGCGTCGTCACTGTTCAGCAGCTCTTTGTAGCTGCCGGCCACCGGCGCGCCCATGATGTAGCTCTCCCGCAGCACGGGGGTGAAGTTGCAGACGATCATGATCTGCTTGCCTGCGGCGTCCTTGCGCAGGAAAGCCACCACGCTCTGCTGGTAATCGTCCGGGACAATCCACTGGAAGCCCTCCCAGCTGTAGTCCACCTGCCAGAAGGCGGGGTGGTCCTTGTAGAACTGGTTGAGGGTCTTGACGTAGTTCTGCAGCTGCCGGTGCTTGTCGTAGTCCAGCAGCTCCCAGTCCAGGGGCTTGGCCTCGTACCACTCGTTGAACTGGCCGAACTCCTGCCCCATGAACAGCAGCTTTTTGCCGGGGTGGGCCATCATGTAGCCGAAGAAGGTGCGCAGGTTGGCGAACTTGTCGTCATACTCGCCCGGCATCTTGTTGATGAGGCTGCACTTGCCGTGGACCACCTCGTCGTGGCTGATGGGCAGCACGAAATTCTCGCTGAAGGCGTAGAAGAAACTGAAGGTGACTTTGTTGTGGTTGTAGGAACGGTAGATGGGGTCGCTGGACATATAGCTGAGCATATCGTTCATCCAGCCCATGTTCCACTTGAAGTTGAAGCCCAGGCCGCCGTCGGCCGCCGGCTTGGTGACGTTGGGCCAGGCGGTGGACTCCTCCGCGATCATATACTTTTCGGGGTGGCGGGTCAGGACGGCGGTGTTCAGCTTCTGGAGGAAGGCAATGGCCTCGAGGTTCTCCTTGCCGCCGTGGATGTTCTGTTCCCACTCGCCATCGCGGCGGTTGTAATCCAGGTACAGCATGGACGCCACCGCGTCCACCCGCAGGCCGTCGATGTGGTACTGCTCCAGCCAGTACAGGGCGCTGGAGATCAGGAAGCTCTGCACTTCGTTCATGCCGAAGTTGAAGACCATGGTGCCCCATTCCTTGTGCTCGCCGCGGCGGGGGTTGGGGTCCTCATAGCAGGGCTCGCCGTCGAACATATACAGGCCGAACTGGTCCTTGGGGAAGTGCGCGGGCACCCAGTCCATGATGACGCCGATGCCGGCGTTGTGCATCTTGTCCACAAAGGTCATCAGGTCCTTGGGGGTGCCGTAGCGGCTGGTGGGGGCAAAGTAGCCCGACACCTGGTAGCCCCAGCTGCCGTCGAAGGGGTATTCCATGATGGGCAGCAGCTCGACGTGGGTGTAGCCCATCTCGGTGATGTAGGGGATCAGCAGGTCGGCCAGCTCGGCGTAGTTGTAGGGCACATAGGTGCCGTCCTCCTGCTTTTTCATCTTCCAGCTGCCGGCGTGCATCTCGTAGATGTTCATGGGGCCGTTGATGAAATCTTTGGCCTTCTGCGCCTCCTGCCAGGCGGCGTCGGTCCAGCCGAAGCCGGACAGGTCGTAGACCTTGCTGCCGTTGGACGGCCGGGTCTCGGCGTGGAGGGCGTAGGGGTCGGCCTTAAAGACCAGGTCCCCGGCCCGGGTGGTGACGCAGTATTTGTAGACGTCATATTCCTTCATGCCTGGGATGAACAGCTCCCAGATGGACGCGCCGTCCGTCTTTTTCATGGGGTGGCTGCCCGGCTTCCAGCTGTTGAAATCGCCCACCACGCTGACAGCGGTGGCGTGGGGGGCCCACAGGCGGAACATGACGCCCTTTTCCCCGCCCTGTTCGGTCAGGTGGGAACCAAAGAAGCGCTGGGCCTCAAAGTTGTTGCCCTGTTTGTACAGGTAGACAGGCAGGTCGTCCGGGTTGGGTTTGACCTCCTCGGCCGGCTTTTCTGCCGCCGGCTGCAGTGCTGCCTGCTCCATCTCATCGGTGGTCTGTTTCAATTCATCGGTCTGTTTCATATCTTGTGCAGCTCCTCCCTGGCGCAGACTGACGCCAGCCCGCATATTCTGCGTGACAAACACGGCGCCCAGACGGCGCGTCCAAACACAGCGCCGCGGCCCCGCTTGTCTCTACATTACTATATTAAATAATTCGAGGGGATTTTTCAAGGCCTTTTTCATAAAATCAGCTATAATCTTTTCGTTCAAAAATCTGGAAATGGGCAGAACATACAATTTTTGACATTTTTTCTATGCAAACCTGACAGAGCTTTTCCCCAAACGCAAAAAAGCCCCCGTTCTCCTTCCCGCGGGAAGAAGAACAGGGGCCCCATGTTTGTTATAGCTTACTTTGGTCAGCCCACCACGTACACGTTGACGTTGATGGCGCCGTTGATGACCGATTCGGCATACGTCTCATAGAACAGGTCTACCAGGATCTGGCCGTCCTGCAGGGCGATGCCGGTATCGGTGGCCAGCGCGTAGCCGTAGACAAAGCGGCCGTCGGTGGACGTGATGTACAGCAGGGTGCCGTAAGGGATGACGTCGGGGTCCACGGCGACGGTGCCGTAGCCCAGGCCCAGACCCGATGCGCCGCGGCCGGTGCGGGAATAATAGCCGGTGGCCTTGCCGGTCAGCACCTGGCTGTAGCTGGAGGGCGGGTTGGTGGTGCCGTCCGGCCCGGTCATGGGCGAGACGGGCGCGCCCGCGCCGTAGGTCTTGATCAGGGCGTCCTTGGGCTCGACGGTGGTGGTCACGTCGGTGACGATGCTGTTTTCCAGCTCGCCGTCCACCCAGCGGTGGCGGGTGGTGATGGCGCACTGGCCGTCCGAGCCGGCCTGCACGGTGGTCACCCGGTCGGTGTCGCGGAAGTACAGGCTGGTGTAGATATACTCGGTCTCGTGGGGGATGGTCTGGTACTCCACCGTCTCCTCATAGCGGACGCGGTGGACCTCCACCTTGCTGCCGATCCCCACCAGGGAATCCAGGGCGGGGACGGTGTAGTCGTCGGGGCCCAGGGTGATGCCCGCCTTTTCGAGGGCCTCGGCCACGGTGCCGTAGACCATCTTGACGGGGGTCTCCTGGCCGTCCGCCTCGATGGTGACGGTAAAGGCCCGCTCGATGTTCAGGGTAGCCAGGCTGTCTCCAAACGCGGTGTAATACACCCGGTCGCCCTCCTCGGCTTCGATGCCGGACAGGCTCATCAGGCGGGTGGGGTCGCTCTCGCTGGTCAAAAGCAGCTGCTTGGCCCCGTTGGAATCGGTCACATAGGTCACGCGGATGCTGACGGTGGTCATCATCAGCGTCAGGACAAGGCCCAGGCTCAGAAGGCACAGCGCAAGCGCGCGGTGACGGCCCGGCTTCTGTTCACACATAGATTCGGAAGTGATACGAAACAACTCCTCTCTTTTTACAGTTTGGCTTTGTCTGCAAGGGGCTTCCTCCCGCTTGCATATAGGGCGGTTGGTCTTTCCGGTCCGCCTCCGGCCGCCGCGCCTGAAGGGGGCCTTCAAGGCCGGCGTCGACTTCCTGGTTTGTCTGTTTTTACTCGCTGCATCGTGCCTTGGCCGGGCACAACAGCGGTCTTATCTTAGCAGACGGAAGCGGATTTGTCAAATTCGCAAAACGTGATTTGTCATTCCATTAACGATATTTTCTGTGCATTCTATACAAATTTATCGCCACGATTTTGTAGATTAAAGCATCTTCATCCGATTTTCGATTGAAAAGCCCCCGCGAAGTTGTAACAGAAATTTAACATTTATTTTTCGTTTTGGATGCAATTTTTTCCTCCTGCGGCCCGCCGGCGCCTAAAAAAGTGTAGCTTTTCCATCCAGGTTTTGGACCCAAAAGGACGCGCTGGCCCCGCCGCTGCCGGGCGGGTACAATCGTGCCAAAAAGCGGGGCCGCTGCGCCCCGGGAAAGGAAGATTCGATGATGCACATTGAGATCGCAGCCCGGCAGCTCTCGGGCTGCACCGACTTTATCCCCCGGCCGGCACGGCTCCACCTGGGCAGCCAGAACGCCGAAGGGGTGGACGTCCTGGCCTTTGCCCTGCCGCCGGAGTGGGCCGGCAAAAGCGTCTCCCTCCACCTCGAACGGGCGGACGGGACGCCCCAGTCTCCCCTGCTGCTGGACGGGCAGGGACAGGTCGCTGTGGACCGGCGGCTGACGGCGGCCCGGGCGGGCCGCTGGATGCTGACCGCCGCCGACGGGGCGGGCTACACCGCCTACACCCAGCCCGGCACCTTTGACACCGGTGAGATCCTGCCCGTGACCGACGGCGGAGAGGAGCCGCCCTCCCCCACCCTGTACGAGCAGTTCGTGGCCCAGGTGCTGGCCCATGCGTCCAGCGCCGCATCCAGCGCCGCGAAAGCTGCCCAAAGCGCCGGGGAGGCCGGCAGCTGGGCCGGACAGGCAGCGGACGCCGTGGCCGCAGCCCAGACCAAAGCCGACGCCGCCAGCGCCAGCGCCGGACGGGCGGAGGCCGCCGCCCTGCGGGCCGAAGCCGCCGCCCCCGAGGACGGGCCGGTCATCAGCGTCAACAGCAAGGGCGGGCGGGTCCAGCTGGACGCCTGGGACGTGGGGGCTCTGCCCCTGCCCGCCGCCCCTGCGGCCGGCAGTCTGCTGCGGGTCCAGACGGTGGACCCCGAGACGGGGAAAATGACCACCGAGGCGGTGCCCGAAAGCAGCCTGAGCAGCTTTGTCCGCCGCACCGACCGCCCCACCGGCCAGCAGGCCGGCCCGGTCAAACTGGCGGAGGGGTACGGCCTGGCCCTGACCGCGGACGGCGAGCTCCGGCTGGCCCCCGCCGCCCAAAGCCAGCTGGCCGCCATGGCCGAGGCGTGGGCGCCCCTCACCCCGGCGCTGGCGCCACTGGCCGTCAAACTGGCGCTGGCCTCGGCATGGACAAGCGCCGCCTGGACCGAGGCCGACCGGGCCGGAGCCCGCGGCACTCTGGGCGCGGCGGCGTCCTCCGCGCTGGAAGCCCTTGCCGCCCGGGTGGAAGCGTTGGAACTGCAGGGCGGCGCCGAGATCACCCGGCACACCTTTGCCGCCGACCTGGCGTCCCTCGCCAACCTGACCGCCGCCGGCGTCTGGAACGAGGCCCAGGCGCGCCTGGAATTTTGAAAGGAGGCACTCTTTTATGACAACCACTCTGGCTGCCCAGGCCGTGGGCAGCACCGTCACATTGAAGGTGGACGGCTCGGACACCGCGTTTCTGGTAGTCCATCAGGGCAACCCCGACCCCGGCGTCTACGACGCCAGCTGCGAAGGCACCTGGCTGCTAATGAAGGACGTTTACACCGAGCGGGTCTGGGACAACCGCAACGATTATGCCGCTTCCCTGCTGCACGCCTGGCTGAACGGCGCTTTTCTCGAGCTGCTGGACAGCGGCATCCGGCAGGCGGTCAAGACCGTCAAGCTGCCCTATGCCGATGCCGACGGCAGCGGCGTCCACAGCGGCGGCGCGGGGGTGAGCGCTCAGGCGTTCCTGCTGTCCATGCGGGAGATGGGCACCCCCGCCGCCCAGAAGGCCGGCCTGGCCGACGAAGGGGCCCTGCTGGACTACTTTGCGGACGGGGACGGCGGCGAGGACCCCCTGCGGGCCGCCGCGCTGGGCGGCACCCCCACCCGCTACTGGACCCGCTCGCCCTACACCACCACCAGCGACCAGGTCTGGACGGTGGCGGGCGAGACCGGCAAATGCTCCTACCGGGACGGCTCCTACAGCTACGGGGTGCGCCCGGCCCTGATCCTGCCCCAGGCCATGCCGGTGTCGGACGGGGCGGTGCTGCCCAACGGCGCGCCCGGCATCACCAGTGCCAGCGGGGTCAGCGGGGCCGATCTGGGCGCCCGGAACGCCCCCTTCGCCTTCGAGTACATGCCCAGCGACCCCGAGGGGGCCAGCCTCTCGGTGACGGAAACGCTGGACCAGACCGTCACACGCAGCCTGACCGCGCCCTCTGGCTCCACCCTGCGCTTTGAGGCGGTCTACGACAGCCTGTCCTTCCTCAAGCTGGCCAACGGCGTCCACGCGCTGCAGGTGACTGCCAGCGACGGGATGGCCTCCGCCGTCTTTGACGCTTCCTTTACCAAGGCAGTCACCAGCGCCAGCCTGACCATGGCCCAGCCCATCGCCGCCTCCGCCCCCATCACCGCGGCCTCCCTGACGGTGGGCGGCAGCATCCCCGATGACGCGGCCCTCACCGTCCGGCTGACCAACAACGCCGCGGACGACCAGCCGGTCTGGCAGGACGCCACCGAGGCCGTCCGCCAGGGCAAAAACATCCTGTTTGCCAACCAGACCGCCGCGAACGGGCCGGCCTTCAATTTCCGCATCGAGGTCTCCCGCGGGCCTTCGGGCACGGGCGGCTACATCGACAGCGTCAGCGGGGCATTTCAGTAAAAGAGCTGCGCTTTGGGGGGAACCATTTCTGCGCGCAGCTTTCGCTTGACAAACAGGAACCGTTCTTGTTATAATTTTTTATGTAAAGCGCACAGTTTTTCTGTGCTTTCACCCCAGCGCTGAAGGAGGAGTGAAACCATGCGCTATATCTGCCCGATCTGCGGCTACATCTACAACGAAGCCGCCGAAGGCGTGCCGTTCGACAGCCTGCCCGACAGCTGGGGCTGCCCGCTCTGCGGCGCGCCCAAGCTGATGTTCGAGCCTGAAGCTGTCCCCGAACCGGCCCGGCCCCAGCCGGCTGCGGCCCCTGCTGCACTGGACGAGGACTTGCAGCAGCTCTCGGCCGGGGCGCTGGCCGCGCTCTGCTCCAACCTGGCCCGCGGCTGCGAAAAGCAGTACAAGGAGGAGGAAGCCGCCCTTTTCCGCCAGATCGCGGACTTTTATACAGCCGCCGCGCCGGCGGTGGAAAACCCGGACCTTGACGCCCTGGCGGCCCTGCTGCGCGCCGACCTGGACAGCGGCTACCCCGGCCTGACCGCCGCCGCCAAAGCCGAGGGCGACCGCGGCACCCAGCGCATCTGCGTCTGGGGCGAAAAAGTGACCCATATGCTCTACGCCCTGCTGGAGCGTTACCAGCGGGAGGGCGAAGCCTTCCTCCAGAACACCCAGGTGTGGGTGTGCTCGGTGTGCGGCTTTGTGTACATCGGCGACACGCCCCCCGAGATCTGCCCGGTGTGCAAGGTGCCCGCATGGAAGTTTGACAAGATCGAAGGGAGGCGGCCCGCATGAAAAAGCTCATCGCCGTCCGCAATCTGCGGCTGTGCACGAAAGACTGCCTGTGCCTGTACGTCTGCCCCACCGGCGCGTCGGACACCGAGAACAGCATCATCGACACCGCCAAGTGCGTGGGCTGCGGCACCTGCGCCGCCGCCTGCCCCAGCGGGGCCATCTCGATGGTGCCGGTGGATTACCCGCCCCAACAGAAAAAGGCCGAAGCCGTCCTCGCCCCGGCTTACGCCCTGGCCAACGCCAAGGCCAGCCAGGAAAAGGCCGCCCGCCAGCTGGCCGCCGCGGCCGAGACCGACGGCCTGTACCGCCTGCTGACCGCCATGGCCCGGTCGGTGCGGCTGGTCAACGAGGACCTGCTGCGGGAGTCCGGCTACATGCTGCCCCAGAGCGGCAACGCCCACGCCCTGCTGCAGAGCTGGGTGGAAAACCCGCCCAGCCCCGGCTTCCCCGTCGAGGCCGCCCGCCGGCTGCTGGAGCTTTTGCCCAACAACGACGCCAAGCCCTGAACCGCAAAACCGCCCTCTTTCCCCATGCCGGGAGAGAGGGCGGCTTTTTCTTTCCATAACAATGCGGGGGCCAGTTCTTGCGAACCAGCCCCCGCAGAGGGACCCTATCTTTCGTGACGCAAAAGTTCTTTTGTTTTGGTGCGATCAACAACAGAAGGAATTACTGGTTAGGTACTTCCCCTTTGTCGTCACAGGAAAAGGGTGGTGCCAGACCGGCAGGCGTCTCTTAAACCCGCCAGCCTCTTACATCAAATACAGTATGGTGCCCTGTACTTGTTATAAGTAATTTTTAGCGCTGAACAGTGGTGCGGTCAACCTGAACAGCAATGAAGTTGACATTCGCGCCGTCACGGCTGATAGCCTTGGAAACAACGCTCACAGAACCGGTGTACTTGTAAACATACTCATGACCCTGGTTGGTGTTGTTACCAGTGTAGTCCAGGTCCATAAAGACCTCATCCAGGTCCTGAGCAACCTCATACAGGGCATTGTCAATGTTCACACTGCCATCAACAACATACAGAGCCACAGCAGTGATATCGTCATCGGTCTTGTTCATGACATTATTGGTCCCGATCTGATTCAGCACGGCTTCCATACCATTGTAGTTTTTGTCGGAAACAGCAAGCGTGTCATTGGCAGCACCGGTGAGGCTCTGCAGGCGTTTTGCAGCACCAGTCAGAGAGTCCAGCAGATAAACTGTATTAGGATCAGCGTCAACTGTACTATCAGCATCAGAAACATCAGCCTTAATACCATCAGTGTTGACCTCAACAACGGTATCGCCCAGCCAATAGCTGCTGTAAACTGCCAGAGAGCCAACACCGTTCACAGCGGTCTGCAGATAGCCGTCCAGGGTGCTGTTAGCCTCAAAGGTAATATTCTTCTTGCCCTCGTCCAGATAGTTCCACAGGGTAGTGCCATAGTTGGAATTCGGAGTGGGATCGGGATCGGGGGTGGGCTCGGGCTGCACAGAAGTAGTGGAGCAGCCAGCCAGCATGCTGACAGCCATAACACCGGCCATAGCCAGAGAGGCAATCTTCTTGAGTTTCATAGTGAATTTTTCCTCCTTATGGTGTATAAAAGATAGAGACCCAAAACAGGCTGAAAGGAAGGTCCTTTTCCTTTCAAAAGCATTATAGCATACCCCCCCCG
>DWWN01000021.1 GCA_019119685.1 Candidatus Faecalibacterium faecigallinarum
GCCTGGACCGGCATCGGCCTGATGGTGGGCGGCGGCCTGTGCACCGTCGGGGCTGTCAGCGGGGGCGAGCAGCTGGAAGCTTCCCAGCTGCTCAACCGCTGCGCCGCCGCCTTTGAGGGGCTGGACCTGTCGGACGGGGTGGACCTGGACGACCTGGCCGGCCTGCTGCAGATGAAGCGGCGCAAGCTGCGCAAACGCCTGCGGGAGCTGATCAACAAGGGCTGGCTGACCGGCTGGCTGGACGAAAAAGGGGACTGCCTCTACCTGAGCGCCGCCGATTACCGGGCGGCCCACAACATCCCCCCGCAGCCGGCCCCCGAGCCCAAGGCCCAGCCCCAGCCCGAGCCCGAGGCCGGGGCCGCGCCGGATAAGACCGTCCTCCATCTGGAGACGGCCCGGCGGTTCGCCCATGTGCTGGCGGAGGAGCGCCGGCTGATGGCCGACCCCGCCGCCGCCGAAGAACTCAAGACCATGCAGAACACCACCGAGGCCATCTGCGCCTGGCTGGAAAGCCACCCCGAGAGCGCGCCCAAGGCCCGGCGGTTTGCCGAATATTATATCCCCACCACCCTCAAACTGCTGCACACCTACAACGACGTGCAGGGCCAGCAGGGGGACAACGCCGAGGCCATCCGCCGGGACATCGGGGGCATCCTGCACACCCTGAACACGGCCTACGCCAATTTGTACGACACCCTGCTGGGGGACGCCGCCCTGGATGTGTCCAGTGAGATCGCGGCGCTGGAAGGGATGCTGGCCAGCGACGGCCTGACCGGGAACGGCTTTTCGGCCGGGGAGGACCTGCGATGACCGGCCGCCCGTGGGAGCTGCGCACCCTGGAACGGGAGGCGGTGGCAGGCTTACAGGAGGCCATTGCCGAGGAGCGGACCGATCAGCTGGAACAGGAAGCCGCCTACAACGGCGAGGAATGGGACGACGCCAAACACGCCGCCGTCCTGGCGGAACAGATGAAGGAGGCCACCCTGCTGGCGGGCCTGCTGGCCGTCCGGGGCATGACCCAGCCGGAAGAAGCGCTGTCCTTCCTGGCAGGGGAGGACAGCCTGAGCGACCCCTTCCTGATGCAGGACATGGACAAGGCGGTGGCCCGCATCCGGCAGGCGCTGGAACAGGGGGAGACCATCGTCGTGTACGGCGACTATGACGTGGACGGCGTGACCGCCACCTCCCTGTTGTACGAGCAGCTCAAGGGCCTGGGCGGCAGCGTGAAATGTATGCTGCCCAGCCGGGAAGGAGACGGCTACGGCCTGTCCAAACGCGCCATTGACAAGATCCACGACAAGGGCTACACCCTCATCGTCACGGTGGACAACGGCATCTCGGCGGTGGACGAGGCGGCCTATGCGGCTTCGCTGGGCATCGACCTGGTCATCACCGACCACCACCTGCCCCCCAGCGTCCTGCCCACCGCGGTGGCGGTGGTGGACCCCCGCCGGGAGGACGACGAGAGCCCCTTCAAGGACCTGTGCGGCGCGGGGGTGGCGTTCAAGCTCTGCGCCGCCCTCGAGGACTGTATGCCCGAGGAGCTGCTGGAATTTTGCAGCGACCTGGCAGCCATCGGCACCATCGCCGATGTCATGCCCCTGACCGGGGAGAACCGCACCATCGTCAAGGCGGGCCTGCAGCACCTGCAGCACACCGAGCGCCCCGGCCTGGCGGCCCTGCTGGAAGAAGTGGGCCTGGCCGGCAAGCCCGTGACGGCGGACAACGTCAGCTTTGGCATCGCGCCGCGGCTCAACGCCGCCGGGCGGATGGACAGCGCCGCGGCCGCTCTGCAGCTGGTCCTGTGTGAAGACCCGGCCCGGGCCGCCGTCCTGGCCCACCGGCTGAACGAGATCAACGCCCTGCGCCAGGAGACCGAACAGAAGATCGAAAAGGCGGTGGAGGAAATGCTGGCCGCCGAGCCCGGCCGCACCGAGGACCGGATCATGCTGCTGTGGGGCAGGGGCTGGCACCAGGGCGTCATCGGGATCGTGGCGTCCCGCCTGGTGGAAAAATACGGCCGCCCGGTGATGATCGTCTCCATCGCCGAAAACGGCGAGGGCAAGGGCAGCGGCCGCAGCGTCCCCGGCTTCAACCTGCACGGGTGCATCACCGCCTGCGCCGACCTGCTGATCCGCTTCGGCGGCCACGCCATGGCGGCGGGCCTGTTGGCGCGGGAAGAAAACCTGCCCGAGCTGCGCCGCCGGATGAACGAGTGGGCCGCCCGGGAGTGTCCTGTCATCCACGCGCCCCCGCTGGTCTGCGACCTGTCCTTGCGGCTGGCCAAAGTCACGGTGGAGGAAGTGCGCGCGCTGGACCGGATGGCCCCCTTTGGGGCCGAGAACCCGGCCCCCGTCTTTCTGCTGGAACACGCCGTGATCGAGGGCATCTACCCCGTCTCGGAGGGCAAGCACTGCCGGCTGCGGCTGCATCAGGGCAGCGCGTCGATCTACGCCGTCTGGTTCGGCGTGGGGCCTGAGCAGGCGCCCTACCAGCCGGGAGACGCGGTGGACGCGGCCCTCAGCCTGTCGGTCTACGACGGGGCCAGAGGGCCCCAGCTCTCGGGCCGGATCATCGACATCCACCCGGCGGGGCTGGGCCCCGACGCGGCCCGGCAGGCCGCTCTGGTGGACGCTCTGCGCCGGGGGGCCTCCCTCTCGGAGGAGGACCGGCGCCTGGTGACCCCCACGCGGGAAGAAGTGGCCGCCGTCTACCGCGAGCTCAAGACCCGGCGCTGGCACGCCGGCGACCTGCAGCCTCTGTGCGCCCGGATGGGCTGCACCGGCAAGACCCTGGTGGCGCTGACCGCCCTGCGCCAGGTGGGCCTGGTGGAAGTGGCCGGCCAGGGCGGCGCTTCGTATCTGGAACTGGTGCGGGTCAGCGGCAAGAAGAACCTGGCCGACGCGCCGATCCTGAAGTGTCTGGAGGAGAATTTGGAGGAAACGTAATATGCCAGAGGGAAAAAAGACAGCGGCTCCTGCCTCCGCGCAGGATTCCTATACCGCCAAGACCCACCTGCAGCATCAGGTGCGGGAGATCGGCACCGTGGCAGCTACGGCCGCCCCCGCCGAGGCAGTGGATTATATGGTGCCTTCCGAGGCGCGGCCCGAGATCATCACCTATGACAAGCTGACCGAGGCGATCAAGGCCAGCGGCCGGGCCTACAACATGGACATGATCGAAAAGGCCTACCGCATGGCGAACGAGGCCCACAAGGACGCCCGCCGCCGCAGCGGCGAGCCCTATATCTGCCATCCGCTGGCGGTGGCGCGGCTGGTGCTGGACCTGGGCATGGACACCGAGAGCATCGCCGCCTCCCTGCTCCACGACGTGGTGGAGGACACGCCCATCACCATCGACGAGGTCAAGTCGGCCTTTGGGGCCGAAGTGGCCCTGCTGGTGGACGGCGTCACCAAGCTGACCAAGATCCAGTTTTCCAGCATCGAGGAGCAGCAGGCCGAGAACCTGCGGAAAATGCTGCTGGCCATGAGCCAGGACGTCCGGGTCATGATCATCAAGCTGTGCGACCGGCTGCACAATATGCGCACCGGCGACGCCTGGCCTGAGCAGAAGCGCCGCGACAAGGCCCGCGAGACGATGGAGGTGTACGCCCCCATCGCCAACCGCCTGGGCATTTTGAACATCAAGGAAGAGCTGGAGGACCGCAGCCTCCACTACCTGGACCCCGTGGGCTACGAGGAGATCAGCAAGCTGCTGAGCGAGCGCTCGGGCGAGGAATTCCTAGCCGGGGTGTCGGCCCTGATCGAAAAGCGGCTGGAGGAGAGCGGCATCCACGGCGCCGCCATGAAGCGCCGGGTCAAGAGCATTTACGGCATCTACCGCAAGATGTTCGTCCAGAACAAGTCCTTTGACGAGATCTACGACGTCTACGCCGTCCGCATCATCCTGGACACCATCACCGAGTGCTACAGCGCGCTGGGCCTGATCCACGATATGTACCACCCCCTGCCCAACCGCTTCAAGGACTATATCTCCACCCCCAAGCCCAACGGCTACCAGAGCCTGCACACCACCGTCATCGGGCACGAGGGCATCCCCTTCGAGGTGCAGATCCGCACCCGCCAGATGGACGAGCAGGCCGAATACGGCGTCGCCGCCCACTGGAAGTACAAGGAGGGCCTGGGCGGCCACGACAAGCTGGACGAGCGGCTGGCCTGGGTCCGCCAGCTGCTGGAAAACCAGCGCGTGTCCGAAGATTCCGGCAACCTGCTCCACGACTTGAAAAGCGACCTTTTGCCGGAGGAAGTGTTCGCCTTCACCCCCAAGGGGGACGTCATCAACCTGCCGGCAGGGGCTACCTGCATCGACTTTGCCTACGCCATCCATTCGGCGGTGGGCAACCGGATGGTGGGCTGCAAGGTGAACAACCGGATGGTGCCCATCGACCATGTGGTGGCCACCGGCGAGATCATCGAGGTGATCCTGGGCCCCGCCGACAAGGGCCCCAGCCGGGACTGGCTCAAGATCGTCAAGACCAGCGAGGCCAAGAGCAAGATCCGCAACTGGTTCAAAAAGATGCGCCGCGACGAGAACATCGCGGAAGGCCGCGACGCCCTGGCCAAGGAGCTGCGCCGGGAGGGCATCGCCATCCCCGACGACAAGCTGGACGAGTTCGTGGGCGGGTGCTGCCGCCGGATGCGCCAGAACAGCGCCGAGGACCTGTATGCAGCCATCGGCTACGGGGGCATCACCATCGCCAACTGTATGCCCAAATTCAAGGAGGAGTACCAGAAGCTGAAGGCCGCCGAGGCCCCCGCCCCCGAGCTGCCCAAGGTGGATCTGCGCAAGGTCCACTCCACCGACGGCGTGGTGGTGGAAGGCTTCGACAACACCCCCATCAAGTTTGCCAAGTGCTGCAACCCTCTGCCCGGCGACCCCATCGTGGGCTTCATCACCCGGGGCTTTGGGGTGTCCATCCACAAGGCCAGCTGCGTCAACGCCACCGCCAGCATGAAAGACCCCTCCAACGCCCCCCGCTGGGTCAAGGCCTACTGGGCCGACAGCGTCAAGGAGAGCTACAAGGCCGGTGTGGAGATTTTGGCGCTGGACCGCAACGACCTGCTCAAGGACGTGCTGAACGCGCTGTCCGATATGCGGGTGCCCATCTACAACATGAACGCCCGCCAGGTGGACAACTACGGCATCGTCAACCTGACCATCGGCATCAACAACACCGAGCACCTGGACCGGGTGGTGGCCCGCCTGGGCAAGATCCGGGACGTGCTGAAAGTTACGAGAAGTTGAATACACCGCCGGTTTTACCCGGCGTTTGAAGGAGTAAACACTATGAGAGCTGTGATACAGGCCGTCTCCTCGGCCAGCGTGCGGGTGGAAGGGGGCGAGCCCCGCTCCATCGGCCCCGGGCTGGTGATCCTGTTCGGGGTGAAGGACACCGACACCCTGGACATGGTGCCCCGCTTTGCCGAAAAGTGCGCCGGGCTGCGCATCTTCCACGACGAAAACGGCAAGCTGAACCGCAGCGCCCGGGACAACGGCTATTCGGCGCTGGTGGTGTCCCAGTTCACCCTCTACGGCGACACCAAAAAGGGGATGCGCCCCAGCTTCATCCGGGCCGCAAAGCCGCCCCTCTCGGTGGAAGCCTACGAGCTGTTCCTGGCCGAAATGGGCAAGCAGGGCCTGAAGGAGGTCCAGCACGGGGAGTTCGGGGCTTCGATGCAGGTGTCCCTGGTGAACGAGGGCCCCTGCACCATCGTGATGGACACCGACGAATGGAAGAAAGGAGACTGAGATGAAGGCATACCATGTGGTGGGCGAGGCCCCCATGTACACCAACACCTTTCTGCTGATCTCGGACGCCGGCCAC
Organism: Candidatus Faecalibacterium faecigallinarum; assembly: GCA_019119685.1. Lineage (GTDB taxonomy): Bacteria > Bacillota > Clostridia > Oscillospirales > Ruminococcaceae > Faecalibacterium > Faecalibacterium faecigallinarum. The sequence continues at coordinate 5,846 of DWWN01000021.1, forward strand.
GCCGCGGTCATCGACCCGGCCGCCGCCGCGGAGGACTACAACAAGCTGCTGAAAAAGGAGGGCGCGGCCCTCACCGATATCCTCTGCACCCACGGCCACTTCGACCATGTGGGCAGCGCCGCCGAACTGAAAGAGCAGTGGCACGCCAGGCTCTGGTGCGAAAAGGCCGACCTCGGCGGCGGGCAGTTCTTCCCGCTGCAGGCGGCGGACAGCGGCTATGAGGAGGGGGGCGTGGTCAAGGTGGACGAGATGGAGTTCACCGCGTGGCACACCCCCGGCCACACCCCCGGCAGCGTCTGCCTGCTGTGCGGGCAGTATCTTTTCACCGGGGACACCCTCTTTGCGGGCAGCGTCGGCCGCACCGACCTGCCCGGCGGCAGCACCCGCCAGATGAACGAGTCGCTGCGCAAGCTGGCCGGCCTGCCCATCCCGGAGCAGGCGCAGGTCCTGCCGGGGCACGGGGACCTTTCCACTTTTGGGGAGGAGCTGAAACACAACTGGTACATCAAGAGCGCGTGCAAACAGGATTGACACAACCATGAAAATTTACATCACTGGACTGCCTTCGGGCTACGATGTGGAGCACCTCGTCCGCATCTTTTACCCCATGGCGCCCCTGACCCTGGCTGCGCCGGAAGAAGGGGAGGACTGCGTTTGGGCCAGCTGCGGCCCCGAGGGCCTCTCGGCGACGGTGCGGGAAAACGGGCGCAGCAAGACCGTCACCGCACCCCTGCCCGAACAGGAGACCCCCGAGTTCGCCCTGGCAAGCCTGACCTATGGCCTGCTGCGGGCATGGACCGGGCTGCGCCCGCCCTGGGGCAAGATGACCGGCGTGCGCCCGGTGCGGCTGATCCACGACAAGCGCTCGGCCGGCTGGGACGAAGCGCAGATCGACCGGCTGTTCCTCGAGCGGTTCGACTGCTCGGAAGAAAAATACCGGATGGCCAAGGCCATCGCCGGTTTGCAGGAGCCGATCCTCCGGCGGGGCGCGCAGCCAAAAGCCTACAGCCTGTACATCGGCATCCCCTTCTGCCCCTCCCGGTGCAGCTACTGCAGCTTTGTCAGCTGCAACCTGGACCGGGACCGCAAGCTGGTGCAGCCCTATGTGGACTGCCTGTGCCGGGAGCTGGAAGCCATCCGCCAACAGGCCGGACAGGCAGGGCTGCAGCTGCAGACCATCTACATCGGCGGGGGCACCCCCACCAGCCTTTCGGCGGCCCAGCTGCGCCAGCTGATGGGCACGGTGCGGGCCAACTTCCCCCTGGAGGGCCTGGCCGAGTACACGGTGGAGGCCGGCCGCCCCGACTGCACCGACGCCGAAAAGCTGGCCGTCATCAAGGAGTACGGGGCCACCCGCATCTCCATCAACCCGCAGACCTTCTCGGACGAGGTGCTGGCCCGGATCGGCCGCCGTCATTCGGCCCAGGATATCCTCGACTGCTACGCCGCCGCCCGGGCCGCCGGCCACACCGACATCAACATGGACCTGATCGCCGGGCTGCCGGGGGACACGGTGGAGGGCTTTGCACGCAGCCTGCACACCGCCATCGGCCTGGACCCCGAGAATATCACCGTCCACACCCTGACCCTCAAGCGGGCGTCTCGCATCGTGATGGACCAGCAGGCGGACGACTACGCCGACGTGGCCGCCATGCTGGAAACCTGCCGCCTGCTGCCCGCCGCCGGCTACCGGCCCTATTACCTCTACCGCCAGAAGAACACCCTGCAGAACCTCGAAAACGTGGGCTGGAGCAAGCCGGGGAAAGAGGGCTTTTACAACATTTACATCATGGAAGAAGTCCAGACCATCCTCTCGGCGGGGGCGGGCGGCAGCACCAAGCTGGTGGACGCCGCCGGCCACAGGATGCAGCGCATCTTCAACTTCAAGTATCCCAACGAATACATCCAGCGCTTTGACGAAGTCCTGGAGCGCAAAAAAGGAGTGGCTGCTTTTTATGATCACGATTTGGGTACCTAAGCGCCTGGTGGAGATCGACCTGTGCAACGTGGCGGCCCGCAGCGGCCCCGAACTGGCAGCCGCCTGCGAGGAGAGCTATGCCCGGCGGCTGCGCTATGCGGCCCGGAAGATCCGCCAGTCGGGGGCAAAGATCATCATGCTGACAGGGCCTTCGGCCAGCGGCAAGACCACCACCTCCCACAAGCTGGCCGCCGTACTGCGGGAGATGGGCACCCCGGCTCAGGTCATCAGCCTGGACAACTTTTTCCGCGGGTCGGAGTACTACCCCAAAATGCCAGACGGCACGCTGGATTACGAGCACCCCGACACGCTGGATATGCCCCTGATCCGCCAGTGCCTGCAGGAGCTGAGCCAGACAGACCACACCGTCCTGCCCACCTACGACTTCGTCAAGGAGGAGCGGGCCGAAAAGACCGAGCCCATCGACCTGGCGGGCGGCGTCTGCATCGTGGAGGGCATCCACGCCCTCAACCCCATGCTGACCAGCCTGGTGCCCTCGGGGCACGTCTACCGCATCTACGCCGGCCTGCGGGAGGAATACTGCCAGGAGGGCCGCCGCCTGATCGGCACCCAGGACATCCGGCTGTGCCGCCGCGTGCTGCGGGACGCCGCCACCCGGGGCCGCAGCCCCGAAAAGACCCTTGCCATGTGGGAGCGGGTGCTGGACGGCGAGACGCGGTACATCAAGGGCTTCAAGAACACGGCAGACTTTCTGCTGGACACAGCCTTCACCTACGAGCTGGCCATCATCGCCGGGCTGCTGCCCGAGGTGGGCCGGGTCATGTCCCCGGACAGCATCTACACCGAGATGTGGGACGAGACGGCCCGCCGCTTTGAGCACGTGGAGCCGCTGGGCCGCGAGCTGATCCCCGAGGGGGCCATGCTGCGGGAATTCTACCGCTGACGGGCAAAGTGCAAAAATTTCGTTGCAAAAAAATCATAAAACTGTAAAAGCTGCGCCTGGATTGTTGCATCCCGCTGCAAAGTGCGGTATACTACTTTTATAGCAGGGCGGCCCCGGCAGAGCCCGGCCGCCGCCCCGAGATAACGGAGAAGCGAGGTGTCTTTGATGATGGATGCAGAAAAATGGAAGGATACGATCCTTGCCAAAAGCCGTGAATATGTAGAGATCGGGGTCAGCGTCGCCAGCGACCTGACCGAAAAAGGCAAGACCCAGGCCAAGATCCTGTCGAACCAGGCCAAGATCAACAAGGCCCAGCGGCAGCTGGGAGCGCTGGTCTACAGCCTGGCCAAAGGCAATGAGGAAAACCAGCCCCTGGTGGACAAATACATCGACATGATCGACTCGATCGAGCAGGAGAACCGCCAGCTGAAAGCCAAACTGACCCCCGCCGAGGCCACCGAGGTGGAGAACGTGACGGCCGAGCCCGAGGCCGACCTGGCCGACGTCATGGCCGACCCCGTCCAGGACGAGGCCGAGCCCGCAGCCCCCGCCGAAAGCACGCAGGCAGGGGAGCCGGGCCGGAAGTACTGCCCCCAGTGCGGCGCAGAGGTCGCCCCCGACGCGCTGTTCTGCACCAAGTGCGGCGCACAGCTGTAAAAATGTTTCCGCGGCGCTTCAACGTGTCGCAAAAGCGCCACGCTTTAGGGGGAACCCATTTCTGCGCGCAGTCGCGCGACAGAAATTCCTTCCCCCTAATGGTTGCGGTTCCCTGCATTTTCTGCACGCCAAAAATGGCGCTTGAAAATGGCAGACCGCTGCCCCTGCT
>DWWN01000022.1 GCA_019119685.1 Candidatus Faecalibacterium faecigallinarum
GGTGTATAAAAGATAGAGACCCAAAACAGGCTGAAAGGAAGGTCCGTTTCCTTTCAAAAGCATTATAGCATACCCCCCCCCGGTGTCAAGCCCCGATTTACTATTTTTTGGTTTTTGCTTTCTTTTCTTTATTTTCAAATCTGACGTCCCATTTCGCGCCGGAGGCGCGGGAAGGAATTTTGAGCGTGGGAGTGGTAAATTTTGTATATTTATACGTTTTTTCTCCCCCCTCTGTTTTTGCCCTCTCCGCCGCCTGCGGCGGCACCTCCCCCGCACGCGTGGGAGGCTCCCCTCTCAGTCTCGCCGCCCTTGCGGGCGTCTCGCCAGCTCTCCCGGAGGGAGAGCCAAGTTTACGCCCGTGGACAGAGAAAACTTTGTGGTAAGACGAAGTTTTTTCAGCTTTGCCTTACCACAAACTTTGCCAAAACTGACGCAGGTACACTTGCCTCCCCCCGCGGGGGAGGTGGCACAGCGCTTTGCGCTGTGACGGAGAGGGGAGGCTCCCACGTTTACGGGGGAGCTGTCATGCCGCCTTGCGGCATGACTGAGAGGGCTATATCACAGCCCCCGAGAGGGGAACTCTCTAAAAACCCCGACAAAAAGAAAAATGCCTGCTTTCGCAGGCATTTTCCGTTTTATGGGGGAAGTGTGGTTGGCGTGTAAAAAGTTTTGGGCAGGCGGCCCGGCTCACTTCACGGTGTGGTAGCCGTCGGGGTTGTTCTTCTGCCAGTTCCAGCTGTCGGCGCACATGTCCTCGATGCCGTACTCGGCCACCCAGCCAAGCTCCCGCTTGGCCTTGGAGGGGTCGGCGTAGCACTCGGCGATGTCGCCGGGGCGGCGGGCCTCGATGACGTAGGGCAACTCCTTGCCGCAGGCTTTCTCAAAGGCGTGCAGCACATCCATCACGCTGTAGCCCTTGCCGGTGCCCAGGTTGCAGATAAAGAGGCCGCAGCCGGTCTCCAGCTTCTTGATGGCGCAGACATGGCCGCGGGCCAGGTCCACCACATGGATGTAGTCCCGCACGCCGGTGCCGTCGGGGGTGGGGTAGTCGTTGCCAAAGACGTGGACCTTTTCCAGCTTGCCGACCGCCACCTTGGCGATGTAGGGCATCAGGTTGTTGGGGATGCCGTTGGGGTCCTCGCCGATCAGGCCGGACTTATGGGCGCCGATGGGGTTGAAGTAGCGCAGCACCGCCACATTCATGCTGGGGTCAGCCTTGCAGACATCGGTCAGGATGCGCTCGGTGAACACCTTGGTGGTGCCGTAGGGGTTGGTGGTGTTGCCGGTGGGGAAGTCCTCGGTGATGGGGACGCTGGCGGGGTCGCCGTAGACGGTGGCCGACGAGCTGAACACAAAGTTGTGGCAGTCGTGGCGGCGCATGACGTCCAGGATGGTCAGGGTGCAGTTGAGGTTGTTGGAATAGTACTCGATGGGTTTGTGGACGCTCTCGCCCACAGCCTTGTAGGCCGCGAACTGGATGACGGCGGTGATGTCGGGGCACTCGCTGAAGATGTGCTCCACATCGTCGGTCTTGGTCATGTCCGCCTCATAGAAGCGGAAGTCCTTGCCGGTGATCTGCTTGATGCGGTCCAGCACCACCGGGCAGGAGTTATAGAAGTTGTCCGCCACGACGATGTCGTACCCTGCGTTCAGCAGCTCGATGCAGGTGTGGCTGCCGATGTATCCGGCGCCGCCCGATACCAAAATTGCCATAACAAACCATCCTCTCGATCTATCGTTGTGTTTGCCTTGTGCCGGAGGCGCCTCCGGCTCTTTCTGTCTACAGGATACCGCATCCGGGCCGCGGTTTCCATGCCCGGCGCGGCTATTTGCATGTATTTTTGTTGCGTTTTGAATTTGTGCTTTTTGGAACTGCGCTGTTTTTTGTACACAACACAATGAAGGATCGGTGCATCCTCACGCAGCCGCCGTCTCCTGGCCGGTCACGGACAGATCGCAGTATTGCCCGCTGTAGTCGATCATCATGCTGTCCAGATGCTGCCAGTCGGTCCCCACCAGGGTATATGTGTCGCCTTCCAGCTGCAGCTGCAGCACCACCGACTGCTCGGGCCCATAGCCCATTTCCGGCACCAGTGCCTGGATGCCGTCCAGCACGGCGGCGGCGTAGATGTCCTCCAGCGCCATATATTCCTCGTCGGACATGGCGTCCAGCGCAGCCTGGTCCATCACTCCGTGCTCGGCCAGGACCGTCATCCAGATCTCATTCACATCGGTCTGGTTTTGGTAGCGGATCAGAATATCCATCGGCTGGATCGAGACGGTCACAGCGTAGCTGCCGTCCTCCAGCTTGCTGGCGCCGGTGACGCTGTATTTGCTGTGGCTGTAGATCTCCTTGATCAAGTCCACCGACTTCTGGATGGAGGCGTCGGTGGACTGGATGGCCAGGTATTCCCGCAGGATCTCCGCCTCGGCGGCGGTGTTCCACTCGTAGTCCTCTTCTCGGGCTTCCTCCTCCGTGATGTCCGCCAGCTCGAGGTATTCCGGGTCATACTGGCCCAGATAGCTGGCGTCCAGCAGGCCCTGGATGTAAGTCTCGGCATCCTCGGGAGTGACGCTGCTGCAGGCTGCCAGGCCCAGCGCCATGACGCCGGCCAGCAGCAAAGCTGTTATACGGTGAAAAAATTTCATTTTTCTTCCTCCTCCGGTCATTCGGAACCGCTGCCGGGCAGGCTGCAGCTGCACTCAGATCACGCCGCACTGTTTGCCGGTGAAAAACCGCAGCGTGTTGGACACCCGGAACACCTTGCCCGCCCGCAGAATGGTGCTGGGGAACTCGGGATGGGAAGGCGAGCAGGGGAAGTGCTCAGTCTCCAGACAGAAGCCCCCGTATTTCTGCATGGGCCGCAGTCCCTTGCCCGGGCTGGGACAATCCTGCAAAAAGTTGCCGGTGTACAGGTGGACGCCGGGCTGGGTGGTGTAGACCTTCATGCTGATGTTGCTCTCGTCGCAGGTGGCCCAGGCGCAGATGCTCTGGCGCGCGCCGGCCCGCGGCCGGTCAATGACGTAACAGTGGTCGTAGCCGTCCCCCACAAGATGGGTCTGCTCGCAGCCCGGCACCAGGTCCCGGCCGATGGCTTTGCCCTTGGTAAAGTCCATCGGGGTGCCCGCCACCGGCAGGATCCGCCCGGTAGGGCAGGTCTCGCTGTTGCCCTCCAGATAGGTGGAGGCGAACAGCTTGAGCCGCTGGTTCAGGACGGTGCCGCCGCCGTTCAGGTTGAAATAGGTGTGGTTGGTCAGGTTGACGATGGTGTCGGCGTCGGACGAGACGCGGTAGTCCATCCGAAAAGCGTTGTCCGGGGTCAGGGTGTAGCGCACCGCGATCTTCATGTTGCCGGGGAAGCCGTCCTCGCCGTCGGGGCTGTCGGCCTCCAGCAGCAGGGTATCTCCAAAAGCCTTGACCGAATAGCTCTTGCGGGCAAAGCAGCCGTGCAGGTGGTTGCGGCCGTTGTTGGCCTCCAGCTGGTATGTCCTGCCGTTCAGGGTGAAGGCCGCGCCCTCGATGCGGTTGGCGTACCGGCCCACAAAGGCGCCGCAGTAGGTGGCGGTGTCCAGCTCGTATTCCTGGATGGTGTCGTGGCCCAGCACCACGTCCACCGGGCCGCGCCGCGCCGGGACGATGATGTTCTTGATGATGGCCCCATAGTCCAGCACGCTGACCGACAGGCCGCCGGGATTGGACAGAATATACTCGTTGACCGGGTCCCCGCTGCGGGTGAACCCGAAAAGTTTGCTTTCGATCTTGGCCATGATTGTCTGCCTCCTTCCGCCGGCACATCTCCCACAGGCCGCGCCGGCCAATACGGACCAGATGCAAAAAACGATCCTTTTCTCTATGATTATATCACAATTTCAGTAGCTTTGCAGGGAAATATTTTGTATCCAGAGTATAATTTTTCAGGATATATTTGGTGAATTTCACAGGCACGACAAAAAGCCCCCGCCTCCCGTAAGGGAAGCAGGGGCGATAGCGCGGCGTCCATCCGCACATGCCGGCTGGACGGGACGTTTTTAATAGGCTCTGTGCAAAAGGTTTTACGCCTCGGTGGGCTTGTGGGCGGACTGCTGCGCCAGGAACTCGGCCGCGTCGTCGGGGACGTCGTCCAGGTCCTCCTCGCTGCCGATGTCCACCACGCGGGGCATCCGCTTGAACAGCAGGTCGTACATCATGGGCACGATGTACAGCGTCATAAAGGTGGCGTATGTCAGGCCGCCGATGATGACGATGGACATGCTGCTCATCAGCTGGCTGGCCATGTCGTTGCTGAACAGCACCATCATCATGCCCAGGATGGTGGTCAGGGCCGTCATCAGGATGGGGCGCATACGGGTCTTGCCGGTGGCGATCAGGGCGTCGCGGCGCTCCATGCCGCCCAGCCGCAGCTGGTTGGTGTAGTCCACGAACAGGATGCCGTTGTTGACGACGGTGCCCATCAGGACGATAAAGCCCATCAGGCTCATCATGCTCAGCTGCTCGCCGATGCCCAGCAGGCCGATCATGCCGCCGGTAAAGGCCAGCGGGATGGTGAACAGGACGATGAAGGGGGACAGCAGGCTCTGGAACTGGGCCACCATGACCAGGTACACCAGGGGCAGAGCCAGGGCCAGCCACTGGATCATCTGGCTCATGATGTCGTTGACGTTGCTGGTCTCGCCGCTGAGGGAGACGCTGTAGCCCTCGGGCAGGGCGCCGGAGGCGCTCCACTCGTCCAGCTTGTCCTGCAGCTGGCGGGCCTGCACGGTGGTGTTGTAGCCGTCCAGGGTCTCGGCGCTGACGGTGATGCAGCGGGTCTGGTCCTGGCGGGTGATGGAGTCGGGGGTGGTGCCGTAAGTGATCTCGGCAAATTCGCCCAGGGTGTGTACCTCCGCCACCTGGCTGCCGTCGGCGGCATAGTTGGTGGTATTGAAGGTCATATCCATCAGGTTTTCCACGGTCAGCGGGTCGATGTCGTCCACGACGCGGACGGTCATGCTCTCGCCGTTGATGCTGATGGTGGTGGAATCGGTCGAGGTGGTCAGCCGGGCCGCGATGCCCTGGTAGGCCTGGGCCACCGTCAGGCCGGCGGCGCGGGCCTTGTCCTTGTCGATGTGCAGCTCGATGGTCTGGTCGCCGGCGCCCAGGCCGGTGGTGGCATTGGCAAAGCCCTCGGTGCCGTTGACCATCTCGATGACGTCCTCACTCAGGCTCTCGAGGGTGTCGAAGTCGTTGCCGTAAATGGTCACCGACAGGCCGCTGCCCAGCAGGCTGGTGATCTCCGAAATGCCGTCGATGGTGACGGTGCTGGTGCAGTCGTAGGCGGCCATGGCCTCCTCCAGCTGCTCACCCACGCGCTGGGCGTCCGACGCGCCCGCGCCGGCCTCCAGCTTGATGTTATAGGCATAGGTGCCGTAGCCGGTGGAAGTGGTGGACAGCAGGTTGGAAATGGTGCTGCCCAGCATGCCCACATCCACGCCGTAAATGGTGGTATCGGTAGTGACGCCCACTTCCTCCACCTGGTCCATGCCCATGACCATTTCCAAAATATCGCCGGCCATGGCGTAGGACTCCTCGCGGGTCATATCGCTGGGGGTAGAGACGCTCATGCTGATCTCGGTGCTGGTGACGTCGGGCAGCATGACCATGCCCATCGAGGCCACCCGCCAGACGCAGAAGGCCAGCAGGACCACCGTAGCCCCCAGAGGCGCGGCCTTGTGGTCCAGGCACCATTCCAGGGTATGGCCGTACTTTTCCTGCAGCTTATCGAACCAGGGCCATTTTTTGACCTCCGCGTTTTTCAGGACGGTGGAGGCCGAGGCCGGCACCACCGTGATGGCCACGATCAGGGAGGCCATCAGGCAGTAGCCGATGGTCAGGCACATGGGCAGCATCAGTTCCCGGGTGACCTGCTTGGTAAACACCACCGGGAAAAAGACGCAGACCGAGGTCAGGGTAGAGGACACGATGGAGGCAAAGACCTGCCGGGTGCCCTGGACCGCCGCGCGGGGCGCGGGCACGCCACGGGCCCGCAGGCGGTAGATGTTTTCGATGACGACGATGGAGTTGTCCACCAGCATGCCGATGCCCAGAGACAGGCCGCCCAGGCTCATGATGTTCAGGTCGAGGCCGGTGAAATACATCATGACCACGGCAAACAGCACCGACAGGGGGATGCTGACGCCGACCACCAGAGTGGGCTTGACGTCCTTCAGGAACAGCGCCAGGATCAGGATGGCCAGCACAGCGCCCTGGGCCATGCTGGACAGGATGCTGGAGATCAGGATGGTGATATAGTTGCCCTGGTTGGACAGGACGCTGAAGTTCAGCCCCTCATACCGCCCTTCCAGGCTGTCGAAGGCCGCCAGGCAGGCGTCCGAGACGGCGTTGGCCGAGGCCGAGGTGCTCTTATAGATGTTCATGACCACGGCCTGCTCGCCGTTCAGGCGGGTGAAGGAGGCAGCGGCGTTGTCCACCACCGCCACGTCGGCCACGTCGGACAGGTAGACGTCGGTCACGCCCTCGATGTGCAGCAGCAGCGCGCCTTCCAGGTCCTCGATGCTGTCGTATTCCTCGCCCACTTTCAGCAGCCAGGAGTTGTCGTCCTTGTCGTCGATGTAGCCCGCCGGCATGGAGAAGTTCTGGGCATAGATCAGCTGGCTGAGGATGTCGATGGTCAGCAGGTTGTTCACATCGGCGTTGGCGAACGCGCTGGACTTGGCCTGCTCATACTCTTCTTCATACTGGTCGTACAGTTTCTGGCCCTCGTCCACCTGGCGCTGGGCCTCGGTGATCTGGAGGTAAGCCTCCAGCTGAGTCTGGGACATTTCGGCGTAGACCGTCTCGAACTGGTCCAGCAGTTCGGGCACCCGGTTCAGGGAGTCCAGGACGTCCTCCATGGTGGTGTAGACCACGTTCAGGCTCTCCTGGATCTGCAGGGTGTCCATCAGGTCGCCGGCGGTGGAGCCGTCCCCGCCGGTCTCCTGGTCCAGCCGCTGCTGCAGCTGCTGCAGGGCCACGGTCAGCTCGTCGGTCAGGTCGCGGATCTTCGATACTACGTCGATCAAATCGTCGATGTCCCGCAGGCCGGTGCTGGCGATCTCGTCCATGATCTCGCCCAGGCCGTCCCGGACGCTGACCAGGGCCGCCTGGATCTCGGGCTCGTTGACAAAGGCGATGAGGTTGTCGATGGCGTTCATCAGGGTCTGGACCTTGCCGCGGATCTCCTCGGTGGCCTCCGAGACCATGCCGGCCACACGCTCCACCACACCCGAGGCAAACACATCGCCGAAGGTGTCGATGGCCTGCTGCAGCTGGGCGCGGCCGTCGGCCAGCTGGGCCGCGGCGGCATCCAGCTGCTCTTTGGCCAGGGCCAGCTGGGTGTCCACCTGTTCCAGCAGCAGGACGTTCAGCGCGTCGATCTTCTCCTCGTTCAGCTGCACCTGGATGTACTGGTTGATCAGGCCGGTGGTGGAAATGCTGGACACGCCCTCCTGGCGTTCCAGCTCGGGGATGACGCTTTCTTCCAGAAAGTCGCTCAGTTCATAGATATCGGCGCCTTCCCGGCCCACGGCCACCGTCATCAAAGAGCTCATGTCCATGCTCAGCTCCAGGATGGAGGGGGTCAGGCAGATGTCGGGCAGGCTGTCGGCGTTCTGGTCCAGGGTGTTGGACACCTTGACCATGGCGCTGTTCATGTCGGTGTCGGCCGCAAAGCCCAGCTGCACGATGCTGTAGTTTTCCGCCGAGGTGGACGTGATGCTGGATACGCCCGCCACCGTGCCCAGGGCGCTTTCCAGCACCTCGGAGACTTCGGCCTCCACCTTTTCGGGGCTGGCGCCGGGGTACACCGTCACCACCATCAGGTAGGGTGTGCTCATCTCGGGCAGCAGGTCGGTGCGCAGGTTCGTCACCGATACAAAGCCCATCAAAAAGACGATCAGGACCGCCACCAGCACGGTAAACGGCTTTTTTACGCTGTATTTTTCCATGAATCTTCCCTTTTTGACTTGGGGCCCATCGCCGCAGTACCGCGGCGGCGCAGGCCGTTCTGAATACCGGACACGCCGGCACCGGGGTTCCGTTCCGTCCCCGCACAACAAAAACGGGCGGCGCGCAAAGTTTATTGCAGTCAAGTCCAATTTTCGTTTTGACGTCCTTTTAGCCGCCGGACAGTCTCCCCTTATTATACATAAAACCGGGACAGTTGCAAGAGCCAAAGTGTGATTTTTTTGCGGGCGTACCCCGTTTTTTCTCCCTGGAGCGATTTTCTGATGGAAAAGGCGAAAAAAATGTGATATACTGTGAAGATGACGGTCCGTCCGCGGCCGTCCCTGACAGATCCCATGCACTTTCTATACACGAATGAGGTTTCCATAAGATGAAGCAAGCCATCGCCGTCCGTTTTGAAGAGAACGGCAAAGAACAATATTTCGACCCCGCGGGCCTTTCGCCCCAGGCGGGGGATTACGTTATGGCCGACACCCCCAAGGGACCGGCCTGCGGGCAGGTATCCCGGGAGGCCCGGCCTGTGCCCGACTATCTGCTGCCCAACCCGCTGCCCGCCCTGGTGCGGATGGCCGACAGCGTGGACATCCGCCGGATGCACCAGCGCCAGAACGAGGACAAAAAAGCCTGGCGCATCTGCCGGGAGTGCATCGACCGGCACGGCCTGGAAATGAAGCTGGTCAAGGTGGAATACGCCCCCGACCACTCCAAAGTGACCTTTTATTTCACCGCCGACGGCCGGGTGGACTTCCGCGAGCTGGTCAAAGACCTGGCCAGCACCTTCCATATGCGGATCGAGCTGCGCCAGATCGGCGTCCGGGACGAGAGCAAGATGATGGGGGGCATCGGCCTGTGCGGCCAGCCCTTCTGCTGCAGCCGCTTTCTGCGGGACTTCCAGCCCGTCTCCATCCGCATGGCCAAGGAGCAGGGCCTTTCCCTCAACCCCACCAAGATCAGCGGCTGCTGCGGCCGCCTGATGTGCTGCCTGGGCTACGAGCAGTCCGCCTACGAATACCTGAACAGCATCATGCCCATGGTGGGCAGCACGGTGCGCACCCCCGACGGCACCGGCACGGTGGTGGAGACCAACCCCATCTCCGGTTACCTGCGGGTGCGGCTGAACTCGGAGGCGCTGGCCCCCAAGTATTACAAGGCCAGCCAGTGCCAGTATATCTCGGGCGGCAAGCGTGCGCCCCGCCGCCCCGACCCCGACGATGATTACTCCGGCCTGCGGGACCCCGCCCCTGTGGTGGCCAGCGCCGGCGAGGAAGAATGACCCCGGGGCAGGCCGGCAGAGGTTAGTTATATATAACTATCTATCGTGATTTTTACCGAAAAACCCGCCGTAAACTCCCCGAAAGTTAGCGGATGCTTTTGTGCATTCAGCCAAAATCGCCGTTTTGGTCGGGCTTGGCGCACGGTTAGTCTTGCCTTTTTGGTTTGTCTTTGCTACAATCGGCACAGAGGCGGACGCCGGCACCGGTGTCCGTGCAAAGAGAGGCTGGCTGCGGCCGTGCAGGAGCACACCTCTGGGGGAAAGTTCCCCGCGACAAGTTGTTAGGCACGGGTCGAAAGGAGAGTTCTACTATGGCACATAAGGTTACCGAGGGTTGCATCGGCTGCGGCGCCTGCGAGGGCGCTTGCCCTGTTGGCGCTGTGAAGGTCGAGGACGGCGTGGCCGTCGTTGACGCTGGCGCTTGCATCGACTGCGGCGCTTGCGAGGGCGCTTGCCCCACCGGTGCGATCGTCGCTGAGTAAGCGATCTTTCGCCTGATAGCAGACCGAAACGGCGGGCCCGAACGGGTCCGCCGTTTTTGAATTACAGCCAGAAGCACAAAAAGGAACAGGGAGCCGCTTTTTCAGCGGCTCCCCATCAGGCGGCATTTGGCAGGCGTAGCATCCTCCTGCATCTCTCAGGTTTCCCTTGTCAGTACCAGCGGCGTGTGGTCGCTACGAAATTTACCACCTCAAATACCGCCCTTATCCTATGACTATTATAGCAAAATTATTCGTTTCTGTAAAGGATGCGCCGGTTGCGAAGGTACTGCCTCCAGCGTTTCCGGCTTACGGTCATAAACGTGATGACCGAATTTTTGTAGCCGATGGGGTCCGCGCTTGTTTTCAATCGCAGCACAAGCTGGTATCCTCTGCCTTCGACCTCAAAATACTTCAGTACGTTTGCCGTATGTGGGCGATCTGTTTCCAGAATATAGTCAGGATGCAGGATCGCCTCCCGCAAATAGCCTTCCAAATCTCCCGCGATGTCAGGGTGCCTTTCCCTGATGTGCCGCAGCTGAACTTCCGTAATGATCACTTCCGTTGACGCGATTTCTTCCGTGACCGCCCGGTAGATGGAGAGGTCCAGTTCGCAAATAAAATCCATATCCCCATTTCACATCCATCTCAAAGATAGTTTTATCTTACCATGTTGACAACGGTCTGTAAAGACAGGCCGCATCTTTCGCCGCTCAGGATTTCTGCAAACGAAACGCTGCTCTGCTATGGAATATTCATCTGAAATTTTGTATAATAGGACCAGCATCTACTGCACGCCCGCCCACCGCTTTGGCACCGACGCGCTGCTGCTGGCCCGCTTTGCCGTCCCCCGCAGGGACGAGCGGGCCGCCGACCTGTGCTCGGGATGCGGGGTGGTGGCGCTGGAATGGCACGACCAGGGCCACCGCGGCCCCTGCCTGGCCCTGGAGATCCAGCCCGAGGCCAGCGAACTGCTGGCCAGGGCGGCGGCCGACCAGGACATCGGGCACATCCGCCCGGTCTGCGCCGACCTGCGCAGCTGGGTCCCCGGCCCCGGCGAGGCCAGCCGGTACGACCTGGCCGCCTGCAACCCGCCTTATTTTGCCGGCGGGCCCCAGAGCCCCGACCCCGCCCGGGCCGCCGCCCGCCATGAGGGCCTGTGCACCCTGGCCGACGTCTGCGCCTGCGCGTTCCGCCTGCTGCGGGACGGCGGTAAACTGACCCTCTGCCACCGTCCCGAGCGGCTGGCCGAGGTACTGGCCACTTTGCGCGAACACCGTCTGGAACCCAAGCGCCTGGCCTTTGTCCGCAGCAGGGCAGGGGCCGCCCCCTGGCTTTTTTTGGTGGAAGGACAGAAAAACCGCCGCACCGGCCTCCGGCTGGAGCCGGATATTCTGGTCAGCGAAGGGGCCGCCCAGTACGGGCCGGGCCGCCGGGGCTGATCTTTACAGGAGGGAATCTATGCCCGGAACGCTTTACATCGTCGCCACCCCCATCGGCAACCTGGAGGACATGACCCCGCGGGCCGCCGCTGCGTTTGGGGCGGCGGATTTTGTCGCCGCCGAGGACACCCGGGTCACCATGCGGCTTTTGAACCATCTGGGCCTGAAAAAGCCCATGGTCAGCTACCACGAGCACGCCCTTAGCCGGGGCGAGGGCATCCTCCGCCGGATCGAGGCAGGGGAGAGCTGCGCCCTCTGCTCCGACGCCGGGATGCCCTGCATCTCCGACCCCGGCGCGGTCATCGTCCGGGACGCGCTGGCCCGCGGCATCCCCGTCACTCCGGTGCCGGGGGCGTCGGCCTGCGTCACCGCCCTGGCCGTCTCGGGACAGGACACCTCCCGCTGGGTGTTCGAGGGCTTTCTGCCCGCCGAGCGCCGGCTGCGCCGCAAGCGGCTGGCCGCCCTGGACGGGGAGATGCGGACCATCATCTTCTACGAGGCGCCCCACCGGCTGCGGGCCACTCTGGACGAACTGGCCGCCGCCTTTGGCGGGGACCGCAGCGTCACCCTCTGCCGGGAGCTGACCAAGCTCCACGAGGAGATCTGGAAAACCACCCTCGCCGAGGCCGCCGCCCACTATGCCCAGACCGACCCCCGCGGGGAATACGTCCTGGTCATGGCCGGCGCGCCCGAGCCCGGCCCTGAGGACGCCCCCACCCCCGAGGAGACAGCTGCCCGCGCCCTGGCCCTGATGCAGGAGCAGGGGCTTGCCCCTTCGGCTGCCGCCAAGGCCGCGGCCCAGGGCACCCCCTACGGGAAAAGCGAGATCTATAAGCTGCTGCTGGCCCTACAGGCGGGCGCAGAATAAAGGAGCATCATCTGTATGACAAAGCTACTGATCCTGAGCGACAGCCACGGCAGCACCCAGGCGGTCCGCCGCATCCTGGCGGCCGAAAAAGACGCCGACGCCGTCATTTTTCTGGGCGACGGCCTCCACGATCTGGAATTGGCCCTGACCGAGGCCCCCAAGACGCGGGTCTATTCCGTCGCCGGGAACTGCGATTTCGGCGCGCTGGAACCGCTGGACGGCCTGGCCGCCTTTGACAGCGTGGTCATCTTCTATACGCACGGGCATATGTACGGTGTCAAGTACGACCTGGACACCCTGGCCGAGGCCGCGGCGGCCCGCGGGGCGGAGGTAGCCCTGTTCGGGCACACCCACATCCCCCTGGAAGAACAGCACGGCACCGTCCTCCTGTTCAACCCCGGCTCCTGCGGGCGGTGCTACACCGGCCCCGACACCTACGGCGTCCTGACTTTGGCCGACGGCCGGGTCCTGCGGGCGGAGCACAAGGAGGTGCCCAAGCGGTGAGCCTGAACGAGATCCGCCGCCTGCCCTCCTGCGGCAGCACCAACACCTACGCCAAAGAGCACATTGAGGAGTTCGGCCCGGTGGGGGCGGTCTACACCACCAGCCAGACCGAAGGCCGGGGCCGTCTGGGCCGCCGCTGGGTCAACGCGGCGGGGCAGGCCCTCTACTACACCGCCATCCTCAAGGTGCCCATGGTCCAGCCCGAGACCCTGCCCCTCTTTGCCAGCCTGGCCGTCCGGGAGCAGCTGCGGCTGCGGTACGGGGCCGAATGCGCCATCAAGTGGCCCAACGACCTGCTGCTGGGGGGCAAAAAGGTGGTGGGCATCCTCTGCGAGGCCGTGAACTACGGCACCGGCGGGGAAGGCCGGGCCTACCTCTGCGGCATCGGCATCAACCTGGCCCAGCCCCAGAGCTATTTCGACGAGGCCGGGCTGCCCTACGGCACCTCGCTGGCCTTGCAGGGGGCCAAAGTGGACCTTGACGCCGACCCCTCCTGGCTGGCCGAGGGCCTGACCGACTTTGGTTTCGACCGGGCGCTGTACACCTTCGGCCCCGAGGGCTTTGCGCCCTACCGGGACGCCTACACCGCCGCCTGCGTCAACCTGGGCCGCCGGGTCACCTTCACCCAGCCGGGCGGCGCGGGGGAGGGCACCGCCGCCGGCATCGACGGGGAGGGCCGCCTCATCGTCCGCACCCCCAGCGGGGAAGAACACGTCTTTACCGGCGAAGTCTCCGTCTCCGGCATTTACGGTCACGTATAAAAAGCCCCTGCCTTTCCCCTCTGGAAAAGCAGGGACTTTTCGATTTACAGTTCTTTTCCGCAATAGGGGCAGTATACCATTCACCGCCTCCTTACCCGGCGGTGGCGGCGGCGGAACAGCCCCGGCCCGCCCCCGGTCAGGACGGTGAACACCGCCAGCACCAGCAAAATCACCAGCAGAGCGGGCAAAAGCAGCAGGGTGGCTATCCCATCGGTATAAAAATCCGAGACGTATTCCCGGTGGGTGACAAGGTCCACCGTGCCCGCCTCATAGCCGTCCAGCCAGACAGTGGCGGTTCCCACCACCTGGCCGTTGGCCACGGTGGCGCGGATGCTCTCGGGCAGGTCATAGGTAAAGGTCACTTCGTCGTCGGGGTGGCCGTAGCCATCCACCACGTTGGCGGCGTACAATTCCACCTCCGGCTCGGTCCGGCACTGGGTCAGGGGCACCGAGGCCAGCGGCGTTTCGGTGTCCACCAGCTGCCGGTCGTTGAAGGTGGCGAACACCCAGTCCAGCAGCTCGGCGCACTCGCGGTAGATGTTGTCCAGGTCCGACCCCAGCACCACCAGGCCATAGGTGTGGCCCTCGTTTTCCGCAAAGGTGACGAAGCACCGCCCCGCCAGGGTGGTAAAGCCGGTCTTCATCCCACGGATGTAATCCCGGTAATAGGGGTACTCGGGGTCGAGCATCAGGTTGGTGGTCTGGATCTCCCGCTCGGCGGTGTGGAGGTTGGTGGCCGGCAGGGTGTAGGTGACTGTCTGGGCGATCTCCATGTACCGGGGCTGGGCGTAGCAGGCCGCCGCGATCTTGGCCAGATCCCGGGCGGTGGACACGTTGCCGTAATCGTACAGCCCGTGCACGCAGCTGAAGGTGGTGTCGGTGCAGCCCAGTTCGGCAGCCCGCTGGTTCATCTGGGACACAAAAGCGGTCAGGTCCCCCGCCGCCATATCGCTGGCCACCGCACTGGCGGCATCGTTGGCGCTGGCCACGATCACCCCGTACAGCAGGTCGATCCGGCGCACCGTCTCCCCGATCCGCAGGCCCATGGTGCTGCCGTTGGCGTTCTGGATGTCGGTAAACTCCTGGGTCAGGCTGGTGGGCACCGTAACGGCCTGCTGCAGGTCCAGGCCGCTCTCCAGATAGAGCAGGGCGGTCATCATCTTGGTCAGGCTGGCGATGTAGCGGGGCTGGTCGGCGTTCTGCTCCAGGATGGTCTTGCCGGTGTCCAGATCGAACAGATAGACCGATTCTTCAGGATATGTGGTCGCGATCGGCATGGGATAGGCCGCCAGCCCCGGCAGGGCCAGACAGACGGCCAGCGCCAGCACACAGGCCAGCGCCGCGGCCCGGCGCAGCACCGGGCGGAAAAGATGATTCATAACCTAGCCTCCTTTGGAGCAGCGCAAACGCGCGCCTCTGGTTTCTAAGATACCACAAAACGTGCAAAAGAGAAAGGTGGTTTTTGACAATGTTCGCTTCTGTCTGTGGAAAAACGCCCCGCGATGAGGGCGCGGCCTTTGTGGCCGATACTGCCGTGGTGGTGGGGGACGTCACCCTCAAGCCGGGCTGCACCGTCTGGTACGGCGCGGTGATCCGGGGGGACGAGGGCCCCATCGTCATCGGCGAAAACGCCAACGTGCAGGACAACGCCGTCCTGCACTGCGACCCCGGCCATCACGTCACCCTGGGCCGGAACGTGACGGTGGGGCACGGCGCCATCGTCCACGGGGCCGAGGTGGGGGAGGGCAGCCTGATCGGGATGCACGCCACCCTGCTCAACGGCTGCAAGGTGGGCAGCCACTGCATCGTCGGGGCGGGGGCTCTGGTGCCCGAAGGCAGGGAGATCCCCGACGGCACGGTGGCCGTAGGGGCGCCCGCCCGAGCGGTGAAGGACATCGGAAAAGAGCAGGCCGCCTTCTGCGAATATAACGCCATTGCCTATGTTAACTTAGGCCGCGAGCACGCCGCAGCCGTCCCGCTGAAAACCGCGAAAACTGAGGAATGATGCGGATTTACGGCGCATCCCACCGGGCTGTTCTGCGGGCGTTTTGCATTTTACAGTTTCTTCACAGGTTTGTAACCAATTACACGCAAAGAATGGGTATACTACAATCACAAGCCAGCGGGGCCGCAACCGCTGACTTGCACATGATTCCTCCTCACACCCAAAGTAATACCCCAACACAGGACCCTCGTCCGGGCGTACCGCAAGCGCCCGGGCGGGGGTTCTGTGCGTTTATGGGCAAAGCCCGCCGCACACGCCTCACAGATTTGCGCCCAGCACCTGCAGCACGATCTTTATGTTGACCTGGCGTTCCAGCTGCCAGAGCGCTTCGGTGGCGAGAGGGAGCGCCCGGGCGGCGTCCTCGCCCTGCAGGGGGGACGCAGCCGACCCCCGCAGCCCGGCCGCCGCATAGGCGCAGAAATCCCGCAGCAGGGCCGAAGCGGCGGCCTTGTCTTTCTCATAGCCGGCCAGCAGGGCCGAGGCGGCGTAGTTGTCGTGGGCCGCGGCGGCTTTGGCCAGGGAGGCGGCCGCCTCCAGCTGTTTGCGGCGGGCGGCATCCTGAGCCGCGGCCAGCACCGCGCCGATCCGCCCCTCAAACAGCTCCGACAGGTGCGCGGCGTCCTTTTTGGAGACGCCCCGGCCCGCACAGAAGGCGGCGCACTGCTGCACCGGCACCGGGGCCAGGGCAAAGCTGATGCACCGGCTGCGGATGGTGGGCAGCACCCCCGCCAGGGACTGGGCCGTCAGGACGAACAGCACCCCCTCGGGGGGCTCCTCCATCACTTTCAGCAGGGCGTTGGCCGACTCGCCGTTCATCTTTTCGGCGTGGTAGAGCAGGACGGCCCGCCCCTCGGAGGAAAGGCTGGTGTTGAAGATCTCGCTGCGCATGGCGGTCACCTGGCCCACCAGGTACCGGCCGCCCGCGCCCATCCCCTCTACGGCGATGGCCTCCCGGACCACGCCGGTCTCCACCCGGCCGCTGTCCCGGTCGCCGGCCTTGGCCACGGCCCGGCAGCACTCGCCCCGCAGCAGGGCTTCGGCCGCGGGGCCGCCTGCCGGGTAGAGGTAATCCGCCGCGATGCAGCGGGCCGCAAAGCCCGCCCCCAGCCCCTGCTCGCCGATCAGCAGCAGGCTGTGGCTCAAACGGCGGCCGGACAGCATCCGGCCCACTTCTTCTTTCAGGGCCTCGTTGCCCTCAAGACGGTCCAGCATCATGGCGCGGCCCCCCTCAGCGGCGGTTCTGCCGGCGCCACTGCTCCCGCCGGTACCAGGCCCGGATGTTGGAATAGAGCACCGGCGCAAAGAACAAAATGAACCCCGCCATGCTCAGCAGGTAGTTCAGTTTGGTCATCCAGCCCACCGACAAAAAGCTGAGCACCCAGACCGCCGCCGCAAAGATGCCGAAATACTTCACCTTGATCGGGATGATAAAGAACAGCAGCAGCTGCATCTCGGGGTAGAGCAGGGCGAACGCCAGCAGCAGCGAGAGGGACAGGCAGTAGGTGTCGGCCCAGCCCGTGATCAGGCAGGCCAGGATGGCCCCCAGCATCCCCGCCAGGATATACAGATTGAAGCGGAAATCGCCCCAGACGGCTTCCAGCGCCGACCCGATGAACCAGATGAAGTAGGCCTCGAGGGCAAAGTTCAGGATATTGCCCGAGCTGAACGGCACGAACAGGAAGGTGACCAGCCGCCAGATCTCCCCCGAAAAGAGGGCCGGCCGGTTCAACGCCAGGAAATAGGTGATATAGCGGTTCACAAACAATTCCACCGCATAGACGACGATCTGCCCGCCCACGAGCAGGGCGATCAGGTTGGGGATACAGTAGCGGCCAAATTTCCGCTCGAGCTTTGTCAGCCAGTTCA
Organism: Candidatus Faecalibacterium faecigallinarum; assembly: GCA_019119685.1. Lineage (GTDB taxonomy): Bacteria > Bacillota > Clostridia > Oscillospirales > Ruminococcaceae > Faecalibacterium > Faecalibacterium faecigallinarum. The sequence goes on from DWWN01000022.1 coordinate 17,201, forward strand.
TACGGCGCCTCCCAGTCAATGGATCTGCGGCCCAGCGCGGTTTCCCGCCCGTGAGCCGGGTTGTAGGATTATTGTACCATGTTTGGGCAGGGCATTCAACCGCGGGGCGGGTTTTTCACTCTTTCCACCGGGTTTTCCACCGGTTCTGTTGGAAACGGGAGGAATTTTCCGCAGCTTTTCCACTCTTTCCACCGAGTTTTCAACACCTCGGATTTCCACCTGTATATACGAAGGGTAAAGTCATACTCTTTTTGCGCCGCCGGGCACCCGCTTTGCCCGGCTCCGGGACAAAAATTTTGCGAGCAGGACCGCAGGTTTCGACAGGCTTTGAAAATCCCGAAAACCTACCGGATTCCAGGGTTTTCCGATTCGGAATCGCGCCGGCCCGACTTTTCAACATAAGGGGACGGAGCGCGTCCTTTTTCGCGCTGTGGAAAACTTTTCGCAATTTTCACATTCTTCCCATGGGCCTTTTTGCCCCTGCCGGCGGGCGGGAATTTTTGAAATTTTACAAAATTTTATTTCCTAGTGGTTTTATAGGATTGACACCCCGTCCCTTTTCGGGTATAATTCCCTTGCAGGGCGCCGAAGCTCTGTACGATCAATGCAGACCAAACACGCGCTTCTTTCCATATAGGAAAAGAAAGCTACAATGTAACGAGGTGTCATCCCATGCTGGAACTCGAGCATATATCTTTCGACGTCCCGGGCGAACAAGGCCAAAAGGAGATCATCCGGGATATCTCTCTCACCATCCCCGCCGGGCGCTTTGTGGCCATCACCGGCCCCAACGGCGGCGGCAAATCCACCCTTGCCAAGCTGATCGCCGGCATTGAAAAGCCCACCGCCGGCCGCATCCTGCTCAACGGCGAGGACATCACCCAGATGAGCATCACCGAGCGGGCCCACAAGGGCATCAGCTATGCCTTCCAGCAGCCGGTCCGCTTCAAGGGCATCCAGGTGCTGGACCTGCTGCGCATCGCCGCCGGCAAGGAGCGCCCCCTGAGCATCGCCGACGCCTGCGCCTACCTCTCCGAGGTAGGCCTGTGCGCCAAGGACTACGTCAACCGCGAGGTGAACGCCAGCCTGTCGGGCGGCGAGCTCAAGCGCATCGAGATCGCCACCGTCCTGGCCCGCGGCCAGAAGCTGTCGGTTTTTGACGAGCCGGAGGCCGGCATCGACCTGTGGAGCTTCCAGAACCTGATCCAGGTCTTTGAGCGGATGCAGCAGAAGAACACCGACGGCTCCATCCTCGTCATCTCGCACCAGGAGCGTATCCTGAACATCGCCGACGAGATCATCGTCCTGGCTGCCGGCCGGGTGACCCAGCAGGGCCCCCGCGCCGAGATCCTGCCCGGCCTGCTGGGCACCACTTCGGCGGTGACCGCCTGCACCGCTCTGGAACAGGGAGGGAGAGAAGCATAATGTTAGATAACATCCAAAAGCAGATCCTGGCCGAAGTGGCCGACCTGCACAACATCCCCGAAGGGGCTTATAACATCCGCAGCAACGGCCAGACCGCTGCCCGCAACTCCACCGCCAACATCGAGATCGTCCCCAAGCCCGACGGCACCGGCATCGACATCCACATCAAGCCGGGCACCAGGCACGAGAGCGTCCACATCCCGGTGGTCCTCAGCGAGAGCGGCCTGAAGGAAACGGTCTACAATGACTTTTTCATCGGGGACGACTGCGACATCCTGATCGTGGCCGGCTGCGGCATCGACAACTGCGGCAACCAGGATTCGGAGCACGACGGCATCCACCGCTTCCAGGTGGGCAAGAACGCCCATGTCCGCTATGTGGAAAAGCACTACGGCCAGGGCAACGGCCTGGGTATGCGCATCCTGAACCCCGTCACCGAGGTGCACCTGGCTGAGGGCAGCTCGATGGAAATGGAGATGGTCCAGATCAAGGGCGTCGATTCCACCGACCGCAAGACGGTGGCCGACCTGGCTGCCGGCGCGCGCCTGGTGGTGCGCGAGCGCCTGATGACCCACGGCCGCCAGATCGCCATCAGCGGCTACAACGTCACCCTGAACGGCGAGGGCTCCAGCGCCGACGTGGTCTCCCGCTCGGTGGCCCGCGACCGCTCCTACCAGAAGTTCGACGCCCTCATCACCGGCAACGCCCCCTGCTCGGGCCACTCCGAGTGCGACGCCATCATCATGGACCACGCCCGGGTGCTGGCCGTGCCCCAGCTGGACGCCAACGACCTGGACGCCGCCCTCATCCATGAGGCCGCCATCGGCAAGATCGCCGGCGACCAGATCACCAAGCTGCTGACCCTGGGCCTGACCGAAGAAGAAGCCGAGGAGCAGATCATCCAGGGCTTCCTGAAATAAGGACTGGCCACGCGCCTCCACCGCCCCAGTAGCGGGGCACAAAACTGCGATGTTGGGGATGTTTTTTCTTTTCTGTCCAACTTCTGACACAAAAATATGGAATTTTCAGTGAAAATGTAGTATACTGGTTCCTAGCAGAGGGGCCGCGGCACACGGGCGGCCCGGCAGGGAGAAGCGGCAGAGAAGAAGAACGTAAAAGTCCCAATCAATCAACAGAGAAGGTGGAGGATTCATGTTTCGTGGAGCAAACCGGTTTGAACTAGATCAGATCATGGACGTTTACGCCCGTGCCAGGGCGTTCATGGCGCAGAATGGCAACCCCACCCAGTGGGGAGACGACTATCCCCCGCGGGAACTGATCGAGGAGGACATCCTCTCCAACCGGCTGTTCGTCTGTGTCATCAACGGCGAGCTGGAAGCCGTCTTCGCGTTCATCCTGGGCGAAGACCCTACTTATAAGACCATCGAGGGCGGGCACTGGCTGAACGACGTCCCCTATGGCACCCTGCACCGCCTGGCCTCGGCCGGGCACCGCAGCGGCGTGGGCCGCCTGGTCATCGACTGGTGCCTGGAGCACTGCGAGAGCCTGCGGGCCGACACCCACGCCGACAACAAGGTGATGCAGCACGTGCTGGAGTCCAACGGCTTTTCCCGCTGCGGCATCATCCATCTGGCCAACGGTTCGCCCCGCATCGCCTACCAGAAGCTGGGCATCCGCCAGCTGGGCAGCGAATGACTACAATCCAACACGAGGGGACGGCCCGCCGCCGTCCCCTTTTTTGACAGGAAAGGGGAGCAATATCCCATGAAGATCACCCGGATACGTTTAGGCAAGCTGTCGGTCCCCCTGCGGGTCCCCTTCAAGACAGCCCTGCGCACCGTCAGCCGCGTGGAGGATGTGGTGGTGGAACTGCACACCGACACCGGCGCCGTGGGCTACGGCGAAGCCCCGCCCACCGGCCCCATCACCGGGGACACCACCGGCGGCATCGTGGGGGGCATCGTCGAGCTGATCGGCCCCGCTCTGGTGGGGCAGGAGGTGGACGACTTCGAGACCGTCACCGCCCTGGTCCAGAAGGCCGGGGTGCACAACACCAGCGCCAAGGCCGCCGTGGACATGGCCCTGTGGGACCTTTACGGCCAGCTGCACCAGATCCCGGTCCACAAGCTGCTGGGCGGGGCCCGGCGCACCCTGGTGACGGACCTCACCATCAGCGTCAACCCGCCCCGCCAGATGGCGCTGGACGCCATGGAGGCTGTGGCCCGGGGCTACGACTGCCTCAAGGTCAAGGTAGGGGTGGACCCCGCCCTGGACACCGCCCGCCTGGCCGCCGTCCGCAAGGCGGTGGGGAAGGATGTCTGCATCCGCATCGACGCCAACCAGGCATGGACGCCCCGCCAGGCCGTCCGCATCCTGAACGAGATGCAGGACAAGGGCCTGGACCTCGAGCTGGTGGAGCAGCCCGTCCCCGCCGGCGACCTGGAGGGCCTGGCCTATGTCACCCGCAACAGCTGGGTGCCGGTGATGGCCGACGAGAGCGTTTTCAGCCCCGCCGACGCCATGCGCATCTTCCAGAGCCGGGCGGCCGACTACGTCAACATCAAGCTGATGAAGTGCGGCGGGCTGACCAACGCCCTCCGCATCGCCTCGGCCGCCGAGGTCTACGGGGTCGAGTGCATGATCGGCTGCATGCTGGAGGCCAAGATCGCGGTGAACGCCGCGGTGGAGCTGGCCTGCGCCCGCAGCATCATCACCCGGGTGGACCTGGACGGCCCGGTGCTGTGCAGCGTGGACCCCGTAGAGGGCGGCGCCCATTTCGACGAGCGGAACATCACCGTCTCGGACGAGCCCGGCATGGGTATCCACGGCGTACAGGAAGGATATTTAACCTATCTGGATATGTAAAAATCTTTTTCCCCGGTTTCGGCCGGGGAAATTTTTGTCCCGGATAGGCTACAGAGCGCGCATTTTTCACAAAAAACGTGCCTATGCCACATAAAATTCCCCCGCACCGTACATTTTGACAAAAATGTCTTGACGTTTTCGGGCAGAATAGATAATATTAGGTTGGAATACAGTGTGTCTCCGGCATTCCGGTTTGCGATATACAAAACAACGCGCCCCCAGCAAGGGCCCATCGGGAGACGAACCAGTGCAAAATGGAAGGACGATCTATGACAAACGCAGAAAAACTTGCCCTGCAAAAACACGCCTGCCGCATCCGCCTTGGCGTGATCGAGAGCACCCACAGCGCCAAAAGCGGCCACCCCGGCGGCAGCCTGTCCATCGCGGAGGTGCTGTCCTTTTTGTACTTCCGGGAGATGCGGGTAGACCCCGCCAACCCCGCCTGGCCTGAGCGGGACCGCCTGGTCCTCTCCAAGGGCCACGCGGCCCCGGCCCTCTACGCCGCTCTGGCTGAGCGCGGCTTTTTCCCCGCAGAGGAGCTGACCACCCTGCGCAAGATCGGCAGCCGCCTGCAGGGCCACCCCAATATGAACACCGTCCCCGGCGTGGATATGTCCACCGGCAGCCTCGGCCAGGGCATTTCGGCCGCCTGCGGCATGGCCCTGGGCGCCAAGGTCAAGGGCCTGGACCAGGTGCGGGTCTACGCCATCATGGGCGACGGCGAGATTGAGGAAGGCGAGTGCTGGGAGGCTTTCATGTTCGCCGCCCATTACAAGCTGGATAACCTGTGCGTCTTTCTGGACCTGAACCATCTGCAGATCGACGGTGCCATCGAAAAGGTCATGAACAGCGCCCCCCAGGATCAAAAGCTGGAAGCCTTCGGCTTCAAGGTGCTGTCCGTCGACGGCCACGACCTCGACCAGATCGAGGCCGCCGTGGACGCGTTCCACGCCGAGAAGGGCCGCCCCACCTTCATCATCCTGAACACCACCAAGGGCAAGGGCGTCAGCTATATGGAGAACAACGCCAACTGGCACGGCAAAGCCCCCGGCGACGCCGACTACCACACCGCCATGGACGAGCTGAACGCCGCCCTGGCCAAACTGGAAAAGGAGGAGGGCTGATTTATGGCAGAAGTGAAAAACATCGCGACCCGCGACAGCTACGGCGCTACCCTGCAGGCGCTGGCCGCCGAACACCCCGAGCTGGTGGTGCTGGACGCCGACCTGTCGGTCTCCACCTGCACCGCCATGTTCCAGAAAGTGGCCCCCGAACGCTTTTTTGACTGCGGCATCGCCGAGGCCAACATGATGGGCGTGGCCGCCGGCCTGTCCACCATGGGACTGGTCCCCTTTGTGTCCAGCTTTGCCATGTTCGCCGCCGCGCGCGCCTATGAGCAGATCCTCAACTCCATCGCCTACCCCCGCCTCAACGTCAAGATCTGCGCCTCCCACGGCGGCATCTCGGTGGGTGAGGACGGCGCGTCCCACCAGTGCTGCGAGGACTTCGCCCTGATGCGCTCCCTGCCCGGCATGACCGTCATCTGCCCCTCGGACGATATCGAGGCCCGGGCCGCCGTCCGGGCTGCCTTCGAGATGGAAGGCCCCGTCTACCTGCGGCTGGGCCGCCTGGCAGTGCCCGTTTTCCACGACCCCGACCACTATCACTTTGAGATCGGCAAGGGCGAGAAGGTCACCGAGGGCAGCGACATCGCCATCATCGCCACCGGCCTGGAAGTGAACGAGGCCCGCATCGCCGCCGAGCACCTGGCCGCCCAGGGCATTGGCGCGCGGGTGCTGAACATCCACACCATCAAGCCCCTGGATGAAGAGCTGATCCTGGAAGCCGCCCGCGACTGCGGGAAGGTCATCACCTGCGAGGAGCACAGCGTCATCGGCGGCCTGGGCGAGGCCGTCTGCTCCCTGCTGGCCGAAAAGCAGCCCGTCCCGGTCCGCCGCGTCGGCATTCAGGACCGCTTTGCCTGCTCCGGCCCCGCCTGGGACCTGATCCACGCCTTCGGCCTGGACGCCGCCACCATTGAAAAGACCGCCCACGAGATGCTGGGCTACTGATACAGCGCAACAAAACGGCTCCCCCTTCTGCCCGCGCGGCGGAAAGGGGAGCCGTTTTTTCTGTTTGCAGGGGCGTCAGTGGTAGATCTTTTCCACCACGCCGTCCACCCAGGCCACCAGAGGGGCGGCCCGGCGGCCCAGCAGCCGGGGCAGGATGGCCCGGCCCATGGCCCAGACGCCGTCGAAGTTGTAAAGGATGACCACCCCGCACAAAAGGCCGGTCCACAGGCCGTAGAGGGGGACTTCCGCCAGGGTGATGGCCGCCTCGATGACCAGGAAGGCCACGTTCACCGTCATGTGGACCGGATGCAGCCGCAGCCGCAGCATCTGCCGGCTGTCCAGCGCCCGCAGCACAAACACCAGCACCATGGCCAGGAAAGAGGCATATGTGACGCCCACCGGGCCAAACCAGAGGATGCCCAGATAGTTCATGATGCAGTTGGCCACCGCCCCCGCCATCATGGTGTACAGGCTGTGGGTGGAGCGCTTGTAGACGACGTAGATGCTGTTCATAAACTGGGTAAAGCAGGTGAACACCGCCGCCAGCGTCAGGTAGGGGACGAACTGCCAGGCGTCGAAGTAGCTGGACTTCATGATGAGCATGACCGGGCGGCACAGCCACAGAATGCCCGCCGCGCAGCAGAACATGACGCTCGCATAGCTGCGGAACACGGTGGAAAAGAAATGGCTGCGGCCCTTTTCCTCGGTGACGGCGGACAGCTGCCAGGCGTCGTAAAAGATGGTGCCCAGGGTGTTCAAAATGGTGGGCAGGAAATAGCCGGTGGACAGCAGGCCGCTCCACTCGGCGCCGGTGCGGCCGCCGTAGCCCTCGCACATGGCGTTGACGAAGAACATATCCGATGCGTTGATGATCCAGAAGCTGATCTGGGCCGGGATCATGGGCAGGGAGAAGCGGAGCATTTCCCGCCACAAAGCCCCGTTGATGCGCCCAAAGTCGATGTAGCGCCACAGCTTGCCGGTAAAGAACAAAAACAGGCTGCTGGTGACGTCGCCGCAGATGATGGCCAGCAAATAGCCCTCGGCGCCCATGTCCAGCACCACCAGGTACAGCACATAGAACATCAGGGTCGCAAAGGTGCACAGCACCCCGTCGATGCCCACCAGGCGGTTCAGTTCCCGGCTGCGGATGAACTGGGTGCAGAGAGTGCGCAGGCAGCTGGTGAGGACGTAAATGCACAAAAAGACGCCGTAGTCCCCAATGCCGGGGGCCAGGCTGAGCAAAGGCCAGCAGAGCAGCAGCACCGCGTAGCCCAGCAGGATGGTCAGCAGGCCGTTGGTGAACACCTGCTTTTTGCTGTTGCCCTTGTCCAGGCCAAAGCGGATGATGGCGTTGGACATCCCCATCGACACCAGAGGGATGAGCAGGTTGGCGCACTGGCTCAGCAGCTTCGAGACGCCCATGCTCTGCACATCCCGCATGGCATAGGTCAAAAAGGGCTGGACGATCAGGGTCAGCAGCTTGGACGAAAAGCTGGAGATGGCAAAGATCATGGTGTTGCCGGCCAGCTTGGTATATTTATTCTGCCCCTGTTCCGGGGCGTTGTTCGGTTCCAAAGGTCATTTACCTCCGTTTGTTTCAGCCTTCCCGCAGCAGGCGGCGGCGGGCTTTCCAGTCGGGCAGGCGCTTTTCCACCTCGGCCCAGAAGGCCGGGCTGTGGTTGGGCACCAGAAAATGGCAGAACTCATGCACCACCACATACAGCTGGGCTTCGGGGGGCATATCGTATAAAGCCAGCGCAAAGGTGATCTGCCGTTTGGCCGGGGCGCAGACGCCCCAGCGGCTGGTCATGGCGCGCACTTTGACGACGGGCATCCGGCCCCCCAGAGCCCCGGCAAAGGCAGGGAACACCTGCCGGCTCAGGGCGGTAAAATGGGCCAGGGCCGCCTCCCGGTCGGGCAGGGGACGGGCGGCCCGGCGCAGCTGCCGCTGGACCGCGGCCTCGATCCAGTCCCGGTGGGCCAGGACAAAGGCGTCCGCCTCCCGCACCGGGGTGCGCATCGGGATGCTGACCGCCACCGTGCCGTCGGAGCGGACCCGCAGGTTCAGGTTTTTCACCCGGCGGCGGGCCAGTTCGTAGCAGACGCCGCCGGCCTGCCGCTGCTGGGCGGCCGCTTTATTCCCGGCCACCGCCGGCAGGGCGGCGGAGCAGCCGCTCCAGGGGCAGCTGAGCCCCCACCACCGCCGCAAAGATCAGCACACAGCCCGCCAGCTCCCGCAGCGAAAGGTTCTGGCTCAGCAGCAGCCAGCCGCCCAGCGCCCCAAAGACGCTTTCCAGGCACATGGCCAGGCTGGCAATGGCGGGGTTCAGGTCCCGCTGGCCCAGGATCTGCAAGGTGTAGCCCACCCCGCTGGACAGCACCCCGCAGTACAGGACGGGCAGGGCGTTGGCCGTGAGGTCCGCAAGGGCCACCGTCTCGGTCAGGAGGGAGGCCGCGGTGCTCTCCACCGCCACCACCAAGAACTGCACCAGGCTCAGCCGCACCCCGTCCAGCTGGGGGGAAAAGTGGTCCACCGCGATGATCTGGAAGGTGAACAGCACCGCGCACAAAAGCAAAATGCCGTCGCTGGCCTCCACGCCCCCAAAGCCACCCTGCATACACAGCAGGTACAGCCCGGCCACCGACAGCACCACGCAGCCCCAGATCTGGGCCGGGCTCTTGCGGCCGAACAGCAGCCCCACCACCGGCACCAGCACCACATACATGGCGGTGATGAAGCTGGCCTTGGCGGTGGACGGGTTCAGGGTGATGCCGATCTGCTGGGCCGCCGACGCGGCAAACAGCAGGGTGCCGCACACGGCGCCCCCCATCAGCAGCAGCCGGCGCCGGGGGCCGGCGCTGGGCGCTATAGGTTCCCCTTTGCGGCGGCGGACGGCGTCGAACACATGGCACAGCGGCCACAGGAACGCCACCGCCAGCCAGCTGCGGCAGGCCAAAAAGGCAAACGGCGCAAGCGCGGCGCCGGCGCTCTGGGCCACAAAGGCCAGGCCCCAGATCAGGGCGCAGAGCACCAGCATCATGGTATTTCTGGTCTGTGTTTTCATCCTGCGATCCCCTCCGCTTTGAACATCCCGTACAGATAGTACCGGCTGGAGTCATAGGAGATGGTCAGGCGGTACTGGGCCGAGGGGTCCAGTCCGCCGATGGTGAACCGGTAGTTGGAGCCGTCGGTGTGGATATAGCCGGTGGAGCCGTCCACATACTGGGCCCCGCCGTCCACCTTTTTCCACAGGGCGATCTTGTACTCCTGGACGCCCTCGGCGGTGCCGCAAGCGGTGATGGTCAGGCTGTCCCCCGACACCTGGAAATAGCCGGTGTTCCGGCTCCAAATGCCGTTATACACCCCGTACAGGGTGCCGTTTGCCACCACATTGGTCCACTGGGCCGTGGCGTCGGTGCCCTCCGGCAGCATGATGGGGTCGGTGGTGGCCTCGGCCCAGTTGGTGGTGTCCACTTCCTCTGCGCTGGAATAGCCCAGCATATTGGCCACGCTGTCTTTCAGGCTCTCGCAGCCGGTCAGGCCAAAGGCCAGCACGGCAGCCAGCAGCAGGGCAGCCAGCCGCATCCGTTTTGTTTTCCGTTCCATAAAAACCTCCGGGCGGAACGCTTTTTTCCGCTATGTTGTGTGTCCACTGGGTTATTATACCGCATTTTCCTCCTGCATACAACCGTTTTCCGCATCAGGCCGACGGACCGGCGGCGGAGTTCGCGGCGGCCAGGCCGGCGCGCTCGGCCTCAGCCAGCTGGGGCCAGGCGCTGTTCTGGAACAGCGAGCCGTACCGGTACAGCGCGTATCCGCCCGCGCCAGCGGCCCGCAGGGCGGCCACCTGGTCCGCCAGCGCCCGGCCGGTGGACCAGCCTGAGACGCTGTCCGGGTTGGCCCCGCCGTCCCCGTCCCCGATGCGGTAGGCCCCCAGCCCCACATACAGGGCCGCGCTGCCCCGGGGCATGGCCAGCCATTCGGGCACGATGTTTTCAAACGCGAACCGCCGGGACCCGTTGGAGAGGGTATACCCCTGCCCCCAATAGATCTGCGGGCAGAGGTAGTCCACCACGGCCTCCCCGCCATCGGCGGCCAGCCAGCCGTATACGTCGCTGTACTGCTGCTCCATATCGTTGTCGGGGTTGCCCTGGGGGCTGACCCCAAAGCGGAGGGTGGGGTCGGCGGCCTTGACCGCGTCGTGGGCCGCCTTGACCAGGGCGGTGACGTTCTGCCGCCGCCACCCGGCCAGGTCCGCCGCGCCGCTGGCCGCAAACGGGGCCGCGTCGATGGCGGGGTCGGTGGTGGGGTAGAAGTAGTCGTCAAAGTGCACCCCGTCCACCGGGTAATTGCGCACCAGCTCGGCCACCCCCTCTACCACGTAGGCGGCCGCCTCGGGCAGGGCGGGGTTGAGGTACAGCCCGTCGCCCACCGCCGCCACCCATTCGGGGTGGGTGTTGGCCAGATTGTCCGCCGCCAGCGCGCCCGGCGAGGCGGCCGACGCCCGCAGCCGGTAGGGGTTGATCCACCCCTCGAAGGACAGCCCCCGCCCGTGGGCCGCCGTGAGCAGCAGGTCCAGTGGGTCAAAGCCGGGGGAGACCCCCTGCGTCCCGGTGCAGATATGGCTCCAGGGGAACAGGGCGCTGGGGTAGATGGCGTCCCCAAAGGGCCTCACCTGGACGATGACGGTGTTCAGGCCCAGAGCGGCGCAGTTGTCCATCATGGCCTCGGCCCCGGCCCGGAACGCATCCGCCGAAGTGTAGTCCATCCCCTGCAGTTCGATGTAGCTGATCCAGGCGGCCCGCCACTCCCCGGCGGCAGGCGCAGCCGGCCCCGAGGAAGCGCCGCCCCCGTCCGGCCGGACGCAGCCGCGCAGCCAGAGGCCCGCGGCCCCCAACGCGGCCGCGCCGGCGCCCAGCAAAAAGCCCCGCCGGGTGACGCCGGCCCCAGCCCGGCGGCGTCCGCCGTGCCGGGCCTGCCCGCGGCCTGTCCGATGGTTCTGTCTCATATCCAGCCCTCCCTGCCTGCTTTTGTCCCACCAGTATAGCACATTTTGCCTCCAAAGCGGCAAAGTTTCCGCAAAGTCTTTTCATTTGGGCGCAAATCTGCTATACTAATATAGTATCCCCCTGGACGCTTATGCAGGAGGCTCTGCGGGCCAGTAGCTCAGCTGGTCAGAGCTGGCGGCTCATAACCGGCTGGCCCTGCCAACCGGCGCTTCCAAAACATCCGCATATTCGTCGTTTTCTCGCCGTCATAACGGCAAAAAAGCGTTTCCACCTACTTTTTACCTACGAAGGGCATCCGAATGCGCCCTCGCAGGTCCAGCTTCATCTCCATACGGGCCAGTAGTTCAGCGGTCAGAACTCCCCGCTCATAACGGGGTTATCGCGGGTTCGAATCCTGCCTGGCCCACCAAAAAGCACGAAACATCGCGTTTCGTGCTTTTCTTTCTGCCTTTTGGCGGAAATTGTTTATTCGCTGTACAGTTCCTGGCTCATCTGTTTGCGTATCTCCTCGCGGCGGCGGTCATACACCTGGGTATAGATCGCCAGCGTTGTGCTGGGCTGGGCGTGGCCCGCTTCCGCCGCCACTGTGGCGATGCCGATGTTGGGGTTGGACAACAGGATGCTGACGAAGGTGTGCCGGAACATGTGGGGGTGCAGCCCTTCGATGCCCGCCTTTTTGCCGACCCGCCGCACCAGACTGCCGTAGCTATCCGGGTTGATGGGGAAGCCGTGGTCGTTGCAGATCACAAAGTCATTCCCTCGCAGAGCCAGCAGGGAAGAAGCATACTTGGCCGATTTTCTATCCAGGCTTTTCTGCCAGGCCGCGCCCATCACCTTTTTCTGAGCTTTCCACTGCCGGTAGTAGTCCTCCAGGAAAGCCATAAATTCCGGTGCAACGTCCACATCCCGGACATTGTTCTCTTTGGTTGCGGTGAGCTGGTAGCCGAAATTCTGAAAGACCAGCAGAGACTTGGAAATGTGGATTGTGCACTCCTTGAAGTTCACATCCTGCCACGTCAGTCCGGCCAGCTCTCCGCGGCGGACGCCGGTATTCAGCAAAGACAGAATGATCGCCCGCTCCAGCAGGGAGCACTCTTTTAGCGTTTGCTGCAGGCGCTCCACCTCGTCTTTATGAAGGCAGTCCACGCTCTTTCCTTTCTTACCGCAGGCCCGTATCTGGGGCGGCTTGGCGTCTACGTTGTAGTTCTCGTTGGCGTAGTTGATCACGGCACGGATAAACAGAACGTATTCCCGCATGGTTTTCTGGGTGATGGGCCGCTCGTCCGTCTCTACCTCAAAGAGAGTCTCAACCTCCTGTCCCAGCGCTTTTGCAATCTGCTGCGCGGAATCAAGCGAGACGCTTTCCCCGCGGAAGGACTTTTCCACCGTTTCTTCTTTGATGGTGCAAAATTCTGCGATTTTGGGGCAGGACATGGTCTTGTACGCCTTGGCCCCCGGTTTCAGCGTCGCCCGCTGATAGACCCGGGTGCATCCTTTCTCCAACAGGCGGAGGACCTGGTCGCAATCCTTCTTGGTGATGGTGCCGATCGGTTTTTGTGCGAACTGGGGATAGCCTCTGATTTTGTTGAGGTAGCCATTCTTATTACGGGTCGTATTCGCCTTGTTCCGGTGCTGCTCTGCATCGCCTTTCAGGCGGGCGGACGGCTCCAACAGAGAACGGTTGGAGTCAATGTACTCTCTTGCCACCTGCTCGAACGTTTTGCCGCCGCCAGCCATTTCCTTGTCGATCTGAGCCTGCTGCTCCCGCTCAAACTCCACCGCCGCCGCATTCGCCGCTGCCAGGCGCTGGCGGGCCGTTTTCAGCTCGGTAGGGTCAAAGTCAAAGCGGCCATAGCGCCGCTCCGATTTTCCATTCACCATGACAATGGCGGTGAGCTGGAAATACTTGGGCTTTTTCTTGGGTTCGATCAGTTTTACAGAAGCCATACTCGTAACCTCCTTTCTTCTGTCATGGTGAGTATAACAGGTTGCAGCGTAAATTTTTAGGATGTCGCCAACCGCGCCGGCATCCTTGACAAATCAGGCAGAGGTCATTCCGTTGTTGAAATATTCCGCCATTTTGCCAAGGTTTATATACCACTTGACACCGGACTGGAACGCTATCCCCGGCACTTCTTTGCACAGTCGGCGAACGTAGTAGGCCGGCAGCCCCATCCGTTGGCTGGCCTGCTTGATGCTGACGATTTGGGGCAGCACCACTTCTTCCACCTGGATAGGGGCCGTTTCGTTCAAAACAGGATTCTCGTACATGATGCTACCTCCAATCCAACTTCTCAGAACTTCACCGGCAGCATATTCTTTTTGCTGCATCCATTATAGAGTATCAGGACCTGCATCATGTATCGGTAAGATGCCGCGCCGCTCATGGCGTCGGCGTCGCGGACCAGCTTCATGGGGTATATGGTGGCCAACCGTTTTACCAGGCGGCTGTACTTGTATTCGTCCTTATAGAGGGCGATGAAGCGCATCACCCCCTGGATGATGCCCGGCCGCAGGGAATCGGGGTCGCCGTCCCAGGCTTCGGCAATGGCCCGCAGGCTCTCGATATAGATGTCCGGGCCATACTGCCGGAATTCTTTGAGGGCGGTGCTGACGCAGATGATTTTGCGGTTGGCCCGTACATGATCGGTGCCCAGCTGCAGCCCCGCCGCCTCGGTGGCGGCCAGGAAAGCGTGGGACTCGGCATCCTGGCCCACCAGCTTGGCCCGCAGCTTCGCACCCGCAGAAAGGGGAGTGGATGCGCCGGTCTGCTGAGCAAACACGAGAGCTTCTTCCTCTTTGGTCAGACCAACGTAGACCCGGCAGAGGATGGGCAAGTCATTGCCGCCGTTGAGGGTCTTGAGGCCCACGATGGTGTGCTGGCCGTCGATCACGATGTAGCGGCCATCCCGGTAGCTGACCTTGGGCGGATTGACAATGACGCCGTTGAACTCGGCCACCATCTGTTTGACCTTGCCCATCTGCAGCTTGCGCTGGTACTCGGCGGGGATCTCCAGGAAGGCGCTGTTGATGGAAATTTCTTTATAGGGATAAGAGTAGAATCTCATAGGGTACGTTCCTCCACTTCGTTTAAGTAATTTGTCAGGCTTTGGGCAATCATGGCGACTGCGGTCCGATTGTCACGGTCGATGAGAAGGTCGGGGTAATACTGGAAGGCTTGCTCCCACCGCTGTTTCAGATTGTCCGCCGCAGCCTCGATCTCGCACAGCATATCGCTGCCGGTGGCCCGGCGCTTGGCGTGATACCGGCTGGCCGCGATCTCCAGCAGCTGCTGGTTGTCGATTTTCACTGGCTGCGGTGCCAGCTCAGGAGAAGGAGCGGACGGAAGCTCTGCCGGCTCGCAAGGCTCCGAAGCCTCGGTTTCGAGTTTTTCTGCCTTTGCCCTTACTGTGGTCGATGCCGCTCTCTTCTCTTTTCTGCCAGCCCTTTTCTCATCCTTCGGCTTACAGAGTTTAGCCACCAGTGCCGGGCGCTCCTCCGGGGCTGCGCGGGACACGGCGGCCAGCTCAGCCGCCGTGGGTTTCACCTCGCCGGACAGTATTTTGGCACGGATGCCGGAAACAGCTTCTTCTGCTGCATCCACTCCATTTGCGAACGACTCCGCCCGTCGAACAAAGCTTTCATTTACATTGTTCTCATCTGCAATCCGAAGTCTGGTGTGTTTTTTCCCGATCAGTTGGTCATTTTGACCAACTGATTTTTTTGCGGAACTTTTTCGATCTCCACCATTAGATTGCTTTTCGGCTTCATACTGTTTCCCAATCAAGTATTTTCGCTGTTCTGGCGTCAGATTTCGCCTGCCAAGCTGGTTTTTGCAAATCCAGACAATCGCTTCATAGCGGTTGGCGAACTCTTTTTCCAGCACGGTGTACTTGATTTCGGGATGATTTTTCAGAATCGCAAAGCGGTTATGGCCGTCTACAATCAGACCGTTCCAGACGATCAGGGGGCTGAGAATCCGGCCCTCCTCCAGGATGTTGGTTTCCAACAGGTTCAACTCCTCAAAGGTCAGGGGCGGAATCTTGCTCTGAAACTCGGGGTCAATCTTCAGCCGTCGCAGCATAGGCTTTGGCCTCCCTCCGGTTCGGGTCTCTGTGAACCATAGGCTGGGCATAGTAGTCAAACCCATAACGGGTCTGGCAGTAGGTGCAGACATCCTTGGTCTGCTGGCGCAGATCAGCGCGACGCAGCGTTGTGCGCCTGGCATCCTGGAAGGAATGCAGGCAGACCGGACACAGCGTGATGAGGGATACGGTATTCAGATTGCGCGTGTAGCTACGGCTCATAGTTGACCTCCTGTCTGTTATAAATTGTTGTGTTGATATAAAAAGCCCGCCAGCCTGGAACATGATTCTCAGCCGGCGGGCCGAAATCTTGTTTGGGTTTCCTTCCCCCATTTGTCCTCGACGTCCCGGGGAGGGTTGGGAATCTTCTGGCGGCGGATTTGCACCGCTCCATCGGCATTTCAGCCGCCCCGCCTTCTTTGTGGCCGGGCCGCGAGTTACGGAAGTATCATTGTCTGGAAGTACCAGAAGGCTGTTTATTCATTTTTCAAGGTCCGCTGGCTTCGGGCTTGTCCTCCGTTTGGGGAGGCCCTTGCTGTGACTCTATGATACCTTAGAAATTTTCGTTGCGGGAGTGACTGGTAGACCCGGTTACCGTGTCTCACAGACACGGTAGCGATACCAAACTAAAGGGTGTTTTTGATGTTTTGCAAGATTCCGATGGCCTGTAAAATTTCTGCCCGGATTATTTCGTTTGCTGGGGTTCTACCTAAAATAAGATGATCTAAGGTTACTTCAAAAAATAGAGACAAATCCACCAGCAAGTCGATGGAACAAGCTCTCCGCCCGCGTTCAATAGCCCGCAGATGATCGGTAGTAATACAAATTTGCTCAGCAAGTTCCATTTGGGTAAGTCTTTTTTCTTCCCGCAGAGCCTTGATTCTCTTTCCACATTCCATTGCATCGAAACGCATTGTATAATCCTCCAGATTTTGACGCGTGTATGGACGTGCAAAATCCGAAGGTTATGGGTATCTGGCGATGTATGTTTCCCAATGCTGGCGCATCTGTCACTCCCGTGGGGCGACGGAAGCGACAACCAAGTAGCAAATAAAAAAGGCCGGCAGACAGCCGCAATTTCCCTAAGGAAATCGCTTCCGTCTGCCGGCTCGTCCGGCCTATAGCCGGTTCAGTCCTATCGAACAAACTTTTGACTCCTGAATTCTGTTCCTAAGGGCTTGTACCCAGTTCAACAGCAGCTACAGTATGTCTCATTCC
>DWWN01000023.1 GCA_019119685.1 Candidatus Faecalibacterium faecigallinarum
GGTACAGCGCAGCCGCTGTCAGGGCCTGCCGGGTGATCGACGCGGGCAACCCAAGGCGCGGCAGCGCCTGTGACGGACACAAAAAAGGAACCGGGCGTGGATGTACGCCCGGTTTTTGTTTGGCCTGTACAGCGCATGCCGCCATGAGCCCCCGTACTGGGGGGCGCCGGGGGGAACTCCCCCGGCCCCTTCTTTTCCCCCATTTCTTCGGGAAGAAATGGGGGCGCCCGCCGCGCAGGCGCGCCCCCGGGGGGCCCCGATAACAGCGGGCGATCACAGGTCACCCCTACATCGTCGGCCCAAGCTGCGGATCATTCGCTTCCGCGTAAACGCGAAAGCTCATTCCCTCCGCTGGGCCTCCTCTCCCCACGACGACCACTCCGTTGGGTCGCCGCGGGGGCCCCATTGGGTGCGCCGAGTCGTACCCCAGGGCACCTTCTCTTGCCCCGTTGGGGCAATTCACCTTGTCGCGCCCCACCGGGCATGCGTCGCACGGCAATCAATACCCGTTGACCACCGCGTCCAGCACCTGGGCGGCCACGGAGCCGGCCACGTCGGCGCCGGAGCCGCCGTTCTCCACCAGCACCACGAAGGCGTAGGGGGCGTCCTCATTGCGGAGGAATCCGGCGAACCAGGCGTGGGGGGACTTGCCGCCCCCTACCTCGGCGGTGCCGCTCTTGGCGCAGAGGTCCATGTTGGGGAAGCGGGAGGAGCCGTATTGGTCGGTGACGTTGCGCCCCATCATGTCCGCCAGGGCCTCTGCGGTGTCGGAGGCGATCAGGGTGCCGGTATGGCTGGTAAAGGAGGGCAGGGAGGGCAGGCCCAGGGCGTTCTCCGTTTTCAGGATCAGCTCGGGCACGGCGGCCCTGCCGCCGCCCCCGATGGCCCCCATGTACACCATGAGGGCGCAGGGGTTCACCAGGTCGTTGTACTGGCCCACGCCGGCCCAGCCCAGCTCGTTGGCGGTGAGGCCGTCCAGGTCGAAGGAACCGGCGGCGGTGCGGATGCCGTTCACCGAGTAGGAGGCGGTGAGCCCCGCTTTCTCCGTGTACCGGGCCAGCACGTCCTCCCCCAGCTCGTCGGCCAGGAGGGCGAACACCCCGTTGCAGGAGTTGGACAGGGCGGCGTAGATGTCCTGCTCCCCGTGGGCGTAGGGGCAGGTGACGGTGCCGTCCCCCACCGTGGTGGAGCCGGTGCACGTCCAGGTGCGGTCGTAGAGATCCGGGACGTTCTCGATGGCGGCGGCCAGGGTGACGGTCTTGTACACCGAGCCGGGGGTGAAGGTGCCGGAGAGGAAGCGGTTGAGGTACACGCCGTCGTACCGCTCGTCCCCATCCTGGATGTCGGGGGGATTGGCCGGGTCAAAGGAGGGGGCGGACACCATGCACAGGATCTCCCCCGTCTTGTAGTTGTACACCCCCACCGCCCCCTTGCGGCCGCCCAGGGCCTGGTAGGCGATGTAGTTGTACCGGGCGTCCAGGGTGAGGTAGAGGTCGTTGCCCTGGCCCAGGGGGGAGTAGGAGCCGGTGAGCAGGTTGTAGCCGGACAGCCTGTCGGCGAAGGCCACCAGGGCCCCGGTGCCGATGCGGCCCTCCGCGTCCCCCACGGCGTGAAGGGTGGCCTCCCGCACGGTGGCCCCGTCATAGTACCGGCGCTTCCCGTCCTCATCCACCCAGGTGAGCACATCCCCGTCCCGATCCAGCACCCGGCCGGTGGCGGGCTGCCCGCTGAACACCGGCAGGAAGGAGGCCCAGGAGGAGCCGTTGACCAGGAAGCGGCCCACGAACAGCACCGTGCCCGCCAGCAGGGCGCCGGCCAGGAGCAGGCAGAGCAGGGCCCGTTTTTCAATTTTCTTCATAGTCCGCCTCCCATTCTTCCCCGGCCTGGGGGGCCAGGGCGGCGTTTTTCCGATCCTCCCGCCGGGAGGGCAGCCGGATGGCAAAGCTGGCGTTGGGCCGGGTGTCGGTGGCCTTCAAAAAGGCCAGCAGCCCCCAGGAGGAGATCATGGACGTGCCCCCGTTGGACACAAAGGGGAAGGTAACGCCGGTGAGAGGGAGGATATCCACCGCGCCGAACACGTTGAGGCAGGTCTGGAACACCATCATGGAGGTGGCGGCGCAGGCGGCGATGACGTAGAAGGAGCTCCGCCCCGCCCGGCAGGCCCGGACGGCGAACACCGCCAGGGTGATGACCGAGCCCACCGCCAGCAGGGCGATGATCAGCCCCCACTCCTCGCACAGCATGCCGAACACCAGGTCGGTGTCCCCGGCGGCCACGTTGTGGAGCCAGCCCTCGCCGGGGCCCACCCCCACCAGCCCGCCGGAGGCGGCGGAGGCCATGGTGCGGGTCTGCTGGTAGCCGCTGCCGGTGGAGGCGTTCTGCCAGGCATGGCCCCAGGTGGCGAAGCGGCGGAGGATGTAGGGCTTGAGGGAGAGCACGGTGAGCACGGCGAACACCCCGCCGCCGCAGATCAGGGCCAGGGTGGCCCAGTCGCCGGAGCGGAGGTAGGCGATCACCAGGAAGGTGACAAAGAAGATGGCGGCGGTGCCGAAGTCGCTCATCAGGGCCAGGCAGCCCAGGCATACGCCGGTGAGCAGGATGAACAGCCCCAGGTTCCGCTTGTGGAAGAGCCGCTCCAGGGTGGCGGCCCCGGCGAAGATGTAGCAGATCTTCGCCAGCTCCGACGGCTGGACGGACACCCCCGCGATGGTGAGCCAGTTGGCCGCGCCGTACTGGGTGGGCACGCCGGGCAGCAGGGTGACCGCGGCCAGGGCGATGGCCGCCCCGGCCATGAGCCAGCGGATCTTTTTGGCACGATCCAGATCCCGCAGGAAGATGCCCAGCACCAGGAAGCCGGCCAAGCCCATGGCTACGCACAAAAACTGCTTGAGCAGCGCCCCGGTGTTGGAGGAGGCGGTGACCGCCAGGGACAGGGTGGACAGGAAGAAGGCGATGGTCTCCATCTCAAAGCCCACCTGCCGGCAGGCCCGCAGCACCAGGAAGTAGAGCCACATCACCCCCGTCAGCAGCAGGAAGGTCAGGGGGATCACCGCCGTGGCGTTCTCCCCCTCGCTGATGGTGAGCTGTACGGCGGTAAGCACCTGGAAGACGGTGAGGAGGATCAGCCCCAGCCAGGGGGAAACGGGCCGGTAGGCACGCCGGCGCTGGCGGCGCTGGGCCTTCTCCTCGGGAGAGAGGGGGAGGAGCACCGTCTCCACGCCCCCCAGTCCGATCACGTCGCCGTACTGGACGGGGGCGGACTTCTCCACCGCCCTGCCGTTCACCGTCACGCCCCCCTTGGAGCCCAGGTCGTAGGCCGTCCAGGTGTCGTCCTCCCGGCGGATCAGGGCCGCGTGCTGCCGGGACACCACCGGGTAGTTGAGAATTACGTCGGAGTTGCCGCCCCGGCCCAGGATGTTCTCCCAGTGGGTCAGCGGCTCCTGGGCGCCGTTGGGCAGGGTCAGATAGGCCCACACCTCCGGCAGACAGGGTACCGTCAGCAGGGAGTGGATGGTCCGGATCAGAATCATCAGGGCCAGTATGGGGAACAAAAACCGCACCAGTGTGGTGAACCAGCCGCAAAACTGGGGGTTGTCCGTCAGCCACTGTAAGAGCAGATCCACTTGTCCGCCTCCTTTCCGGGAAATTCGCAACCCAGTATACCACAAATCCGGGCGGTAAAAAAGCGGAAGCCGGGCAGGCTTCCGCTTTCTTCATGAATTCTTTACATTTTCCAGCCATGTCGGGTGTACCTTTCCCATCCCCACGGGGAAAGGCATTCGTAGGGGCGACCTGCGGTCGCCCGTTCCGCGGGGGCGGATATCATCCGCCCGTTTTCCCCCGCAACTGCTGGCCCCGTGGGGCGCGACGACTCGGCGCGCCATCCGTAGGGGCGACCTGCGGTCACCCGCCATTCGCCGGGGCACCCCCGGGGGGCGGGCCTGCGCGGCGGGCGCACCGCTTTTGCTGTCAAAAGCGGTGGGAAAACCACCAGGGCCCGCGTTTTTTGAGGTGGCTTCGCGTGGATTTTTATCGAAGGCGCCCCCGGCGCCTTCGACCCCGGACCCGGAGTCCATGGCGGCAGTGGGCTGTGATTGGCTGGCAAGAACCGGGTCGGCATCGCCGCCCGTTTCCTTGGGAAATTCGATACAGGCGCTGCCGCGCCTCGGGTGGCACGCATCTGGATTACCCCGCAGGCCCTGATGGCCGCTGCACTGTACCGAGTTGGCCCGCCGGGCCGCCGGCGGTGCCATGCCTCTGAGATGCCATGGCGGTTACAGGAGGTTGTCCGCCGGGCGCGGCGGTCCGGCTGCGTCCATCCTTTACAATCCGCCTGTTCCGGCGGTATAATGGCAGTACCAAAGAGAAAGGACGTGAGCCCATGTCTCCCATCATCGACGCCCGGGGCAAGGCCTGCCCCACCCCCGTGATCATGGCAAAGAAAGCCATCTCTGCCGGAGAGAGCACCTTCACCGTCCTGGTGGACAACACCACGGCGGTGGAAAACCTGAAGCGCCTGGCGGCCAACCAGGGCTTTGACGCCGCCGTCACGGAACAGGGCGGTGCATTCCACCTGGCCTTTGTCCGCACCGGCTGCGCCGCCTGCGAGGAGGCGGTCAACGCCCCCCTGCCCGCCCCCGGCGGCGACTGGGCGGTATTTGTGGGCCGGGACATCATCGGTGACGGCGACCGGGAGCTGGGCACCAACCTGATGCGCATGTTCTTCTACACCCTCTCCCAGGGGGAGGACAAGCCGGGGGCGGTGCTCTTCATGAACGCCGGGGTGAAGCTGCCCACCCTGGACGAGCAGGTCGCGGAGCACCTGAAGGTCCTGTCCGCCGCCGGGGTGGAGATCCTGGTGTGCGGCACCTGCCTGAACTTCTACGGCCTCACCGACCGGCTCCGGGTGGGCACGGTGAGCAACATGTACGACATTGTCACCCGCATGCAGAAGGCGGGCAAGGTGGTCTCCCTGTAATGGACTACGGCGTGATCACCTTCACCTCCACCTACGGGGCCATCTACGCCCAGAAGGTGCTCCGCCCGGCGGCGGACGTGCTCACCATGCCGGTGCTGCGGGAGATCTCCCTGGGCTGCGGCATCGCGGTGCGCTTCAAGCCAGAGGATCTGGACACCGTGCGCGCCGCCCTGGCCGCCTCCACCCTGAAGCCCGGCGAGTACGCCTTTTACGGCGTCACCGGCAGCGGCGGCGCTCTGCGGGCGGAGCGGCTGCCCTAGGGCATGTTTGAAACATGTCAACATGCCCAATCGGCGGGCCTTTTGCCCCCTGGACGGCGCATTTTTTCCTTGAAATCCGTCAGGATTTCTGCAAAAAAATTGCTTGCCAGCGGCCCAAAATTCCTCGCCGCTGGACATATCGCCAATTTTCAAACAAGCCCTAGCAAAAACGCCGCCGCGGCCGCCAGTGCAGTTCGGAGGCACAGCACCGATGGCGGCCCCTTCTTTCTCCCCATTTCTTCGGGAAGAAATGGGGGCCCCGGCCGGGCAGGCCCGCCCCCCGGGGGTACCCCGGCAAATAACGGCGGGGGCAAGCCCCCGCCCTACAGGCAGCCCAGCGGATAGAGGGACGGGCGGATGATATCCGCCCCTACAGGCCCCTGGCAGTTGTCGTACCGCCCCGCGGGCGGCGCGTCAAGGATGCCGCGCCCTACAGAAGGCCGGAAAGCCGCACCCGCCGGGGGATGTCCCGCCCCGCCGGCACGGGCTCAGAAGATCCAGCCCAGCAGGACGGAGAGGGCGAAGGCGGCGATGGCGGGCAGGAAGTTCTCCCACCGGGTGGGCTGATCCAGGATGGCCTTGATGAGCAGCACCACGCCGGCGACCCGCAGCAGCCAGGGCAGCAGGCCCAGCAGCAGCATCAGGGGCAGGCCGATGATGAGCAGCACCACGGGGATGGCCACCACGGCCACCAGGCAGATGATGCCGAGGGTAAACAGCGTCAGCATAGCAATTCCTCCTTTTGATGGATACAGCTTACCACGCCCAGGTAAAACTGCCCTGAAGGAATCCTTAAAATCAGATAAAAAAATGTGGGACAGCCGCCGGCTGTCCCACATTTTTTATACTTGTTACCGGAAGTACTCCGCGCCGCTCTCGAAGAGGGGCTGGTGCTTGTCGCCGGGGATGTTGACGCCCACGTAGGGGCCCCGGCGCTCCGAGTGGCCCATCTTGCCGAACACCCGGCCGTCGGGGGAGAAGATGCCCTCGATGGCCTCCAGGGAGCCGTTGGGGTTGGCGTCGATGTCCATGGAGGGCTTGCCGTCGGCCCCCACATACTGGGTGGCGATCTGGCCGGCGGCGATGAGCCGCTTCACCTCCGCCCGGGGGGCCACAAAGCGGCCCTCGCCGTGGGAGACGGGGATGGTGTGCAGGTCGCCCACGCTGGACTTCAGCATCCAGGGGGACTGGACGGAGGCCACCCGGGTGGTGACGTACCGGCTCTGGTGGCGGCCGATGGTGTTGTAGGTCAGGGTGGGGCACTTGTCGTCCATGTCCCGGATCTCGCCGTAGGGCACCAGGCCCAGCTTGATGAGGGCCTGGAAGCCGTTGCAGATGCCCAGCATCAGGCCGTCCCGCTTTTTCAGCAGGTCGTGCACCGCGTCGGTGAGGCGGGGGTTGCGCAGGAAGGAGCAGATGAACTTGGCGGAGCCGTCGGGCTCGTCGCCGCCGGAGAAGCCGCCGGGGAGGAACAGGATCTGGGCCTTGCGGATGGCCTTCTCCAGGGCCAGGGCGGACTCCTCCAGATCGGCGGCGGTCAGGTTGCGCACCACCAGGATCTCCGGCTCCAGCCCCGCCCGCAGGCAGGCCCGGGCGGAGTCGTACTCGCAGTTGGTGCCGGGGAACACGGGGATGACCACCTTGGGGTGGGCCACCCGGCGCTTGCGCACCGCCGGGGAACGCTTGTCCCAGGAGATGGCCTTCACCGCACCGGAGGCGCCGGCCCGGGTGGGGTACACGTCCTCCAGCACCCCCTCGCTGAGGGAGAGCAGCTCGTCAATGGGGGCGGAGTCCCTGCCGATGGCGACCACCGGCTCCGCCGTGGTGGCGCCCAGCTTCCCGCCGTGGGTCAGCTCCACGTCCCCGGTCAGCTCCGCCACGAGGTCGCCGGGGCGGGAGGCATACCAGGGAGCGCCGGCCTTGGAATCGGCGGCAAAGCCGATGCCGTTGCCGAAGGCCATGTTCATCACGGCCTCCGCCGCGCCGTTCTCCACGGCCCAGGCGGCCTTCACCTTGCCGGCCTTGTGGAGGGCGTGGAACTCCTCCCAGGCGGCCTTCTGCCCTTCGGGCCCCTCCCCGTGGAACAGGTACACCGGGTGACCCGCCTCCTTAAACTCGGGGGAGAGCACCTCCCCGGCCTTCACCGGGGCGATGGCGAAGGAGATCACCGTGGGGGGTACGTCCAGCTCCAGGAAGGAGCCGGACATGGAGTCCTTGCCGCCGATGGCCGCCGCGCCCAGCTCCAGCTGGGCGTCCAGGGCCCCCAGCAGGGCGGCGAAGGGCTTGCCCCACCGCTCGGGGTCGGTGCGCAGCTTCTCAAAGAACTCCTGCAGGGTGAGATAGGCGGTTTTGTAGTCCGCGCCGGCGGCCACCAGCTTGGCTACCGAGGTGTACACCGCGCTGTGGGCGCCGGAATAGGGATCCGCGGACAGCTGGTCGGGGTCGCAGCCCCAGGCCATGACGCTGGCCTGGTCGGTCTCCTGCCCGGGCAGCACGGGGAACAGGGCGGCCATGGCCTGGGCGGGGGTGCGCTGGCTCTTTCCGCCGAAGGGCATGAGCACGCTGCCCGCGCCGATGGAGCCGTCAAACCGCTCGGTGAGGCCCCGGCGGGAGGCGGACTTCAGGCTGGCCGCCATCTCCCGCAGGGCGGGGGCCTTGGGCTGGGCCACTCCGTCCGGGCGGGCGGGGACGGACACGCTGGCGTGCTTCACCGCGCCGTTGGTGTTGAGGAAGGCACGGGACAGGTCGGCCACCACCTGGCCCCGCCAGGTCATGACCATGCGGGGCTCCTCGGTGACCGTAGCCACCGGATAGGCCTCCAGGTTCTCCCGCTGGGCGGCGGCCAGGAAGGCGTCCACGTCCTCCGGCCCCACCACCACGGCCATGCGCTCCTGGGACTCGGAGATGGCAAGCTCCGTGCCGTCCAGGCCGTCGTACTTCTTGCGCACCGCGTCCAGATCGATGGACAGGCCGTCGGCCAGTTCGCCGATGGCCACGCTGACGCCGCCGGCGCCGAAGTCGTTGCACCGCTTGATGAGCCGGGTGACCTCCCCGTCCCGGAATAGCCGCTGGAGCTTGCGCTCCTCCGGGGCGTTGCCCTTCTGCACTTCGCTTGCCATGGTGTCCAGGCTCTTGAGGTTGTGGCTCTTGGAGGAGCCGGTGGCGCCGCCGATGCCGTCCCGGCCGGTGCGCCCGCCCAGGAGGATCACCACGTCGCCGGGGGCGGGCCGCTCCCGGCGGACGTTGGCCGCCGGGGCCGCGCCCACCACCGCGCCGCACTCCAGGTGCTTGGCGATGTAGCCCTCGTGGTAGAGCTCCGCCACGTGGCCGGTGGCAAGGCCGATCTGGTTGCCGTAGGAGGAGTAGCCCGCCGCGGCGGTCTGGGCGATCTTCCGCTGGGGCAGCTTGCCCGCCAGGGTCTGCTCCACCGGGGTGCGGGGGTCGCCGCAGCCGGTGAGGCGCATGGCCTGGTGGACGTACACCCGGCCGGACAGGGGGTCGCGGATGCACCCGCCGATGCAGGTGGCCGCGCCGCCGAAGGGCTCGATCTCGGTGGGGTGGTTGTGGGTCTCGTTCTTGAACAGGAACAGCCAGTCCTGATCCTCGCCGTCCACATCGCACTTGATCTTGACGGTGCAGGCGTTGATCTCGTCGCTCTCGTCGAGGTTGGTCAGGACGCCGCGCTGCTTGAGGGCCTTTGCGCCGATGGTGGCCACATCCATCAGGCAGCGGGGCTTTTCGGTGCGGCCGGTCTCCTCCCGCAGGGCCATATACCGGTCAAACGCCTCCTGCACCACGGCGTCGTCGATCTGGACGTCGTCCAGGATGGTGCCGAAGGTGGTGTGGCGGCAGTGGTCCGACCAGTAGGTGTCGATCATCTTGATCTCGGTGATGGTGGGGTCGCGCTGCTCGGAGCGGAAGTAGTCCTGGCAGAACTTGATGTCGCCGTAGTCCATGGCCAGGCCCTTCTCGCCGATGAAGGCCTTCAGGCCCGCCTCGTCCAGCTCGTTGAAGCCGGTCAGGGTGGCGACGGCCTCGGGCACGGCGTAGGTCATCTGGAGGGTGTCGCGGGTGTCGAGGGAGGCTTCGCGGGCCTCCACCGGGTTGATGACGTACTTTTTGATCTCCTCCAGCTCGCCGGCGGTCAACTCGCCGTCCAGCAGGTAGACGCGGGCCGAGCGGACCAGCGGCCGCTCGCCCTGGCTGATGAGCTGGATGCACTCGGCGGCCGAATCGGCCCGCTGGTCGAACTGGCCGGGCAGGTACTCCACCGCGAAGGCTGCGCCCGTATGGGCCGGCAGCTCGCCGTAAACATCGTCCACCGGCGGCTCGCTGAACACGGTGCCGGCGCACTGGCGGAACAGCTCCTCCGAGATGCCCTCCACGTCGTAGCGGTTCAGCAGGCGGAGGCCGGTCAGGCTGCGGATGCCCAGCAGGGTGGTCAGCTCGTTGTGCAGCTGGCGGGCCTCGCCGTCGAAGCCCGGCTTCTTTTCCACATAAATTCTGTATACCATAGGCTCATCTCCTACGCTTCTTATCGTTCCCTGATGTTTATTTCTGTGCCTCCAAAGCCTTGAGGGCGCGGCCGCCGATGTCGCTGCGGCGGTGCAGCTTGTCGAAGTGGATCTTGTCCGCTGCGGCGTACGCCTTTGCAAGGGCGGCGGGCAGATCGTCCGCCACAGCGGTGACGCCCAGCACGCGGCCGCCGGCCGTCACCAGAGCGCCGTCCGCCCGGATGGCGGTGCCGGCGTGGTAGACGGTGACGTCCGCCTCGCCGGGCAGCTGGCCTTCGGTCAGGCCGGTGATCTCCTTGCCCTTCTCATAGCTGACCGGGTACCCGCCGGAAGCCAGGATGACGCAGGCCGCGGCCCCGTCCCGGAACTTGACCTCGGTGTCCGCCAGGGCGCCGTTGGTGCAGGCGGTCATGACGGTGAGCAGGTCGCTCTCCAGCAGGGGCAGCACCACCTGGGCTTCGGGGTCGCCGAAGCGGCAGTTGTACTCGATCACCTTGGGGCCGCCGGGGGTGATCATCAGCCCGAAGTACAGGCAGCCCTTGAAGGGACAGCCCTCGGCCTGCATGGCCCGGATGGTGGGCAGGAAGATCTCGTCCATGCAGCGCCGGGCCACCTCGGGGGTATAATAGGGGTTGGGGGCCACGGTGCCCATGCCGCCGGTATTCAGGCCGGTGTCGTTGTCGTTTGCCCGCTTGTGGTC
Source organism: Candidatus Faecalibacterium faecigallinarum (assembly GCA_019119685.1). Taxonomy (GTDB): domain Bacteria; phylum Bacillota; class Clostridia; order Oscillospirales; family Ruminococcaceae; genus Faecalibacterium; species Faecalibacterium faecigallinarum. Next base: position 10,453 of record DWWN01000023.1, read on the forward strand.
CATCGAGGAGACCATGGGCTTGACCACCTTGCCGTCGGTGAAGCTGAGGACGCTGACCTCGGGTCCGGTGAGGAACTCCTCCACCACCACATGGTTGCCCGAAGCGCCGAACTTCTTGTCCAGCATGATCTCCTTCAGGCCGTCCTCGGCCTGGGCCTCGTCCTCGCAGATGAGGACACCCTTGCCCAGGGCCAGGCCGTCCGCCTTGATGACCACCGGCCACTTGCCCTGCGCGCGGATGTACGCGAGGGCTTTGGCGGGGTCGTCGAAAGTCTCATAGCCGGCGGTGGGGATGCCGTATTTCTTCATCAGGTCCTTGGCAAACACCTTGGACGCCTCGATGCGGGCGGCCGCCTTGTCAGGGCCGAAGGCCGGGATGCCCACCGCTGCCAGGGCGTCCACCATGCCCAGGGCCAGGGGGTCGTCCTGCGCGACCACCACGTAGTCGAACTGTTCTTCTTTCGCAAAGGCCACCATGGCCTCCACGTCGGTGGCCTTGATGTCCCTGCACTTGGCGTCATAGCTGATGCCGCCGTTGCCGGGCGCGCACCAGATCTCGGTGCAGGCCGGGCTCTTTTTCAGCGCCCGGATGATGGCGTGTTCGCGGCCGCCGCCGCCTACGACCAGAATTTTCATCGTTGTCCTCCCCTGTGCCGCATCAGTGATGGAACAGCCGCAGCCCGCAGAAGGCCATGGCAATGCCGTACTTGTTGCAGGTGTCGATGACCTGCTGGTCCCGGATGGAGCCGCCGGGCTGGACGATGGCGGTCACGCCGCTGCGGCGGGCCCGCTCGATGTTGTCCCCAAAGGGGAAGAAGGCGTCCGACCCCAGGCACACGCCGGTGACATGGCTGAGGTACTCTTTCTTCTCCTCGACGGTGAGGGGCTCGGGCTGGCGGGTAAAGGTCTCGGCCCAGACGTCGTCCCCGATGACGTCCTCCGGGGTGTCCCCGATGTAGACGTCGATGGCGTTGTCACGGTTGGGCTTGGTCACGTCGTCGCGGAAGGGCAGGTTCAGCACCTTGTCCATGTGGCGCAGCTGCCAGTTGTCGGCCTTCTGGCCGGCCAGGCGGGTGCAGTGGATGCGGCTCTGCTGGCCCGCGCCCACGCCAATGGTCTGGCCGCCGGTGACGTAGCAGACGCTGTTGGACTGGGTGTACTTGAGGGTGATGAGGCTGATGACGAGGTCCCGCTTCTGCTCCTCGGTCACTGTCTTGTTCTCGGTGACGAAGTTGGAGAGCATGGTGCCGGCGTTGATCTCCAAATCGTTGCGGCCCTGCTCAAAGGTGATGCCGTAGACCTGCTTGTGCTCGATGGGGTTGGGGCGGTAGGCCGGGTCGATGGCCACCACGTTGTAGTTGCCCTTCTTCTTGCTGGACAGGATGGCCAGGGCCTCGGGCTCGTAGCCGGGGGCGATGATGCCGTCCGATACTTCGTGCTGGATCAGCTTGGCAGTGGGCACGTCGCACACGTCGCTGAGGGCGATCCAGTCGCCAAAGGAAGACATCCGGTCGGCGCCGCGGGCTCGGGCGTAGGCGCAGGCCAGGGGGGACAGCTCCATATCGGGGGCCACATGGTACATCTGCCGCTCCACATCGGTCAGGGGCAGGCCGATGGCCGCGCCCGCCGGGGAGACGTGCTTAAAGGAGGCGGCCGCCGGCATGGCGAGGGCCTTCTTCAGCTCGAACACCAGCTGGATGGAGTTGAGGGCGTCCAGAAAGTTGATGTAGCCCGGCTTCCCGTTCAGAACGGTGACGGGCAGGTCGCTGCCGTCCTCCATGTAGATGCGGCTGGGCTTCTGGTTGGGGTTGCAGCCGTACTTCAGGGCAAGTTCGTTCATGGCAATTCCTCCTTATTCCATTTCTTCGGGCAGCAGGCCGGGCTCCTCGGGGTCGTCCAGGGAGCTGTCCACCGCGTCGTACTTATTATAGATGATGTCGCCGCTCTCGCCGCTCTCCAGGTCGATCACCCGGGCAAACAGGCTGACCTTGTTGTCGTCGTTCAGGCTGGCCCACAGTCCCTTGGCAAAGTCCCCGATGGTGCGGGGGCAGGCAAAGCGGAGGGGCTCGCCCTCAAAGCTGGGGATGGGGCTGCCGTTGCACTTGTAGGTGCTGATGAAATGGCCCTCCCCCGCCACCGGCTGGGGGTAATCGAAGAAATAGCGCTGGACGCTGTCCCCGTTGCCGTCGGCCGATTTGAGGATGCTCATCTGGTAGCTGCCATCGGCATAGACCACCGCCGAGATGCGGGGGGTCCAGTTAGGGCCGTCCGGCTCAAAGGTGCGGGTGCGCAGGGCGTCCGCAAAGCTCAGGCCGCGGCACATCCCGTCGTAGATGGTGTCGGTCTGGTCGCCGTTGGTGACGATGTGGGTGGAGCCCAGCGTCAGCACAGGGTTATAGATGATGAGGCTGGGGTCCTCCAGCTTGGCCGGGTCGGCGGCCATGGTGCAGATGCCGCCCCGCTCGGGCAGCGGGTCAAAGACGCGGTTGCGGCTGTTGGCGCTGCGCCCCATGATGAAATAGCCGATGAAGATCTGCCGTCCGTCGGGGGCCATGGCCACGGCGATGCCCCGGCCGGGGTACTCGTTGCCGGCAAGGTAAGCGTTCAGGTCGATCTTTTCCATAAAAGGTTCCTCCCTATCCTCACACGATCTCGCCGCTGCACACCATGGCCACAGCCTTGGGCAGCAGCTTCCATTCCGCCTCGACCATCACCCGCTTCTGCAGCGTCTCGGGGGTGTCGCCGGGCAGGATATCCACGGCCTTCTGCAGCAGGATGGGCCCGCCGTCGCACTCCTCGTTCACAAAGTGGACGGTGGCGCCGGTGACTTTGCAGCCCCGGGCCAGCGCGGCCTGATGGGGCCGCAGGCCGTACATCCCCGGCCCGCAGAAAGCGGGGATCAGCGCCGGATGGACGTTCAGGATGCGGCGGGGGTACGCCTGCACCACGCTGGGCCCCAGCACCGACAAAAAGCCCGCCAGCACCACCAGGCCGATATCATGGCTTTTCAGCACTTCCAGCAGAGCCGCATCGAACGCTTCGGAGCTGGCGTAGTCCTTGCGGCGCACCACACAGTGCTCCACGCCGGCTTTGGCCGCCCGCTCCAGGGCATAGACCCCGGGCTTGGAGGCCACCACCAGGGTGATCTTGCCGTTGGGGTTCTCGCCGCGGGCTTCGCTGTCCAGCAAAGCCTGCAGATTGGTCCCGCCGCCCGAGACCAGCACCGCGATCTTTACCACAGTTCGACCCCCTCGCCTTCCGCGATGACGCCCAGACGGTACGCCTCGGGCTCACCGTTGGCGTGGAGGATCTCCAGGGCCTTGTCCGCCTCACCGGCGGGAACGGTCAGGATCATGCCCACGCCCATGTTGAAGGTGTTGAACATATCCCGCTCGGGGATACCGCCCGCCTTCTGCAGCAGGCCGAACAGGGCCGGGGTGCGCACGTCGCTCTTGCGGATGCGGGCGCAGCAGCCCTTTTTCAGGCTGCGGGGGATATTCTCATAGAAGCCGCCGCCGGTGATGTGGGAAATGCCCCGGACATGGACCTGGTCCAGAACGGCCAGCACCGGCTTGACGTAGATCTTGGTGGGAGCCAGCAGGGCCTCGCCCAGGGTGCGGCCCTCCAGTTCGGCGGGCTTTTCGGAGAGGACTTCGGGGTGGTTCTCCAGATCAAAAACCTTGCGCACCAGGGAGAAGCCGTTGGAGTGGACGCCCGACGAGGGCAGCGCCAGGATGACATCCCCCGGCTGCATGGTGTTGTTGTCCAGGATCTTGCTCTTGTCCACCACGCCCACGGTAAAGCCGGCCAGATCGTACTCGTCCTCGGGGTAGAAGCCGGGCATCTCGGCGGTCTCGCCGCCCACCAGGGCCGCCCCCGCCTGGACGCAGCCCTCGGCCACGCCCTTGACCAGGTCGGCGATCTTTTCGGGCACGTTCTTGCCGCAGGCGATGTAGTCCAGGAAGACCAGGGGCTTGGCGCCGGCGCAGATGACGTCGTTGACGCACATGGCCACGCAGTCGATGCCCACCGTGTCGTGCTTGTCCAGCAGCATGGCGATGCGCAGCTTGGTGCCCACGCCGTCGGTGCCCGAGATCAGGACCGGATGGCTGATGCCGGTGCAGTCCAGCTCGAACAGGCCGCCGAAGCCGCCCAGACCGCCGATGCAGTGCTCGTTCATGGTGCGGCTGACATACTGCTTCATCAGTTCCACCGAGCGGTAGCCCGCGGTGATATCGACGCCGGCCGCCTTATAGCTTTCCGAATAGCTCTTTTCCATGGTTTACTCTCCTAACTTTTTCTCCCCCTTGGGACGCTGGTGCAGGGGGCGGTCGTGGATGTCGGTCGAGAGCACCACCTCGGGCTTGACGGCGTACTTGCCGGTAAAGCAGGCGGTGCAGAAGCCGCAGCCGGCTCCCGGGGCCAGCTGGACGACGTGCTCGGTGGAAAGATACCCCAGCGTATCCGCGCCGATGATCTCATTGATCTGGTCCACGGTGCGGTCGGTGGCGACCAGCAGCTTCTGGTCGGGGATATCGGTGCCAAAATAGCAGGGGAACTTGAAGGGCGGGGCCGACACCCGGAAGTGGACCTCCTTGGCGCCGGCGTCCCGCAGCAGCTTGATGATGCGGGCCGAGGTGGTGCCGCGGACGATGGAGTCGTCGATCAGGACCACCCGCTTGTCCCGCACCGTGCTGGCGATGACGTTCAGCTTGATGCGGACGCTGTTCTCGCGCTGCTTCTGGTTGCCCTGGATGAAGGTGCGGCCGATGTATTTGTTCTTGATAAAGCCGATGCCGTAGGGGATGCCGCTGGCCTCGGCGTAGCCCAGAGCGGCGTCCAGGCCCGAGTCGGGCACGCCGATGACCACGTCGGCGTCCACCGGGTGTTCCTGCGCCAGGAACCGCCCCGCCTGCATCCGGGCCTCGTGGACCGAGCATCCCTCGATGGTGCTGTCGGGCCGGGCAAAGTAGATGTATTCAAATACGCACATCTGGCTGGGCTTATGGCTGCAGTGGTCCTTGATGCTGCGCAGGCCGTTGGCGTCGGCCACCACGATCTCGCCGGGTTCCACGTCCCGCAGCAGGGTGGCGCCCACGGCGTCCAGAGCGCAGCTCTCGCTGGCAAAGGCGTAGCCGCCGCCCGGCAGCGTGCCGATGCACAGGGGCCGGTAGCCGCGGGGGTCCCGCACCGCGATCAGCTTGGTGGAGGACATGATGACAAGGCTGTAAGCCCCGTCCAGCTGGTCCATGGTGGCGGACACCGCCTGCTCGATGCTCTTGTGCTTGAGGCGGTTGCGGGTCAGCAGGTAGCAGATGACCTCGGTGTCGGACGAGCCGTGGAAGATGGCGCCGTCGTTTTCCAGCGCGTTGCGCAGCTGGATGGCGTTGGTCAGGTTGCCGTTGTGGCACAGGGCCATGGTGCCCCGGCCGTGCCGGACGATCATGGGCTGGGCGTTGGCCCGCACACGGCTGCCGGCGGTGGCGTAGCGGACATGGCCAGTGGCCATCCGCGCTTCGGGCTTGCGCATATTCTCCATCACCTGGGGGGTGAACACCTCGTTCACCAGGCCCAGGTCCCGGTGGCCGGTGATGACGCCGTCCTCGTTGACCGCCATGCCGCAGCTCTCCTGGCCGCGGTGCTGCAAAGCGTACAGGGCGGAGTAGACCGCCACGGCCACATCCTCGGTGCCGGCTTTATCGTAGATACCAAAGACCCCGCACTCCTCGTGGAGCGGGTTGGCAAAATCAGACATATTTGCTCCTTCGTCTCTCTTCTTTTTCCGTTCGTATGCAGGCGCCTCAGGTCACAGGGCGGCGACCTCCTGCTGCAGCTTGGCCTCTTTGGCGGCGATCTCGCGGCCCATCTTGGCCCGCTCTTCCTCCAGGCGGGCGGCCAGCTTTTCATCCGACAGAGCCAGGATCTGGGCGGCCAGCCAGGCGGCGTTCTTGGCGCCGTTCAGGGCCACCGTCGCCACCGGGATGCCGCTGGGCATCTGGACGGTGGCCAGCAGGGCGTCCAGGCCGTCCATGGCGCCGCCCTTCATGGGGATGCCGATCACCGGCAGGGTGGTGTTGGCGGCAAAGGCGCCGGCCAGGTGGGCCGCCATGCCGGCGGCGCAGAGAATCACCCCAAAGCCGGCCTGTTTTGCCCCCTTGGCAAAGGCGGCCGCCTCGGCGGGGGTGCGGTGGGCCGAAAGGATGTGGGCCTCAAAGGGGATGTCCAGGGCTTTCAGCTGGGCGCAGGCGCCCTTGACCACCGGCCAGTCGCTGTCCGAACCCATGATAACGGCAACTTTACGAATCATACTCAAATCCTCCATCCTAAAAACCAGGTCATGCAAAGCGAAACAAAAAAGGCTGTGATGCGGCTACACCACGGCCTTAAAAAAGCTGCACTGCGAACAGGACGGTACGGCAAACGACAGCGGCAGCACGCGGCAGCCGCCGGCTGTACTCTGCGGGGCGCGCTGCGCCCGCCAAACTCTTGTCTGCAAAGCCCATATCCGTCCGCCTGTCCTTTGTTTTCGCTTGGTCCTGTACGTCTACAGTGTACGGCAAAGTACCGCCTTTGCAAAGAGATTTTACACAAATTCTCCCTTGTGTTTGAGCTGTTCCGAGCTGGTTCGGAAAGTTTTGTGCAAATTCCCCACGCAATGTTACAATAGTACGACTTTTTCCGTCCTGTGATTTTGCACAGACTGCCGTCAAGAATCCCCGTCAGCCCTCCGGGCGGGTCAGGGGGGCGGTCCTGGCGCGGGCCGCCCGGATCAGCTCCGCCGGCGCGCAGCAGACCTGCAGGCCGATCCGCCCCGCCGAGACGTAGATCTTCTCCCGGGCCAGGGCGCTCTCGTCAAATACGGTGACGTACTGCTTTTTCATCCCCACGGGGCTGCATCCGCCCCGGATGTACCCGGTCACCTTGTTGATGTCGGCTACATGGATCATGGCCACGCTCTTTTCCCCCACGCTGCGGGCGGCGGCTTTCAGGTCCAGCTCGGCCGCCACCGGGATCACGAACACAAAATAATTCCGGCTGGCTCCCTGGGTCACCAGGGTCTTAAAGACGCAGGCCGGGTCCTCGCCCATGCTCCGGGCCACGGTGACACCGTCCACCGCCACCCCCTCCTCGTGGGGATATTCGTGGGCGGTATAGGCGACTTTCTCCTTTTCGAGAAAGCGCATCGCGTTGGTCTTGGCTTCTTTCGCCATCTTTCTCACCTTCCTACTTATAAGGATATTGTACCACAAAACCCGCCGGATGAACAGGCGGCGGCGCGCGCCGCGGAGAAAAAATTTTGCCGCCCCTCTTGACTTCATTGTCCTGAAGCGCTATAATAGCCCCATCAATTCACTCAACTGAATCAAATAGTGGGAAAGGAGCACTTCCATGATCATCATCCTCAAACAGGACGCCCCCGAGGCGCAGGTACAGGCATTCTGCCGCGAGCTGACCGGCATGGGCTTTGAGATCAACGACTCGAAAGGGCGCGACACCCATATTCTGGGCCTGATCGGCGATACCAAAGCCATCGCCGAAAGCTGGGTGCTGGCAAACCCGGTGGTGGAGACGGTCCGCCGGGTGTCCGAGCCCTACAAAAAAGCCAACCGCAAATTCCACCCCGACGACACGGTGGTGGACGTGGAGGGGGTCAAGATCGGCGGCGGGAACTTTGCCGTCATCGCCGGGCCCTGCAGCATCGAGAGCGAGGAGCAGATCACCTACTGCGCCCAGCGGGTGAAGGCCGCCGGGGCCAGCCTGCTGCGGGGCGGGGCGTTCAAGCCGCGCACCTCCCCCTACTCTTTCCAGGGGATGCGCAGCGAGGGGCTGGACCTGCTCAAGCTGGCCCGCCGGGCCACCGGCAGCCCCATCGTCACCGAGATCATGAACACCGAGCACCTGCCCCTGTTTGAGAATGTGGACCTGATCCAGATCGGGGCCCGCAATATGCAGAACTTTGAGCTGCTGAAAGCCGTCGGCCGCCAGAAAAAGCCGGTGCTGCTCAAGCGCGGCCTGGCCAACACCCTGGAAGAACTGGTCATGAGCGCCGAGTACATCATGGCCGAGGGCAACGAGAACGTCATCCTTTGCGAGCGGGGCATCCGCACCTTTGAGACGAGTATGCGCAACACCCTGGACCTGGCCGGCGTGGTGATGCTGCACAAGATGACTCACCTGCCGGTGGTGGTGGACCCCAGCCACGCCTGCGGCCAGGCCTGGATGGTGCCCCAGCTGGCCAAGGCGGCGGTGGCGGCCGGGGCCGACGGCCTGATGATCGAGGTCCACAACGACCCTGCCAAAGCCAAATGCGACGGCGCCCAGAGCCTGACCCCCGACCAGTTCGACGAACTGATGGAGTTCATCCGGCAGGAAGTGCCCTTCTTCGGCAAGACTCTAAATTAAGCCTCCCTTTCCCCTGCCCGCGGCGCGCTGCTGCGGGCTTTTTGCTGCAGCGGTGTTTTCTTTCCGGGCGGTTTGTGGTATACTGTGGAAGATTGAGTGATGAAACGAGGTACTTTTTATGAAAGCCCATATCGCCCGCAACCAGAACGCCGGGGTCCCCATGGTCCTCGGGTGGAACCTCGCCCCCGGCGACCGGGGCATTTTGGACGGCATGGCCGACGCCTTCGGGATGAAGGTGCGCCTGGTCAGCCCCGACGAGGCCGGCCAGACGGTGGCCCAGCTGCTGGGCGAAGTGCCCCTGGCCGCCGCCCGCACCCTCCGCCTGGAGCCGGGAGCCTATCCCCCGGCCATCGTGCTGGCCAACTTCCGCCCCCGGGACGCCGCCACCCTGCTGGACCTGCTGAACAACGCCAAGGCCCAGATCCCCCTGCGGGCGGTGGTGACCCCCGCCAACCGCCAGTGGGTCTTTGGGGACCTGCTGGCCCAGCTGCTGGCCGAAGCGGCCCCGCAGCAGAAAGGTCAGGTAACTGCCCCGTGACACGCCGCCTTTTCGCCGCTCTGGCCTGCCTGGCCCTCTGCCTGGGATTGCTGGCCGGCTGCAGCAGCCAGCCCAAAACCACCGTCAGCGACAGCGCCCAGCGGTTCACCGCCTACTATTTCGACGTGTTCGACACCATGACCCAGGCCATCGCCTACTGCGACAGCCAGGCCGAGTTCGACGAGCAGATGGAGGCCCTCCACGACGATCTGGTCACCTACCACCGGCTCTACGACATTTACAACGATTACGAGGGCGTCAACAACATCAAGACCATCAACGACAACGCCGGCGTCGCGCCGGTCAAGGTGGACGAGCGGATCATTGATATGCTCGAACTGGCCGTTAAAATGTACGACACCACCGGCGGCAAACTGAACGTCGCCATGGGCAGCGTCCTCGCCGTCTGGCACGACTACCGGGAGGCCGCCGAGGCCGACCCCTCCGACGAGGACAACCGCCTGCCCACCCAGGAAGAACTGGAAGCCGCCGCCCAGCACTGCGACATCAACGACCTCATCATTGACCGGGAGGCCGGCACCGTCTACCTGGCCGACCCCGAGATGCGCCTGGACGTGGGCAGCGTGGGCAAGGGCTACGCGGTCGAGCAGGTCTGCCAGGCCGCCAAGGCGCGGGGCCTGGTCAGCCTTTCCCTGAGCGTGGGCGGCAACCTGCGCTCGGTGGGCACAAAGCCCGGAGGCCAGCCCTGGGAGAGCGGCATCGTCAGCCCCTGGGACGACTCCCTGATCTACAACAATTCCTCCTCCCTGCTGGCGGTGGTGGAGTCCAACGACCAGGCCGTGGTCACCAGCGGCGACTATCAGCGCTATTTCATGGTGGACGGCGTCCGCTACCACCACATCATCGACCCCGACACCCTCTGGCCCGCCGACTACTTCACCGCCGTGACCATCCTCTGCCCCGACTCGGGCCTGGCCGACTGCCTGTCCACCGGCATTTTCTGTATGCCGCTGGAGGAAGGCATGGCCCTGATCGAGAGCCTGGACGGCGTCGAAGCCCTCTGGTGCACCAAGGACGGCCAGGTCATCAAGTCCAGCGGCTTTGCCCAGTACGAAACGCCCCTGGAAGAATAACCCGGCAGCAAAGAAAAGCAAAGAAAACGCCCCGCCCCTATGCCGTCTTGTTACCGGCACAGGGCAGGGCGTTAACTTTAATCCGACTCGCTGGCTGCTATTGTTTCGGTTTCACTACTGGTCTTTTCTCCCAGAGGATTGCCCTCAGCATCCAAGTAGACCCAATCAATCGTATACTGTTTTCCCACTACGTTGCCCAGATTGGTAACATAGTTTTCCAGTAAGGTCTGCGCTCTTTGCTGCGCCTGCATTAGCAGGGTTTCATCATTTCTTGCCTGTTCTTCCAAAACAGTCTGTGCTTCCTCAAAAGCAACAATTTCATCTTCAGCTGTAATGTCTCCTGAGCCTTTTGCCACTATGTACGAATCACTGTTTAACGAAGACGAATCTACTTTGCAGCTCTGCACCTCAGCTGCCGGTATCGTAATTGTCAAATTCGTATCATCAGCTTCAATGTTAACATACGCGGCGTTGATGCCAAACCGGACGACCCCGCTGTATTCAATCCAGAAATGTTTGTCTTTATCCCCAAAGAATAAAATCCGGTTTCCTTCTTTTTCAAATTTTGCAACATTGTGGTAATAGCATTCCATAACTGCCAGATTGCAAATCGAACGCATTTCGGACACATTCGGTTCCATTCCCGCGTTTGCACCCTGCCCGCAGGCAGTCGCCATGCACAGCGTTGCCGCCGATACCGCCAGCGCTGCTATCTTTTTCCATTTCATCGTTTTCACCTCACTCCACAACCAGCTGATACCCTTCGCCCAACTGGTCAACGATTGGCTTTACTAAAGCAGTTGCCACATTGGCCGCATTTTGCTGAGCCAGTTCCAGAATGGCCTCCTGACTTTCGCTTTCCGTTTTTGCATCTTCTTCACATGCTTTGAATGCCTGCTGTGTAACCGTAGACTGATTTGCACGATTGTTAAAGAAAATGAAATCCAGCGACGAGATATCCACAATAATATCATTGATTTTTACATCTGGTATATCCACCGTAATCGTCCCATCTTCCATGCTGATGGCAACATCACTAAAGTCAATGCCAGCTTCCACCCGCGCCTCGTAAGATACATAATAATCTATCTTGTCCGGGTTCTTTTCATTTGGGACTTCAGCGATTCCGTTATACACAGCGGTAAAAGTGGAAAGGTCGCTTACGTTAATAATTTTCTGCAAAGTCGAAACAACAGTCACTTCAGCTTCTTTGGCTTTGCCAGCTCCCATCTGGAACACCCCAAAGACAGCGATCACGACTACCAGTATCACCGCAGCCACAATGACCGGCCATTTCACAGGCCCTTTGATGAAAACAATTTGTTTTCGTTCTTTTTCTTGATCCATTGATTTAAGTCCTCCTTTATGTTGGGTTTCATGGCTACACACCATCATACAACCTGAAATTTTCGCGTCTCACCCAAAGTCGTTTTTGGCAAAATGATATATCCATTATAACTGTTTCGTTTCTGCAGCGCAAGTTTTATTTTATTGAAAAGAAAACGCCCCGCCCCCGTGCCGTCTTGTCACCGGCACGGGGGCGGGGCTGTTCGTTTTTATTCGCTTATTCGTTGTCTGGGGCGGTTTCGCCAAAGAGAAGCCGCAGATAATCCCGCCGTCCGTAGAGGACCCGGTCCACATAGACATCGCTGCCGCAGACGCGGTAGAAGGTCATATAGCTGCCAGTGACCAGAAAGCGGTACTCGTCACTGTGCACGCCGGTAACAGCAGACAGCGGCGTGCCTATGAAACTCTGGTCGCGCAGCCGCCGTATGCTGTTGGTGATCCGTTTTACCGTGGCGGCGGCTGCGGTGGGGTTATCCAGGTCAAAGGCAATGTATGCCTTGATCTCGGCCAGGTCGTTCTGCGCCTCTGCCGACAAATGCAGCTTATTCATGGGCGATCCCCAAGTGTTCCTCTACTTCTTCCAGCGTCAGCCAGCCTTCGGTCTCACCCGAACGGCGGCCTTTGGCCAGATCGTTCATCAGGCGGATGGTGGCCTGCATCTTTTCGTAGTCCCGGATATCCAGCAGGGCGTAGCGGCCCCTGCCGTTTTTGGTCAGAAAGACCGGCTCGCCGACGGCCACATCGTGCAGCACCTCGGTGTAGTTCCGCAAATCGGAGATCGGTTTGATGTTCGGCATAAAAGTCCACTCCCTTCTGTTTTCAGTATACCCCGCTTTGCTGTAAAATTCAACGCCGGATTTGCAGCACATCCGCAAAAATGGCCCCGCCCCCATGCCGTCTTGTTACCGGCACGGGGGCGGGGTTCTTCATTTTGCCTTCTTATGGTATTTGCCCTCTTATCACGGGCCCTGCTTTATTTTTTGTCCCGGTTTTCGGGGTCGATCAGGTGGGTGGAGCGGTACTCCCGGGGGGAAACACCGTGGACGTTTTTGAAGGCTCGGGAAAAGTGCAGCTGGTTGTCGTAGCTGACCTGGGCGGCGATCTCGCCGATGGACAGCCGCGTCTCTTTCAGCAGCTGGGCGGCGCGGGCCATCCGGTAGTGCAGCAGGTAGGCCTGGGGGCTTTCGCCCACGGCGTCCCGGAACACCTTGCCGAAATAGCTGCGGTTCAGCCCGCTGACCGCCGCGATCTCCTCAATGGAGATGTCCCGCTGGTAGTTCTGCTCAATGAAGGTGAGCGCCTCTTTGATGTAAAAGTCACGGACCCGGCGTTCGCCGCCGCTGCGCCGCCCCGCCGAGCACTGGACCAGCTTGTCCAGGAACAGAAAGCCGTGGGCGATCAGGTGGATGGGGCTGGCGCTGCCGTGGTTGACGATGTACATCATCTCGTCCTCCACCGTCTTGCCGGCTTCGGCGTTGCGGGCGGTGTAGATGGGCTTTGTGCCGCTGATGCCGGCCAGGTGCAGGCTTTCGTGGGCCCGCAGGCCGTCGAACTCGATCCAGGTGTACACCCAGGGGTCGGCCGGGTCGGAGCGATAGGTGGTCACCTGCCCCGGCACCACCAGGAACCCATGGCCCGGGGTGACGGTGTATTCCTGGCCGTTGGCCATCAGCTGGCCCCGCCCTTCAATAATATAGTGGAACAGATAATGGTTGCGGGCGTAGGGCCCGTAAGAGTGGGTAGGGGAAGTGCGTTCCCAGCCAAACTGATAGAGGTTCAGGTCAATGAAGCGTTCATCGCGGAATACATGGAATTTCAGCTTTTCAGGGCCTTTTTCTTCCTTTGCCATATGCTTGCACCTCCTTGCCGGCGGGGGATGTTGGTCCTGCCGGCACCTGTCTGAACCGGTCTTGTTTGCCTAAAGCTATTATACCAGACCGTCAAGAGCGAATATACCATAATGCGTCTGTACTTTTCATTTTCGGCCGACTATCCTAGAAATTGGCATATAAATAGCGGCATTATGGCATTCAAAAACTATCCGATACAATGTATAATTATTGCACAGCAAGGGAGAAGAAATTGTGCAATGTGCACAACGCACAATTTTCTGTTCACAATTCCGTCATAATGACGAAACAAAGACTCCCCCAGTGCTCCTTCCCGGGCAGGCACGCGATCACCCATTGGCAAATTCAAAGGAGATGGCTTATGAAGAAGATTTCTCGCCGTTCGTTCCTTGCGGCTACAGCCGCACTGGCGGCAGCAAGCCTGACCACCGGCTGCGGCGGTGCGAGCGATGGCAAGACCCATCTGACGTTCCAGATCTGGGACGTCGCCCAGCGCGACGGTATGCAGGCCATGTGCGACGCCTACACGGAACAGCACCCCGACGTCGTCATCGAGGTGCAGGTCACCAGCTGGGACGAGTACTGGACCAAGCTGGAAGCCGCCACCATGGCCAAACAGGCCCCCGACATTTTCTGGATGCACACCAACGAGATCCTGAAATATGCCGACAACGACAAGCTGGTGGATTGCTCCAGCATTGTTGAAACGGACAAGTTCAGCGAGATCTCTCTGTCCAACGCCAGCGGCTCGGACGGCACGCTGTACGCCGTGCCCAAGGATAAGGACACGGTGGGCCTGGTCTACAACAAGGAAATGTTCGACGCCGCCGGCGTCAGCTACCCCGACGAGACCTGGACCTGGGACACCCTGTGCGAAGCGTCCCAGCAGATCTACGACGCCACCGGCTTTTACGGCTACATGGCCTATGGCGACGACCAGCTGGGCTACTGGAACTTCGTCTATCAGGCAGGCGGCAGCATCCTGACCGAGGACAAGTCCCGCGCCAACTTTACCGACCCGGCCACCAAGATGGGCATGGAGTTCTACATCAACCTGCAGAAAAACGACTGGTGCCCCACCCAGACCTACTTTGCCGAGACCGCACCCGGCACCGCCTTCTTCTCGGGCAAAGGCTCCATGTTCTTTGAAGGCAACTGGAACATTCTGTCCGAGCTGCAGAACTATCCCGACATGGTGGGCAAGTGGGACGTGGCCGTCCTGCCCAAGTGCCCCAACCCCATGAACGGCGACGGCCGGGCCACCATTTCCAACGGCCTGTCCTACGCCACCACCAAGACCAACAAGCACCTGGATGTGGTCATGGACGTGCTGAAGTTCTTCGGCAGCGAGGAGGGCCAGCGCATCCAGGGCGAGAGCGGCGCGGCGATCCCCGCTTACGAGGGCCTGGAGGACACCTGGGTGGGCGTCTTTGACGAGTATCCCATCGACGTGACCCCCTTCATCGATATGTTTGAATACTGCATCCAGAGCGTCAACAATGCCGCCCGCCCCGAGTGGAAAACGCCGGTCAGTGACACCCTGCTGAAGATCTATACCGGCGAGCTGACCATCGACGAGGGCCTCGAGCAGATGCAGCAGATCGTCGATGAAGCCAGCGCCGAGTATTACGAATAAGGAGGCACACCATGGAAAAAACGTCCAAACTGGGCCGCGACGGCGCCTTCTGGGGCCTTGTCATGGTGGCCCCCACTGTCATCGGCCTGATCGTGCTGAACATCTACCCGTTCATCGACACCATTTACATGAGCTTTTCCAAGTCGCTGCCCTTCGGCGAGTTTGAGTTCGAGGGTATCGCCAACTATGTGGAGATGTTCCAGAACGCCGAGTTCTGGCAGGCGACCTGGAACACCATCTTCTTCTGCATCCTGACGGTGCCTGTGGGCATCTTCCTGGCTCTGCTGGTGGCCGTTCTGCTCAACAGCAAGATCCGCGGCCGCACCACCTACCGCGCCATCTTCTTCCTGCCCATGGTCGTGGCCCCTGCCGCCGTCGCCATGGTCTGGAAATGGATCTTCAACTCCCAGTACGGCATCATCAACCAGCTGCTGGGCGCCAACATCGGCTGGCTGACCGACAGCCAGATCGTCCTGATCACCTGCTCGGTGGTCCAGATCTGGAGCAACATCGGCTACGACGCCGTCCTGCTGCTGGCCGGCCTGCAGAACATCTCGGTGAGCCTGTACGAGGCTGCCGACCTGGACGGCGCTTCCAAGGTGCGCCAGTTCTTCAGCATCACCCTGCCGATGGTCTCCCCCACCCTCTTCGTCGTCCTGATCATGCGCCTGATGAGCTCGCTGAAGGTCTTTGACCTGATCTACATGATGGTCGATGACGCCAACCCCGCCCTGAACGACGCCCAGACCCTGATGAGCCTGTTCTACCGCGAGAGCTTTATCGCCGGCGACAAGGGTTACGCCGCCGCCATCGTCGTCTGGACCGTTGTTCTGATCGGCATCGTCACCGCTATCCAGTTCATCGGCCAGAAGAAGTGGGTCAATTACGAGGTGTAAAACATGAGCACTGCAACTGCTACCGCCAATGCTCCCGCCGGGAGCATGAAAAACTCCAAGCGGATCACCAAAGGGCTGACCTATCTGGCCCTGACCCTGGGCAGCATCATCATGATCTTCCCCTTCGTGTGGATGGTCCTGACCTGCTTCAAGACCCAGGCCGAGTCGATGGCGATCCCGCCCCAGATCCTGCCCAGCCAGTGGAACTTTGACAACTTTGTCACCGCGCTGGAAAGCCTGCCCTTCGTCAACCTGTACATCAATACGGCGCTGCTGATCGTTCTCCGCGTGCTGTGCGCCGTGGTGTTCAGCTCGATGGCCGGCTACGCCTTCGCCAAGCTGCAGTTCCCCTGCAAGAACCTGCTGTTCTCCATCATCCTGATCCAGATGATGCTGCCCAGCCAGATCTTCATTACCCCGCAGTACCTGATGCTGGCCAAAGTCGGCCTGACCAACTCCATCTTCGCGCTGGTCTTCCCCGGCATCGTGTCGGCCTTCGGCACCTTCTTCCTGCGGCAGTCTTACCTGGCCATCCCCAATGAGATCGCCGAGGCCGCCTATCTGGACGGCTGCAACAAGTGGCAGGCCTTCTACAAAGTCATGCTGCCCCTGACCGGCTCCAGCATGGCCGCCCTGGCCATCTTCACCGCGGTGTTCGCTTACTCCGACCTGATGTGGCCCCTGATCTGCAACACCGACCTGAACATGATGACCCTGTCCGCCGGCCTTTCGACCTTGAACGGCCAGTTCACCACCAACTTCCCCGTTCTGATGGCAGGCAGCCTGCTGGCCATGATCCCCATGGTCATCATCTACCTGATCTTCCAGAAGCAGTTCATCCAGGGCATTGCTATGACCGGCGGCAAATAAACCGCTGCCCCTGTCTCCCATACTGCCGCTGCTACACGCCACACGCGTTAAAAAAGGCGCCCGGCCCACCCAACGGCTGGGCGCCCTTTTTAATCCATATCAACCTAAGATAAGGAGGATACTGCTATGAGTATCCGCATCGATCGCGAAACCGGACTGATCACCCTGCACACCGCCCACACCAGCTATCAGATGTGGGCCGACACCAGAGGGGTCGTCCACCATCTGTACTATGGCCCCGCCGTGGGCGAAAGCGACCTGCGCGGCGTCGAATATTATTCCGACTGCGGCTTTTCGCCCCAGCCCGCCGGCATGGACCGCCAGCGGGACTATTCGCTGGACACCCTCTGCCAGGAATACACCGGCAGCGGCGTCGGCGACTTCCGGATCGGCTGCCTGCGGCTGTCCGGCCCCGACGGCAGCCGGGCCGCAGACTTCCGCTTCGTGTCAGCGGAAGCCGTCCCCGGCAAGTACAGCCTGCCCGGCCTGCCCGCCGCCTACGCGGCCGAAGGCGAGTGCGAGACCCTCCGCCTCAAACTGCGGGACAGCGTCAACGGCCTGGCCGTCACGCTGCTGTACGGCGTCTTTGAGGCCGCCGACGTCATCACCCGCAGCGCCCTGTTTGAGAACGAGGGCGAGGGGACCATCCGGCTGGACAAGGCCGCTTCGGCCTGCCTGGACCTGCCCTTCGGCCCGTGGGAGCTGATCCATTTCCAGGGCCGCCACTGCATGGAGCGCCTGCCCGAGCGTGCGCCTCTGGGCCACAGCGTCCAGACTTTGCGGTCGGCCCGGGGCGCTTCCAGCCACCAGCACAACCCCTTTGCCATCCTGGCCGCGCCGCACACCACCGAGGAAGCCGGCGACTGCCTGGGGGCCATGCTGGTCTGGTCGGGCAGCTTCAAGATCGAGTGCGAAGTCTCCCAGATGCAGTCCACCCGGCTGGTGGCCGGCGTCAGCGACGACGATTTCAGCTGGACTCTGGAGCCGGGCGGCCAGTTCGCCGCGCCGGAGGTGCTGTTCAGCTACAGCGACACCGGCCTGAGCGAGCTTTCGGCCCGCTACCACCACTTTTTGCAGCACAACATCATCCGCAGCGTCTGGCGGGACAAGCCCCGGCCCATCCTCATCAACAACTGGGAAGCCACCTATATGGACTTCGACGGCCAGCGCATCCTGGACATCGCGCGCCAGGCCAGGGAGCTGGGGGTCGAGATGTTGGTGCTGGACGACGGCTGGTTCGGCCAGCGCAGCGACGACGCCAGCGGCCTGGGCGACTGGCAGGTGAACGAGCAGAAACTGGGCTGCACCCTCGACGAGCTGATCGGCAAGGTGCGGGAGATGGGCCTGCTGTTCGGCCTGTGGATCGAGCCGGAAATGGTCTGCGCCAACACCGCGCTCTATGCCGCCCACCCCGACTGGGCCCTGACCATCCCCGGCCGCGCCCCCACCACCGGCCGCAGCCAGCTGGTACTTGACCTGGGCCGGCCCGAAGTGGTAGACTATTTGTATGACATTTTTCATCGTCTACTGGCCGGGCACGACATCGCCTACATCAAGTGGGACATGAACCGCAACATGACCGACGTATACAGCCGCGTGCTGCCCCCCGAGCGCCAGGGCGAGACGTCCTACCGCTATATGCTGGGCCTGTACGACCTGCTGGGCCGCCTGACGGCGGACTTCCCCGAGGTGCTGTTCGAGGGGTGCGCCGGCGGCGGCGGCCGGTTCGACGCGGGTATGCTCTACTACTGCCCCCAGATCTGGTGCAGCGACGATACCGACGCCATCCACCGGCTCAAGATCCAGTACGGCACTTCCTTCGGCTACCCGCCCTGCGCCATGGGCAGCCATGTTTCCGCCTCCCCCAACCACCAGACCGGGCGCAGCACCCTGCTGTCCACCCGCGCGGTGGTGGCCATGGCCGGGGCCTTTGGCTACGAGCTGGACCTGCAAAAGCTGACCGGCGATGAAAAAGAGATGGTCAAGGCCCAGATCGTCCGCTGCAAGCAGCTGCAGCCCCTCCTGCTGGAGGGCCGGTGCGAGCGGCTGACCAACGCCGTCACCGACACCTGCTTCACGGCCTGGCAGCTCACCGCCCCCGACCGCGGCCGGGCGGTGGTCAGCGTGGTGGTGATCGACCCGCAGGCCAACCCCTGGCCCATCCACATCCGGCTGCGCGGGCTGGACCCTGACGCTTTTTACCGCGAATCTCTCACCGAGCACGTCTACACCGGCGCGGCTTTGTGCCATGCCGGGCTGACGCTGCCCATCATGCAGGGCGATTACCCCGCCGTGCAGATCATGATCGAAAGGACGGAATCTGTATGACCCCACAGGAAGACGCTTTGTTCCATCAGCGGCTGGCCCGCCACCACGATGAACTTCGCTGGCTGTACATGGAACTGTACGACAACGGCTCGATGTTCGCCGAGCTGTGCGACCAGATGTACCGCTACGCCGAAGCCCGCAGCGCGGCCCTGAAAGCCCGGGACGCCGCCCGCGAGGCCGACCCGCAGTGGTACAAGCACCGCGATCTGCTGGGCATGATGCTGTACATCGACAACTTTGCCGGCAACCTCAACGGGGTGCGCGGCAAGCTGGATTATCTCGAAGAAGCCGGCGTGAACTGCCTGCACCTGATGCCCTTCCTGGACACCGTCAAGGGCCGGGACGACGGCGGGTATGCGGTGGCGGATTTCCGCACCGTCCGGCCCGACCTGGGCACCATGGACGACCTGGAACAGCTGACCGCCGCCTGCCATGACAAGGGCATGAACGTCTGCATGGACTTTGTCATGAACCACACCAGCTGCGACCACGAGTGGGCCCGCCGGGCCCTGGCCGGCGACGGCGAGTACATGAGCCGGTACTTCTTCTTCGACAACTACGACATCCCCGCCGAGTACGAAAAGACCTGCCCCCAGGTGTTCCCCACCACGGCGCCGGGCAACTTCACCCAGCTGGCCGACGGCCGGTGGGTCATGACCACCTTCTACCCCTACCAGTGGGATTTGAACTACGCCAACCCCCGCGTGTTCAACGAGATGATGTACAACTTTTTGTACCTCGCCAACCGCGGCATGGACATCATCCGCATCGACGCGGTGCCCTATATCTGGAAAGAGCTGGGCACCAGCTGCCGCAACCTGCCCCGGGTCCACACCATCGTGCGGATGATGCGGATGATCGGCGAGATCGTCTGCC
Source organism: Candidatus Faecalibacterium faecigallinarum (assembly GCA_019119685.1). GTDB lineage: Bacteria > Bacillota > Clostridia > Oscillospirales > Ruminococcaceae > Faecalibacterium > Faecalibacterium faecigallinarum. The sequence goes on from DWWN01000023.1 coordinate 30,291, forward strand.
CCAGCGTCATCCTGCTGGGCGAAGTGGTCATGGAGCCGGTCAAGGTGGTCCCCTACTTCGGCACCGTGGACAAACCCGAGTGCCACCTTTTGTACAATGTGACCACCATGTGCACCACCTGGCACACCGTAGCCACCCGGGACACCCGCCTGCTGCGCAAACAGCTGGACAGCGTCAACAGCCTGCCCAAAGAGTATGTCTTTTTGAACTACCTGCGCTGCCACGACGACATCGGCTGGGGCCTGGACTACGACACCCTGCGCACCTGGGGCATGGAGGAAGTGCCCCACAAGAAGTACCTGAACGCCTTCTTCCAGGGCCGTACCGAGGGCAGCGTCAGCCGGGGCGAGCTGTACAACGACGACCCCACCACCGGCGACGCCCGCTTCTGCGGCACCACCGCCAGCATGTGCGGCCTGGAAGCGGCCAAGACCCCCGAGGCCGAGGACACCGCCATCCGGTTCGATCTGTGCCTCCATGCCATGATGCTGTTCCAGTCGGGCATCCCCATGCTGTACAGCGGGGACGAGATCGGCCAGCTGAACGACTACAGCTACAAGGACGACCCCGACAAGGCCGCCGACAGCCGCTACGTCCACCGGGGCCGCCTGCCCTGGGACCGGGCGGCCCAGCGCACCGACAGCTCCACCCCCGTCGGCCGCATCTTCGCCGGGCTGCACCAGCTGGAGACCATCCGGCGCACCCATCCCGCCTTTGAGGCGTCCGCCGCCGTCACCACCCTCGACACCGGCAGCCTGGCCGTGCTGGGCATCCGCCGTCAGGCCGGCGGCGAGGACCTGGTGGGCCTGTTCAACTTCGGCGGCGAGGCGCACACCGTCTCCCTGCCGGAAGGCGCATACGCCGACCTGCTCACCGGCACCGCCCACACCGGCACCGCCGCCCTGGAGCCCTACGGCTTCCTCTGGCTGCGCGGCTGAGGCGCTTTCCGCCGTTCCAACAAGCACAAAAACCGTCTGCCCCGCCGGGCAGGCGGTTTTAGACTGTCGAAAAAGTCCCGTCCAGCCGACATGTGCGGATGGACGGGACACATACAGGGAAATTTCGCGCAGAGAGTGTGCGAGGCCGCAAGGCCGAGTGCGCGGTTCTGCGCTAAATTTTGTCCCCAGGGGAATATTAGGGGGAAGGAATTTCTGTCCTGCACAGCAGGCAGAAATGGGTTCCCCCTAAAGCGTGGCGCTTTTGCGCCACGCTGACCGTCTGCCCCGCCGGGCAGGCGGTTTTTGCCTGTTTGCGCACAGCGCCAAAACCTGCTATAATGGAGGCCGGAATTCAAACTGGCAGGAGGTGCGCCGTCATGCAAGGCAAAATCTATTCCACCCCCAAGGGGGATATCCACTACTGGACCGACTTCACCGCGCCGGACCCTCTCACCCTGGTGCTGCTGCCGGGCCTGACTGCCGACCACCGGCTGTTCGGCCTGCAGGTCAAAGCCTTTGCCGGGCGGTACCGGCTTCTGGTCTGGGACGCGCCGGGGCACGGGGCGTCCCGGCCCTTCCCGCTGGATTTCAGCCTCCGGGACCAGGCGGTCTGGCTCCACGGCATCCTGGAACAGGAGGGGGTGCGCCTCTTCTGTCTGGTGGGACAGTCCATGGGCGGGTATGTGGCCCAGTGCTTTTTGCAGGAGTATCCCGGCGAGGCCGCCGGCTTCATCGCCATCGACTCGGCCCCGCTCAAGCGGCAGTACACCACCCGCTGGGAGATCGCCCTGCTGCGCCACTGCGGGCTGGTCTACCGGCTTTATCCCTGGCGGGCCCTGCGGGTGGCCGGGGCCGACGGCTGTGCCGAGACCCCCTACGGCCGGGCCCTCATGCGCCGGATGATGGACAGCTACACCCCCGCGGAATACGCCGCTCTGGCGGCCCACGGCTGCCGGATGCTGGCCGATGCTCTGGAGGCAAACCTGCCCTACCGCATCGACTGCCCCGCCCTGCTGTTCTGCGGCGTCCACGACCGGGCCGCCGCCACCAAGCGGTATAACCGCGCCTGGTCCGCGGGGGAAGGGTTATCCCTGGTCTGGGTGCCCGCCGCCGGCCACAACGCCAACACCGACAACCCCGTCTACATCGACCAGCGGATCGGCTTTTTCCTGGACAAGCTGCTGGAGCCCGGGCAGGCGTAACATACTTTCCAGAGCAGAATTTTTAGTCCAAATAATACGGAGGGAACTATGGCAAGAGAGATCGACCCCGCCCAGACGCCGCGGGCGGCGGCCGCCGTCTGGATGCAGGCGCCCATGCCCATGCTGACTCTGTTCCAGACGCTGGACGTGACGCCCCTGCTGCGGCTGAGCCGCCGCCACAAACTAAAATTTCACATGCTGCTGTGCTGGTGCATCGGGCGGGCGGCGGCCCGCACCCCGGAATTTGCCCTGCTGCCGGTGGGCGGCAAGCTGATGCAGTACGACAAGCTGGCCATCAATACGGTGGTCGCCCTGGAAGGCAGCGGCATCAACACCTGCGACATCCCCGTCTCGGACAGCCTGATCCGCTTCAACCGGGACTACCTCACCCTGACTGGGCTTGTCCGCCGGACCGGCCAGGCCCATGAGCTGGGGGAGGATTACATGGTGATCGGCACCTCGGCGCTGCCCGGCCACAAGATCGACGGAGCGGTGAACATCTACGCGGGCATCTACAATAACCCCTTCCTGATCTGGGGCAGTTACCGCAGGCAGATGTTCCGGGCCAAGCTGCCCATCTCCTTCCAGTTCCATCACACCCAGATGGACGGGATGGAAGCCGCCCATTTTCTGGACCGGCTGCAGGCCGAGATCGACCGCGCGGGCGGCCAGGGAGGACTTTTATGAAAAAACACACCGGCACACTGTTCGTCTTTCTGGCCGCCCTGCTGTACAGCATCGGCGGGCTGTGCATCAAGGTGATCCCCTGGAACGGGATGTCCATCAACGGCGGGCGAACGGCCATCGCCCTGGTGGTCATCGGGGCTTATCTGGCCGTCATCCGGCACAGGCCCCGCCTGAACCGCTGGGTGCTGCTGGGGGCGCTGTGCATCTTCGGCACCAACACCCTGTTCTCGCTGGCCAACAAGCTGACCACCGCCGCCAATACCATCGTACTGCAGTTCACCGCACCGGTGTTCGTCATTTTGTTTTCGGCCCTGTTCTGGAAGAAAAAGCCCCAGAAGCTGGATGTGGCCGCCTGTGCGGTGGTGTTCGGCGGGGTGCTGTTCTTCTTTGTGGACAGCCTGGAGGCCGGCGGCGCGCTGGGCAACGTGCTGGCCGTGCTGGCCGGCGCGGCCTACGGCGGGGTGTTTTTGCTCAACGACTTCCCCGACGCGGACGCCATTTCCTCGGTGTTCTGGGGGGATGTCCTTTCCGCCCTGACCGGCCTGCCCTTCCTTGTGCGGGAGACGGTGTTCACTCCCACTGCCCTGACCAGCCTGGTGATCCTGGGCGTGTTCCAGGTGGCGGTGGCCTACATCCTGCTGACCATCGGCCTGCGCACCACCCCGCCGGTGACGGCCAGCCTGGTCTCGGGCATCGAGCCAGTGCTCAATCCCCTGCTGGTGGCCGCCTTCTACGGCGAGACGGTAGGCCCCTTCGCCCTGGCCGGGGCGGCCATCGTCATCTGCGGCGTGGTGGGCTACAACGTCCTCAAGGCCCGCCAGCCCGAAAAAACTGCCTGAAAACAGCACAGCAAAAGCCCCGTCTCTCCTGCTGCATGGGAGAGCCGGGGCTTGTCATTTACCTTTAGGTATGGTATTCTTTTGTTGGGTGTTGTCGATAAACGGCAAGCGGTATGCCCCTCTGGTCCGACTTTGTGCGGTCAGGGGTGCTTCTTTTGCTCTCCCGACCGTCAGGAAAGGAGGGCTGGCTTTATGGTTACTTACTCCGATTTGATTCAAACCGGCATTTTAATCATCGGCCTGATTGACTTAGTCCTCCGGCTTGTAGAAGCTGACAGGAACAAAAGGCAATAAAAAAGAAGTAACCGCCCAAGTTTCCCCAAACGCGCGGTTACTTCTGTAACTAAGATCAGGGGGACTACCGTTTGTCCGGCAGCACCCTTTCTATGTTTAGTATACAGCAGGCGGGCAGGAATGTCAAGCAGCCTGACCTTATAGAAAATCCCCCTTCCTGTTCGGGAAGGGGGATCGCTTTTACAGCTTCAGAGCGGTTACTGAAGCACTGCGCCGAAGTTGGCGCTGGTGACCATGCGGGCGTAGCGGCTCAGCCAGCCGGAGCGGACGTTGGGCTCGGGGGCCACATAGCGGGCGCGGCGGGCAGCCAGCTCCTCGTCCGAGACTTCCAGGGTGATCTTGGCGTTCGGGATGTCGATGGAGATGGTGTCCCCCTCCTCGATCAGGCCGATGGGGCCGCCCGAAGCGGCCTCCGGGCTGATGTGGCCGATGGCCGCGCCGCGGGAAGCGCCCGAGAACCGGCCGTCGGTGATGAGGGCGACGGTGGTGTCCAGCTTCATGCCGGCCAGAGCCGAGGTGGGGTTGAGCATCTCCCGCATACCGGGTCCACCCTTGGGGCCCTCGTACCGGATGACCACCACGTCGCCGGGGACGATCTTGCCGGCGTAGATGGCGGCGATGGCCTCCTCCTCGCTGTTAAAGACGCGGGCCGGGCCGCTGTGCACCTGCATCTCGGGGGCCACGGCGCTGCGCTTGACTACGCAGCCGTCCGGGGCGATGTTGCCCCACAGGATCTGCAGGCCGCCCGTCTCGCTGTAGGGGTTGGTGATGGGGCGGATGGCCTTCTCGTCCAGGATATGGGCGCCGGCGATGTTCTCGCCCAGGGTCTTGCCGGTGACGGTGGGGATGTCCAGATCCAGCAGGCCCTTCTTGGCCAGCTCAGCCTGGACGGCGGGGATGCCGCCGGCGGCGTACAGGTCCGGCATATGGGTGGGGCCGGCCGGGGCCAGGTGGCACAGGTTGGGGGTGCGGGCCGAGATCTCGTTGAACATGGCCAGGTCGATCTGGACCCCCGCCTCGTGGGCGATGGCCAGCAGGTGCAGCACCGTGTTGGTGGAGCACCCCAGAGCCATGTCGCAGGTCAGGGCATTGCGCAGGCTGCGCTCATTGATGATCTGGCGGGCGGTGATGTTTTTGCGGACCAGCTCCATGATGGCCATGCCCGAATGCTTGGCCAGCTGGAGCCGCTTGGAGTAGACCGCCGGGATGGTGCCGTTGCCGGGCAGGGCGATGCCCACCGCCTCGCACAGGCAGTTCATGCTGTTGGCAGTGTACATGCCCGAGCAGCTGCCGCAGCTGGGGCAGCAGTTGCAGGTGCAGTCCTCCAACTGGGCGTCCGAGATCATGCCGGCTTTATAGGCGCCCACCGCCTCGAACATCTTGGAGAGGCTGACTTCCTCGCCGCCGTAGCTGCCGGCCAGCATAGGCCCGCCCGAGCAGACCACCGCCGGCACGTCCAGCCGGCAGGCCGCCATGACCATGCCGGGGACGATCTTGTCGCAGTTGGGCACCAGCACCAGGCCGTCCAGCTGGTGGGCCTGGCACATGGTCTCGACGCTGTCGCAGATCAGCTCACGGCTGGGCAGGCTGTACTTCATGCCCACATGGCCCATGGCGATGCCGTCGCACACGCCGATGGCGGGCATCAGGATGGGGGTGCCGCCGGCCATCTGGACGCCGGCCTTGACCGCATCGGCGATCTTGTCCAGGTTCATGTGGCCGGGGACGATCTCGCTGTAGGCCGAGACGACGCCGATCAGGGGGCGGTCCAGCTCCTCGGGGGTGTAGCCCAGGGCATAAAACAGGCTGCGGTTGGGCGCGCGCTCCGAGCCTTTTTTCACATTGTCGCTTCTCATGGGGGTGTCTCCTTCTCTGAAACGCAAAATCCGGTCCCGGCAGCGCAGGCCGGGGCCGGAAGGGATGTTGTTACTTCTTCAGCCAGCTCATCATGCTGCGCAGCTCGGCGCCCACCTTCTCGATGGGGTGCTCGGCCTGCATCCGGCGCTGGGCCAGGAAGTGGACCTTGCGGCCGCCCTTGTCGCTCATCTCGGTCAGGAACTCGGAGGCGAAGGTGCCGTCCTGGATCTCGGTCAGGATCTTCTTCATCTCCTTGCGGGTCTCCTCGGTGATCAGGCGCTTGCCGGTGCGGTAGTCGCCGTACTCAGCGGTGTTGGAGATGGAGTAGCGCATCTTGGAGAAGCCGCCCTCGTTGATCAGGTCAACGATCAGCTTCATCTCGTGGCAGGTCTCAAAGTAGGCCATTTCGGGGGCGTAGCCGGCCTCCACCAGGGTGTCGAAACCGGCGTGGATCAGCTCGCAGACGCCGCCGCACAGGACAGCCTGCTCGCCGAACAGGTCGGTCTCGGTCTCCTCACGGAAGGTGGTCTCCAGGATGCCGGCGCGGCCTGCGCCGATGCCGGAAGCGTAGGCCAGGGCGATGTCCTTGGCCTTGCCGGTGTAGTCCTGCTCCACGCAGATCAGGCTGGGGCAGCCCTCGCCCTCGGTGTACAGGCGGCGGACGATGTGGCCGGGGCCCTTGGGGGCGATCATGATGACATCGACGTTCTTGGGAGCGGTGATGGTCTTGAAGTGGATGTTGAAGCCGTGGGCAAAGGCCAGGGCCTTGCCCTCGGTCATGTAGGGGGCCACCTGCTTGTTGTAGATGTCGGCGCACAGCTCATCGGGCACCAGCATCATGACCACGTCGCCGGCCTTGGCGGCCTCCTCCACTTCCATCACCTTGAAGTTGGGGTGAGTGGAGGCAAACTCCTCTGCCTTGGCCCAGTGGCCCGAGCCCTTGCGCAGGCCGACCACCACGTTGACGCCGCTCTCGGCCAGGTTCTCGGAATGGGCATGGCCCTGGCTGCCAAAGCCGATGACGGCAACGGTCTTGCCGTCCAGCACGCCCAGGTTGCAGTCGCTGTCGTAATACTTCTTGATCGCCATAATCGCATTTCTCCTTTGTCTGTTTGGATTGGGTTGCCAGATATCTCTCCGTCCCCCTCTCGAGGAGCGAAAAAACAATTATTTGGTGCAGCGGGTGCCCGGCAGGGGCAGCTGCGCGGCCCGGATCTCCTGGGGCGGCTTCTGCATATGCTGGTGCATCCCGCCCCGCTCCAGGGCCGTCACGCCGGTGCGGCACTGTTCGAGGATGGTGTACCCCTCGAACATCCGCAGAAAGGCGTCTATCTTTTCGGGTTTGCCGGTCAGCTCAAAGATCATGCTGTCGGGGGACAGGTCGATGATCTTGGCTTTATAAATGTTTGCGATCTCCTGCAGCTCGGCCCGGTTGGAGACGTTGGCCGCCACCTTTAATAAGAGCAGCTCCCGCTGGAGGGTGTTCCTGTCGTCCAGGACAAAGACCTGGTGGGTGACTTCCAGCCGCTCAGTCTGGAGCATCAGCTGGTCGAGCCTGCGCCTGTCGCCGTAAACGGTGACCGTGATGCGGCTGATGGCGGGGTCGTTGGTGGCCGAGACGGTCAGGCTGTCAATGTTGAAGCCCCGGCGGGTAAAAAGGCTGGAGATGCGGGTCAAAACGCCGGCCTGGTTGTCCACCAGGAGGCTGACCACCTTGCGCTGTTCCGAAGTTCCCATCCTTCTACCTCCTTATTCCATCATGATATCGTTGATATCGCCGCCGCCCGGGATCATGGGCAGGACCTTTTCGTCCTTTGCGATCATGCACTCGATCCAGGTGGGGCCGTCGTTTTTCAGGGCCTCGGCAAAGGCGGCCTGGAACTGGGCCAGGTTCTCGCAGTGATAGCCCTTGAGGCCGAAGCCCTCGGCCAGCTTGACGAAGTTGGTCTTGCGGTGGGGGTCGGTCTGGGAATAGCGCTTGCCGTAGAAAGCGGTCTGCCACTGGCGGACCATGCCCAGCACCTGGTTGTTGAAAATAACGGTGATGATGGGCAGGTTGTAGCTGACGGCGGTGCAGGCTTCGTTCAGATTCATATGGAAGGAGCCGTCGCCGGTGAGCATGACCACCCGCTGGTCCCGCCCAAGGGCCATCTGTGCGCCGATGGCCGCGCCGTAGCCAAAGCCCATGGTGCCCAGGCCGCCGCTGGTGATGAAGCCGCGGCTCTTGGCGTGGCGCAGGTACTGGGCCGCCCACATCTGGTGCTGGCCCACGTCGGTGACGTAGACGGCCTCGGGGCCGCACTGGCTGCAGATCTCGCCGATCACCTGGTGGGGCATCAGGCGGCTGGCGTCCGACACCGGGTGGTAGTCGTGGGCCTGCCAGTCATGGATCTGGGCCATCCACTCGGGATGCTCTTTGGGCTCGATCATGGGCAGCATGGCCTGCAGGATATAGGCCGCGTCGCCCACCACCGACAGGTCCACTTCGACGTTCTTGTTGACCTCGCTGGGGTCGATGTCGATCTGGATGATGGTGGCCTTTTTGGCAAAGGTGCTGGGCTTCAGCGCCACCCGGTCGGAAAAGCGGGTGCCGATGGCCACCACCACGTCCGCCTCGCTGACGGCGCGGTTGGCGGTGTAGCAGCCATGCATCCCGAGCATGCCCAGGCTCAGGGGATCGCCGTAGGGGATGACCCCCGCGCCCATCAGGGTGTAGGTGGCGGGGATGCCCGCCTTGTGGATCAGGTCGCGCAGGGGCTGGCAGCTGGCTGCGCTGCGCACGCCGCCGCCGAAGTAGATCAGGGGCTTTTCGGCGCCGTTGATGATCTCGGCGGCCCAGGCCACTTCCTGCTCGTTGAAGGTGGTGACGGTGCGGATGGGCTCGGGCTGGCGGTGGGTGAACTCGCACTTATTGGCGGTGACGTCCTTGGGGATGTCCACCAGGACGGGGCCCTTGCGGCCGCTCTGGGCGATGCGGAAGGCCGCCCGCATGGTGTCGGCCAGGTCCTCTACACGGCGGACGGTGAAGTTGTGCTTGGTGATGGGCATGGTGATGCCCTCGATATAGGCTTCCTGGAAGCTGTCCCGGCCCAGAAGGTCGGTGGCGACGTTGCCGGTGAAAGCCACCATCGGCACACTGTCCATATAGGCGGTGGCGATGCCGGTGACCAGGTTGGTGGCGCCCGGGCCGCTGGTGGCCAACACCACGCCGGTGCGGCCGGTGGCACGGGCATAGCCGTCGGCCGCGTGGGCCGCGCCCTGCTCGTGGGCGGTCAGGACATGGGTAATGCGGTCCGAATTTTTGTACAGTTCGTCGTACAGGTTGAGCACCGAACCCCCGGGGTAGCCGAAGATGGTGTCCACCCCCTGCTCACAGAGCACCTCGACGAAGATCTGCGAACCGTTGAGCAGCATAGATTTCCCTCCTCTTTCCTATTCCTTTTCTCCTACACGCTGGGGCCGCAGGGAAATAAAAAAGCCCTCGCCCCCTGTTGACCAAGAGACAAAGACTTTGTTCCAAACGCAAAGCTCTCTGCGGTACCACTCTCGTTGACGCGGCATTGCCCGCGCCCCCTCATGGGCCTGACGGCCCGGCACGGTAACGGGTGCGGCCGGCGCTGCTTACTGGGCCCGCAGGGCGGTTGGGCAGGCTGCTCCGGGAGGACTTGGCGCGCAGGCCGTCCGCCGCCTCGCAGCAATCCGGCGGCTCTCTGTAGGGCGGGGCCCCGCGCGTTACTTGTTCCCATCCATGCATTTGTGATGTGTGTTGCAATTTACTATACTAGAAAAAGATCGGATTGTCAATCAATATATTTTTAAGCACAGTGCAACTGAAAGATGAAAAGAATTCACTACGCTTTCCTTTCTCTTGCGGCCCGGCCCGCCCTGCGCTATATTTATATCGTATTTTAGAAATAAGAAACGAGGGATATCCCATGAACATCCAAGAGATCAGCGCCCGGCTGGCGGGGCTGGCCGTCTTTCGCGGGCTGCTGGACGACCCCGTCCTGGCGGACTACAGCGCCCTGATCGGAGCGCTGGCCCGGGGCGCGGGGCGGCAGGCCGTCTGCGAGGCCGCCGGCCGGTTCGAGGCGGCGCTGTTCGCCGCCGACACCGACGACCTGAGCGGCTACATCGCCGCCGCCGTGCTGGAATGCGAGAACATCTGCGCCCGCCGCGCCGCCCGCGGGGCCCTGTCCCCGGCGCTGGAACAGGCGCTGGACAGCGAGCTGCAATTTCTGGAGGCCCTTTCGGCCATGACCCTGGACGGCCTGCTGGAGGCCGCCGGGTGCGATGCCGGGGGCTTTGCCTTTCTGCCGCGGTGGACGGCCCATCCCACCGGCCTGGCCAACGCCTACAAGGCGCGGCTGTCCGAGATGGGGCAGCGGGGCTACGGGATGTTTGCCCGCCACCACGTCTTTATGCTCAGCGAGGAGGGCAGGCTGACCCCCGTCCGCCACCCCGACCCCCAGCGCCTGGCCGACCTGCCCGGCTACGAGCGGGAGCGGGAAAAGATCATTGCCAACACCAAGGCCCTGCTGGCGGGCCTGCCGGCCAACAACGTGCTGCTGTACGGGGACGCCGGCACCGGCAAATCCAGCGCGGTGAAGGCCATTGCCAACGAATACGCCCCCCAGGGCCTGCGCCTGGTGGAGGTGAAAAAGAACCAGCTCTACCTCCTGTCCGACCTGATGGACAAGCTGGCCGCCAACCCCCTTAAATTCATCCTGTTCATCGACGATCTGAGCTTTGCGGCCAACGACGACAACTTTGCGGCCCTCAAGGCCATTTTGGAGGGCAGCGCCGGGGGCCGCGCCGACAACATCGCCGTCTACGCCACCTCCAACCGCCGCCACCTGGTCAAGGAGACCCTTTCGGACCGCGCCGGCGACGACCTGCACGAGGCCGACACCCGCCAGGAGCTGATGAGTCTTTCGGCCCGCTTCGGCCTGATCGTCACCTTCCAGCGGCCGGACAAGGCCCTGTACAGCCAGATCTTGCTCCAGCTGGCCAAGCAATACCAGCTGCCCATCCCCTCCGACCAGCTCATCACCCGGGGCGAGGCCTTCGCCATCCGGGCCGGCGGCCGCAGCCCCCGCGCCGCCCGCCAGTTCATCGAGCAGTGCCGGGCCGGGGTGCTGTGAAAAGACAAAATTGCATCACAAATTATGTGCAATGCACTTGTATTTTCTCGTCGTTTGGTGTATTATAAAGATACAGCAAACGATAAAAGGAGGGCTTGTGTATGGCTAACAAAGTGAACCTGACATTGCGCATTGAACCGGAACTGCGGGACCAGGCGTCTGAGCTGTTCCAAGCGTTGGGGCTGGACCTGAGCACCGCCACCGGCCTGTTTTACCGGCAGGCATTGCGGTGTCATGGACTTCCCTTTGAAGTCAAACTGGACGGTCCAGTCCAGCCCGCGGGGCAGCTGGCAGATGCGGCGGAGTCCGAACCCAAGGAAAAGGATGCCGCTGCAAAACCGAAAGCCAGAAAAATCGCCGCCGGGATAGCGGCCGCCCTCTGTCTGGGCTGCATCATGGTATCCGGCGTGATGCACGCACGGGACGCCGTGGCCCTGCAGACCGCAACAGCAGCCCTGACTTCCATCAGGGCCGACTACGACAAGGTGCAGGACGTGGTTTACCACGGCTTTGTACAACTGGATACAAGTCAGGGCCTTGCCGCAGACAACGGAACCGTCCTTACGCTGGTGACTGACCAGCAGATCGATACGGTGCAGGACTTTCAGGACCTGCTGAGCCGGGTCTATACCCGCGACGAGGCTGAGGACATGATGGTCTACAGCTTTGTAAAAAAGGGCGTTCTGGGTGAATGGAACGGTGCCCTTTACCGTCTGGACGGCGGGTGGACCATGGGTTATCCGCTGGATCAGCCCCTTTTGTCTGCACGGCAGACCGCGCCCGATACCATTGTGGCTGAAACGACCATCGGCCACGCCGATCCGGTCCAGGCTGTCCTTACCTTGAAGCAGGAGGACGGCAGCTGGAAGATCGACGATATTACCAAAGTTGTCTGAACCGCGAAAAGCTCTCTCGCCTTTGCAAAAAGGGCGAGGGAGCTTTTGCTTTTCGGTGCGCCCGGCCTTTCCCCCGGCGGCAAAATATGGTATACTGGTTTCAATAGCGGCCCCGGCGCAGGACGGTCCGGGCCGCGGAAAGAAAGGACTATCATATGGCAAAACGTGTATTTTTGATCGTGCTGGACAGCTTTGGCATCGGGGCCGAGCCCGACGCGGCCGCCTTCGGGGATGAGGGCACCAACACCCTCGCCGCCATTGCGCAGCACCCCGCTTTCGACTGCCCCAACATGGGCCGGCTGGGCCTGTTCAACATCGACGGCGTCACCGCCGGCAGCCCCGCCGCAGCCCCCATCGGGGCCTACGCCCGCCTGCAGGAGCAGAGCATGGGCAAGGACACCACCATCGGCCACTGGGAGATCGCCGGCGTGGTCAGCCCCCAGCCCCTGCCCACCTTCCCGGAAGGGTTTCCCCCTGAGCTGATCGCCGCCTTCGAGGCCAAGACCGGCTACAAGGTGCTGTGCAACAAGCCCTACTCCGGCACCGAGGTGCTGAAGGACTACGGCGAACAGGCCATGGCCGAAAACGCCCTCATCGTTTACACCAGCGCCGACAGCGTTTTTCAGGTGGCAGCCAACGAGGCCCTGGTGCCGGTGCCCGAGCTGTACCGCATCTGCGAGATCGCCCGGGAGATGCTGACCGGCCCCTACGGGGTGGGCCGGGTCATCGCGCGGCCCTTCGTGGGGGACTGCGCCGCCAACTTCAAGCGGACCACCAACCGCCACGACCTCAGCCTGAAGCCCCCCCGCGCCACCATGCTGGACCTGCTCAAAGCCGCCGGCAAGGACGTCATCGCGGTGGGCAAGATCTACGATATTTTTGACGGCCAGGGCGTCACCGAAAAGATCAAGACCACCGGCAACACCAACGGCATCGCCTTCACCCAGGCTTTGCAGACCCGCGATTTTGAGGGCCTGGCCTTCGTCAACCTGGTGGATTTCGATATGCTGTACGGCCACCGCCGCGACGTGGCCGGCTATGCCGCCGCCGCCACCGAGTTCGACCGTTTCCTGACCGGTTTTATTCCCGGGATGCGGGACGACGACCTGCTCATGATCACCGCCGACCACGGCTGCGACCCCTCCTACCTCAAGACCACCGACCACACCCGCGAGTATGTGCCCTGGCTGGTCTACGGCAAACACGTCCGGCCCGGCTCGCTGGGCACCCGCCTGAGCTTTGCCACCATCGCCCAGACCATCTGCGCCTATCTCGGGGTGGACGCCTCGTCCCTCGACGGCCAGAGCGCGCTGGCCGACCTGCAGAGCTGACGGCCTGCCCAGATTTTACAAAAAACCGCTTGCTCATTTGTATCTATCTCATTATAATAGGGATGTATGAGTTCCCAGATCCCATATCAGATACATACGGCATAAGGTAATGCCAGGAGGTAACGCATATGCGCAAAACCAAGATCATCTGCACCCTGGGCCCCGCCACCGACAAGGAAGGCGTGCTGCGGGGGCTGGTCGAAAACGGGATGAACGTCGCCCGCTTCAACTTTTCCCACGGCTCCCACGAGGAGCACAAGGGCCGTCTCGATGCTTTGAAGGCCATCCGTGAGGAGCTGGACAAGCCCGTCGCCGCCCTGCTGGACACCAAGGGCCCCGAGATCCGCCTGAAGGATTTTAAGAACGGTTCCGAGACGCTGGAGGCCGGCCAGACCTTCACCCTCACCACCCGCGAGGTGGAGGGCACCAAGGACATCGTCTCCATCACCTATAAGGACCTGCCCCACGACGTCAAGACCGGCGGCAGCATCATGCTGGACGACGGCCTGATCAAGCTGTCCATCAAGGAAGTCACCGACACCGACATCATCTGCACCGTCCTGAACACCGGCAAGATCAAGAACAAGAAGGGCGTCAACGTCCCCGGCGTCCACCTGTCCATGCCCTACATGAGCCAGCGCGACCGGGACGACATCATCTTCGGCATCGAGCAGGGCTTCGATTTCATCGCAGCTTCCTTCGTGCGCACCGCACAGGATGTGTATGAGATCCGCAACCTGCTGAATATGTACGACTCCAAGATCCGCATCATCGCCAAGATCGAGAACCCCGAGGGCGTCGAGAACATCGACAGCATCCTGGCGGCGGCCGACGCGGTCATGGTCGCCCGCGGCGACCTGGGTGTCGAGATCGACTTCTCCGAGCTGCCCAGCATCCAGAAGTCCATCATCGACCGCTCCTACTCCTTCGGCAAGCCCATCGTCACGGCTACCCAGATGCTGGACAGCATGATCAACAACCCCCGCCCCACCCGTGCCGAGATCTCGGACGTGGCCAACGCCATTTACGACGGCACTTCCGCCATCATGCTGTCGGGCGAGACGGCTGCCGGCGCCTACCCCATCGAGGCCCTCAAGACCATGTCCCTGATCGCCGAGCGCACCGAGGCCGACGCCCACTACCAGAGCCACCGCCTGAGCCGGATGAAGATCAACGGCACCACCTCGGTCAGCGACGCCACCGCCCACGCGGCCTGCCTGACCGCCCAGGACGTCAACGCCTCGGCCATCGTCACCGTTTCCGAGTCGGGCAACACCGCCCGCCTGCTGAGCAAGTACCGCCCCGAGCAGCCCATCATCGCCTTTGTCATGCGGCCGCAGGTCCAGCGCCAGCTGGCCCTGTCCTGGGGCATCACCCCGCTGCTGATGCCGCTGGCCCACAGCACCGATGAGCTGATCGAGGTGTCCACCAGCCTGGCCGAGAAGTACGGCTACATCCACAACGGCGAGCTGGCCGTCGTCACCGCCGGCGTGCCGGTGGGCGTCAGCGGCACCACCAACATGGTCAAGATCCACATGGTAGGCAACTGCCTGGCTTCCGGCGTGGGCGTCGGCCGCGAGGACACCGACAACACCAGCGCCACCGGCAAGGCCTGCGTCTGCCGCAGCATCGATGAGATCAAGGCCCACTTCAAGCCCGGCATGATCCTGGTCGTCTCCTCCACCAACAACGAGATGATGCCCTACATCCGCGACGCCGCCGCCCTGGTGGTCGAGGAGCCCGGCCTGAACAGCCACGCCGCCATCGTGGCCAAGGCCCTGCTCAAGCCCGCCATCGTGGGCGCACAGGGCGCCACCAGCCACATCCGCGACGGGCTGGACATCGCTGTGGACTGCGCCCACGGCAGCGTCCAGGCCCTGCAGGCATAAGGGGCCCCGACCATGGAACGGATCGCCAGTTTTTGCGTGGACCACACCACCCTGCAGCGCGGGATGTACCTCAGCCGCCAGGACGGGGACGTCCTGACCTGGGACATCCGCATGAAGCGCCCCAACCAGGGGGACTACCTGTCCACCGGGGCGGCCCACACGTTGGAGCACCTGTTTGCCACCTACGCCCGCAACAGCGCTTGGAGCAGCGGGGTGATCTACGTGGGCCCCATGGGCTGCCGGACCGGCTTCTACCTGCTGACCCGGGGCCTGACCCCGGCCCAGGCGCTGGAACTTGCCACCGCCTCCTTCCGCTTTATGGCCGCCTATGAGGGCGGCATCCCCGGCGCGAGCGAGGCCGAGTGCGGCAACTACCGCGACATGGACCTGCCCGCCGCCCGGGCCGAGGCCGCCGCCATGCTGCCCGTGCTGGAGGCTTTGACCCCCGACAAGCTGCATTATTGATGCACAACGTATAAGAACACCCGCTGATCGTTAAGACCAGCGGGTGTTTTTTGTCATGTTCTTTTTTCGCCGCAGGGGTGTGCGGGGGCGGGGCCGGTGGACCCCCGCAGGATCAGCTGGCCGTGCAGCAGCAGGCTGCTGATGGGCACCCCGTTCAGCAGGCTGTCCAGGGCGTAATAGCCGCTCTTGCCCAGCTGCAGCCGGTCCTGCCGGATGGTGGTCAGGGGCGGGGCGGTGTGGGCGCAGAAGGGCAGGTCGTCAAAGCCGACGATGCTCAGCTGTTCGGGCACCCGGATGCCCAGTTCCTGGCAGCGGATCAGGACGGTGTGGGCCAGCAGGTCGCTGCTGCACAGGATGGCCGTCACCCCCTGGGCCAGCAGCCGGGGCAGGTGGATGTCCAGCGTCTCGGAAAAGTAATAGGAATACCCTGCCAGCGAGCTGGAAGCCGGCAGACGGCGGCGGCGCACCTCGGTGAAAAAGCTCTTGTAGCGCACCTGGTAGATGTGGCTGCCCAGCGCCCCGCTCAGGTAGCCGATCTTCCGGTGGCCCATCCCGTACAAAGCGTCCACCGCCTGGCCGATCACCTCGTTGTTGTCGATGCCCAGTGTCGAGACGGTGGGGTTGCCCCGGATCAGGTTGTCGTAGAGCACCGCCGGGGTGTGGCTGCGGGGGAATTCCTTCATCCAGGGGTCCAGCAGGGTCAGGCCCAGGAACAGCGCCCCCAGGTAGCCCTCCCGCAGCATGTAGGCGTCGTAGGAGATGGACTTTTGCAGCTCGGTCGACAGCTGCACCACCTTGACCCCGTAGCCGGAAGGCTCGGCCATCTGGCGGAAACCGGTGATGATGTCGGTGCCGAAATCCTCGGGCTTGGCGTAGTCCATGTTCTGGATAAAGACGCAGAGGGTGCGCACCGCCCCCCGCCGGGCCCGGGTATAGCCCAGGGCCACCGCCGTGTCCAGGATGGTCTTGCGCAGGGTGTCGCTGATGTCGGGCGCGCCGTTCAGCGCTTTGGACACTGTCCCCTTGGAGACGCCCACCTTTTTGGCAATATCGTCCATGGTTGGCATAGCTTGCACCCCCTTTCCTCTGCGGCGCTGCGGCCGCTTGCACTCATGTATATTTTATTATACCTGTCTTGGATGCAAAAGGCAAATATCGAAACTCGTTAAAAAAGTTTCGCGTCTCCGGTTTGCCGTCCATTCTCCCATCAAATCGCCTGAAAGTCATACGCATTTGTTGTATAGTATTCACAAATCGTTCTTTGTTTTGCAAAAAAACTCTTGATTCTTTGCGCTTTTGGGTTTATAGTAGGCTCAAAGCGAAACATTACGAAACTTTGTGATGTCCTTCGCGCCCTGTTTTGAGAAGCAAAAAGGAGGAATTGCACATGCGCAAGAAATGGTCCGCACCCCGCCTTCTGTCCAGAAGGGACTTCCTGCGGCTGACGGCTGCGGCGGCCGGCACTGCCGCTGCGGGCGGTATGCTGAGCGGCTGTTCCGAGGGCGGCAGCGAGAACGTCCGCCTGATGGTCTGGAGCCCCTCGCAGGACCAGGCCAAGGACAGCGGCGAATGGCTGCAGACCTGCTGCAGCCGCTTTGCCGAGCAGCACCCCGAGTGGAACATCACCTTTGTCTACGGCGTTGCCGATGAGGCCGGTGCGGCCGGCACCGTCAGCCAGGACGCCGAGGCCAGCGCCGACGTCTTTATGTTCGCCAACGACACCCTGACCACCCTGACCGACGCCGGGGCCCTGGCCAAGTTCGGCGGCATCTACGCCGACGAGATCACCAGCACCAACAGCCAGGGCCTGGTGGACAGCCTGACCCTGGACGGCTACGTCTACGGTGTGCCCTTCACCACCAACACCTGGTTCATGTACTACGACAAGAGTGTCTTTACCGAGGAGGACGTCAAGAGCCTGGATGCCATGCTGGCCAAAGGGGTGGTCAGCTTCCCCTTCACCAACTCCTGGTACCTGCCGGCCTTCTACTTCGGCAACGGCTGCACCCTGTTCGGCGACGGCACCCAGGAGGAGCTGGGGGTCGATTTCGGCGGGGACAACGCCGTCGAGGTCACCAACTACCTGATCGACCTGTACAACAACCCCAACTTCATCGTGGACGCCGACGGCTCGGGCATGGCCGGCCTGCGCGACGGCAGCATCAAGGCGATGTTCACCGGCTCGTGGGACGCCGCCGCCATCAAGGAGATCCTGGGCGACAACATGGGCGTTTCGGCCCTGCCCACCTTCAACCTGAACGGGGTGGAAAAGCAGATGTACGCCTACGCCGGCAGCAAGGCCATCGGCGTCAACACCAACAGCAAGTACATGGTCCAGGCCATCCAGCTGGCCCTTTACCTCGGCGGCGCCGAAGCCCAGCAGCTGCACTACGACCTGCGCACCGTCATCCCCTGCAACACCGAACTGCTGGCCGACCCCGCCATCGCCAACGACGAACTGGTGGCGGCCCAGAACGACACCTTTGACCGCACCTCGATCCTCCAGCCCTTCGTCTCGGGGATGAGCAACTGCTGGACCCCGGTCGAGAACATGGGCAAGGGCATCCGCAGCGGCCAGATCACCCACGAAAACGCCGCCGAGCAGACCCGGGCCATGAACGAGGCCATGAACAGCAACGGTATTTCGTAAGAAAGGGAGGATTTAAGGATGAATGCTACAAGCGCTTTGAAAATGCGCAGCACCTTGCGGATCGACAATCCTGTCACCTGCATGGAGGCCCTGAAAAACGGCGATACCATGGTCAAGCTGTCGGCCGTCGTCATGGGCCTGGGCAACATGGCCCACAAACAGGTGGCCAAGGGCCTGCTGTTCCTGGCGGCTGAGGCGGCCTACATCGCATTTATGATCACCATCGGCTTCCACAACCTGGCCATGCTGCCCAGCCTGGGCGACGTGGAGCGCCAGGAAGTCTGGAACGAAGAACTGCAGATCTTCGAATACACCCAGGGCGACCAGTCCATCCTGCTTTTGCTCTACGGCCTGGCCACCATCCTTTTGACCGGCATCATGTTCTGGATCTGGCGCGGCACCCTCAAGAGCGGCTACGCCGCCCAGCTGAACGAGGCCGCCGGCCGCCACATCAACACCCTGCCGGAGGACATCAAGGAGCTGTTTGACTCCAACCTCTACCGCCTCCTGATGACCCCGCCGATGTTCTTCATCTCCATCCTGACCATCCTGCCGCTGATCTTCATGATCTGCATGGCCTTCACCAACTACAGCAAGATCGACAACCACCTGGTCCTGTTCGACTGGGTGGGCCTGCAGAACTTCTTCACCCTGTTCGATTCCAACTCGGTGCTGGGCTCCACCTTCTGACGTGTGCTGGGCTGGACGCTGGTCTGGGCCTTCTTCGCCACCTTCACCAACTACTTTGCCGGCATGATCCTTGCCATCATCATCAACCGCAAGGACACCAAGGCCAAAGGCTTCTGGCGGTTCTGCTTCGTGCTGCCCTGCGCCGTGCCCATGTTCGTCTCCCTGCTGATCATGCGCACCATGCTGCAGCCTGAGGGCGCCGTCAACGTCCTGCTGCGGCAGCTGGGCGTCATCGCCGCCGGCGAGAGCCTGCCCTTCTTCACCGACCCCACCTGGGCCCGGGTCACCGTCATCCTCATCAACATCTGGGTGGGCGTGCCCTACACCCTGCTGCAGCTGACCGGCGTGCTGCAGAACATCCCCGCTGACCTGTACGAGGCGGCCACCGTGGACGGCGCCAACGCGGTGCAGACCTTCTTCCGCATCACCCTGCCCTATATGTTCTACGTCACCACCCCGTACCTGATCTCGACCTTCACCGGCAACGTCAACAACTTCAACGTCATCTACCTGCTGAGTGGCGGCGACCCCATCACCGACCTGGCTTCCACCGCCGGCAGCACCGACCTGCTGGTCACCTGGCTGTACAAGCTGACCATCGACCGCCAGTATTACAACGTGGGCGCGGTCGTCGGCATCCTGACATTCATCATCCTGGCCGTCGGCTCGCTGCTGACCTACCGCCGCAGCAAGTCCTACCGTGAAGAAGGAGGGTTCTGAGCATGAGCAGCAACACCAAAGCGGCAAAACAGCTGAGCGCCAAGCGCATCCGCACCCGCAACAACGTCATCGTCTACATCATCCTGTCCATCCTGGCCTTTATCTGGCTGTTCCCGGTGGCCTGGATCATCATGACCAGCTTCCGCGGCGAGAAGGGCAGCTACATCTCCACCTTCTTCCCCAAGACTTACACCCTCGACAACTACATCAAATTGTTCACCGACACCAGCCTGCTCAACTTCCCGCAGATGTTCCTGAACACCCTGTTCATCGCCATCTGCTCCTGCATCCTGTCCTCCTTCTTCCTGCTGTCGGCATCCTACTGCCTGTCCCGGCTCCGCTTCAAGATGCGCAAGCCCTACATGAACATGGCCATGATCCTGGGCCTGTTCCCCGGCTTCATGTCGATGGTGGCCGTCTACTTCATCCTCAAGGCGGTCGGCCTGACCGAGGGCAACAGCGTCCGCTTCGCGCTCATCCTCTGCTACTCGGGCGGCGCGGCCCTGGGCTTCCAGATCACCAAGGGTTTCTTCGACACCATCCCCATGGCCCTGGACGAGGCCGCCCTGCTGGACGGCTGCACCCGGTGGCAGATCTTCACCAAGATCACCCTGCCCCTGTCCAAGCCCATCGTCATCTACACCATCCTGACCAGCTTCATGGCGCCCTGGGTCGACTTCGTGTTCGCCAAGGTCATCTGCCGCGCCAACTCCGACCAGTACACCGTGGCCATCGGCCTGTGGCGTATGCTGGAAAAGGAGTACATCGACAGCTGGTACACCAGCTTCGCAGCCGGCGCTGTGCTGATCTCCATCCCCATCGCCATCCTCTTCCTCAAACTGCAGAAATACTACGTCAACGGCATGGCCGGCGCGGTCAAGGGCTGAGCGGTATTCTCAGGATTTTACTTCATTCATTCCCCCTATGCGATGCAGCCGCCAGACCGTCACATCTGGCGGCTGCCTTTTTCTCCAACGCTTTATCAATCAATAAGGACGGTACGCTCCATGCACACTGCGACACAGACGGCGGCAGCCGCCACGGCCCGCCGCAAAATGTACGATTCCAAAGCCTTTGAGGCGCAATACCACACCGACGCGCCCCTGGGCGCCCTCTGGGCCCCCGAGGCCACCCGCTTTGCCCTGTGGGCCCCCACCGCCCGCCAGGTCTCCCTCCACCTCTACGCAGACGGAACGGAGGGCGAGCCCCGGCTGAGCATCGACCTTGTCCGCGGCCAGCGCGGCGTCTGGGAGGCGACGGTGGCAGGCGACCTGGACGGCCGCTACTACGACTTTTCCGTCACCGACAGCGAGGGGGTCATGCGCCGCACCGCCGACCCCTGGGCCCGGGCCTGCGGGCTGGACGGCGGGCGCAGCATGGTCATCGACCTGCGCCGCACCGACCCCGACGGCTGGGCGGAGGATGCGCCCCCCGCCCGCGGCCCCGAGGACGTCATCTGGGAAGTGCACGTCAAGGACTTTTCCCACGACGTCCACAG
The DNA here is from genome assembly GCA_019119685.1 of Candidatus Faecalibacterium faecigallinarum. Lineage (GTDB taxonomy): Bacteria > Bacillota > Clostridia > Oscillospirales > Ruminococcaceae > Faecalibacterium > Faecalibacterium faecigallinarum. The sequence goes on from DWWN01000023.1 coordinate 51,391, forward strand.
CGGGGTGCCCGCGGCGCTACGGGGCAAGTACAAGGCCCTGACCCTGACCGGCACCACCCTGGACGGGGACGGCGTCCACCCCACCTGCACCGATTACCTCAAGCGGCTGGGGGTCAACTACATCCAGCTGATGCCGGTGTTCGACTACGGCTCGGTGCCCGAGGGGGACCCCGAGGCTTTCAACTGGGGGTACGACCCCGTCAACTACAACGTCCCCGAGGGCAGCTACGCCACCGACCCCAGCGACGGCGCCGTCCGCATCCGAGAACTGAAGGAGGCCATTCAGGCCCTGCACCAAAACGGCTTCCGGGTCATCATGGACGTGGTCTACAACCACACCTATAAACTGGACTCCTGGCTGTGGCGGACCGAGCCCTGGTATTTCTACCGCCAGAACCCCGACGACAGCCCCGCCGACGGCTCGGGCTGCGGCAACGACCTGGCCTCCGAGCGCAGCATGTGCGCAAGATATATCCTGGAATCTGTGCTATACTGGGCGCGGGAGTACCACATAGACGGCTTCCGCTTCGACCTGATGGCCCTGCTGGACACCCAGCTGATGGAGCGCATCCGCGCCGCCCTCGACGCCGAATACGGCAAAGGGGAAAAGATCCTCTACGGCGAGCCCTGGAGCGCCCACAGCAGCCCCATGCGCCGGGGGGCAAAGCCCGCCGGCAAGCGGGCCCTGCCGGATTTGGACGAGAACATCGGGGCCTTCTGCGACGCCACCCGGGACCTGGTCAAGGGGCACATCCTCCACGCTGAGCGGCCCGGCTTTGTCAACGGCGGTTCGGCCCGGCTGTCCGACCTCACCCTGGCCGTCACCGGCTGGGCCGGGGCCCAGGGCGGGCGGTTCGCCACACGGGCGGCCAGCCAGTCCATCAACTACCTTTCCAGCCACGACGACTGGACGCTGTGGGACAAACTGGTCATCACCATGGACCCCGCCCGCCGCTTCGACCAGCCCACCACCGCCATCCTGCAGGCCAACCGGCTGGCGGTGGCCTTCTGCTTTGGCTGCCAGGGCCGCTGGTTCATGCTGGCGGGCGAGGAGTTCGGCCGCACCAAGCAGGGCCTGCAGAACAGCTTCAACGCCGCAGCGGCCCTCAACCGGCTGGACTGGGCCCGGGCCTGGACTGGCCCCTGGAAAGACCTGGCCGACTACTACCGCGGCCTGATCGCCCTGCGCCGGCAGCTGCCCGCCCTGTGCGACAAGCGGCCCGAAGCAGCCGCCCGCCTGCTGGGCGCGTGGCGGCCGGGACGGCTGGCCGCAGCCTTCCAGCTGGACAACCGCGCCCCTTCCAGCCGCTGGGATGAGCTGCTGCTGTTCTACAGCGCCGCAGACGTCTCCCGCCACGCCGCCCTGCCCGACGGCCAGTGGCAGGTCCTTGCCGACCCGGACAGCAGCTTCCATTGGCAGGAGGCCGCCCCCGCCCTGCTTTCCGGGCAGGCCGCCCTGCCCGCCTCCGGCGCTCTGATCCTGGGCCGGGTGCGGCTGTAACACACTTTTGTTAGGAGAAAAGAACATGGACTATATCTTTGGCCGGCAGGACTTTGCCGGCGCAGACGCCCAGCAGGAGACTTTCCTGCTGACGGCCGGCACCGGCGCTTACTGCGCCCTTTCCACCGCCTTTTCCGCCACCCGGGGGGACCACGCCCTCCTGATGGCCTGCCTGCGGGCCCCCACCGCCCGCTTTGACCTGGTCCACCGCCTGGGTGAGCGCCTCGCCGTCGGGGACAATGCCGTCTGGCTGTCCACCCAGGACAAGGCCGGCGCGCCCGATGAGGACGGCTGGCGGCATCTGATCCTGTTCGACGGGGCCGAACCCCGCTGGGTCTATGAGGCGGCCGGGGTGCGCGTTTCCCGCCGGGTGGCCATGCAGTACGGCGCCAACACGGTGGCCGTCTGCTACACGGTGGAAAACGGCGCGGCCAGCCCCGCCGTCCTGACCGTCACCCCCTGGCTGCGGTTCGTGCCCAAGGGCCGCCGGATGACCCGGCAGCGGACTTTCGCCTGGCAGGAGGGCAAAGTCTCCAGCGGCGGGCTGGACCTCTATTTCGCACTGGAGGGCGGCCGGGCCGAAGCCCTGCCCGCCGCCCAGTACGAGAGCCTCCGCTTCCGCCACGACGCCCCCGACGGCCGGCCCGCCACCGGCCTGTGCGGGGCCGCAGGGCATTTCGTCTTTGAAACAGCCCCCGGCGAGACGAAGGAGTTTGCCGTCGTGTTCGGCACAGAGCCGGCCCTCCCCAAAGCCGCCGGCGTGCTGGCCGGGCAGGCCCAGCGACGCCGGGCCCAGGCCGGGGCCGCCGGCCTGCGCAGCGAGCTGGGCAAAGCCCTCTCGGCGGCGGCCGACGCCTACATCGTGGACCGGGCGTCCACCGGGGGCCGGACCATCGTGGCCGGCTACCCCTTCTTCACCGACTGGGGCCGGGACACCATGATTGCCCTGCCCGGCTGCACCCTCACCACCCACCGCTACGAGGACGCCAAGAGTATCCTGCGCACCTTTGCCGCCAACGAAAAGGACGGCCTGCTGCCCAACCTTTTCCCCGACCAGGACGCGCCTCCCCAGTACAACACGGTGGACGCCGCCCTGCTCTTTTTGAATTGTCTGTGGCTCTACCACGCCCGCACCGGGGACGACGCCTTTGTCCGGGAGGTCTGGCCCTGCGCCGAGCGGATCATCCGCTGCTACAAGGCCGGCACCCGTCACGGCATCCACATGGACGCCGACGGCCTTTTGTGCGCCGGCGAGGGCCTGGACCAGGTGACCTGGATGGATGTGCGGATCGGCACCATCCTGCCCACCCCCCGCCACGGCAAACCGGTGGAGGTCAACGCCTACTGGTACAACGCCCTGCAGATCATGGCCCGGCTGGCGCCGCTTGCCGGGGCGGACGGCGCGCCCTACGCGGCATTGGCTGCGCAGGCGGGCGAGAGCTTCCGCCGCGCCTTCTGGATGCCGGAGGCCGGGTATCTGAAGGACGTCATCAGCCCCGAGCCCTCCCCCGCCGACACCCAGCTGCGCTGCAACCAGGTCTGGGCCGTCTCGATGCCCTTCACCCCCCTGACGCGGGAGCAGGCCGCCGGGGTGGCGCGCAGCGTCCGGCGTGCCCTGTGGACCCCCTGCGGCCTGCGCACCCTCGACCCCGCCGACCCCGATTTCCACCCCGTCTACGGCGGGCCCCAGAAGGTGCGGGACATGGCCTACCATCAGGGGACGGTCTGGCCCTTCCCGCTGGGCGGCTACTACCTGGCCGAGCTGCGGCTGGGCGGCTTTGACGAGGCCAGCTGCGCCCGGGTCCGCCAGGACCTGGACGCCCTTGCCCCCGCGCTGCGGGAGGGCTGCCTCGGCCACCTGCCCGAGATCTACGACGGCGGCACGCCGGGGGCCTCCCGCGGGTGCTTTGCCCAGGCCTGGAGCGTGGGCGAGCTGCTGCGGGTGTGCGAAGCGCTGGAACGGCCCGAAGCCGCCGGCTTTGCGGGCGGCTGGGCCGAGTGACCCCCATTTGGTCGTTTTTTTGATAGGAAAAGGCGGTTTTCCTATTGATTCCGGGGCGCTTCCATCGTATCTTTGTTCCCAGAAAAAAGAGAGTTCGGAAGGAACCGCAAGGAGGCTTTTTCCATGAATACAGCTGCGATCTACCACGAAGCACGCATCCCCATGTGCTGCGCCCTGGACCCGGAGACCCTGCAGATCACCCTGCGCACCGGCCTGGACGCCGAGCGGGTGGTGCTGATCTACGCCGACCCCTACGAGGCCGGCATCGCCGGCGGCGAGGAGTCCTGGCAGGGCCGCCGGATGGAGATGCGCCCCGCCGCCCAGCTGGAACGCTGCCAGCTCTGGCGCGCCGTCCTCCGCCCCCCTTACCGCCGGCTGCGCTACTGTTTCGCGGTCAGCCAGGGGCAGGAGACCTGGTATTACTATGAGGACGGCCTGCGCGACGTTTTACAGCTGGACAACCGCGTCCAGTGCTTCACCATGCCCTGGATGAACCCCTCCGACGTCATCGCCCCGCCCGACTGGGTGCGCGGGACGGTCTGGTACCAGATCTTCCCCGACCGGTTCTGCCGCGGGGGCAGCGGGCGGCCGGGCGCCCTGCCCTGGCGGGAAGGCCCCGTCACCAACGCTGAGCGCTTTGGCGGGGACCTGGCCGGCATCACCTCCAGGCTGCCCTATCTGGCCGGGCTGGGGGTGAACGGCCTTTACCTCAACCCCATCTTCCTCGCGGGCAGCATCCACAAATACGACACCACCGATTACACCAGGGTGGACCCCGACTTCGGCGCCGAGGCCGATCTGGAGCAGCTGGTCCGCACCGCCCACGAGCAGGGCATCCGGGTCATGCTGGACGCGGTGTTCAACCACTGCGGCCCGGCCTTCGCCCCCTGGCGGGACGTGGTGGTCCACGGGCCGGCCTCCCCTTACTGGGACTGGTTCTTTGTCCGCCAGTGGCCCTTTGACGAGGGCGAGACCCGGGACGGCCGGTACTTCTCCTTCGCCTTCCACGGCGGGATGCCCAAGCTCAACACCAACCACCCCGAGGTGCAGGAATACTTCATCTCCCTGTGTGAGAGCTGGGTCAAGCGGTACGACATCGACGCCATCCGCTTCGATGTGGGCAACGAGATCGCCCACAGCTTCCTGCGGCGGCTGCGCGTCCGCCTCAAGGCCATCAAGCCCAGCATCTACCTGCTGGGCGAGATCTGGCACGACGCCCCCGCCTGGCTGGAGGGCGACGAGTACGACGCCGTCATGCACTACCCCCTGCAGAGCGCCATCCGCCGCTTTTTTGAGGACAAGAGCCAGCCCGCGGCGGCCTTTGGCTGGGACGTGGGCCGGTGCATGGCGGTGTATGCGCCGCAGGTCAACGAGGCGCAGTTCACCCTGCTGGACTCCCACGACACCATCCGGCTGCGCAACCGGGTGTCCGGCGAGGGCGAATACTGGCAGCAGCTGACCGCCCTGTTCACCCTGCCGGGCAGCCCCTGCATCTACTACGGCACCGAGCTGCTGCTGGAAGGCGGCCCCGACCCTGACTGCCGCCGCTGTATGCCCTGGGCCCGGCTGGAAGCGGAGGGCCCAAGCCCCATCCTGCGCCAGCTGATCGGCCTGCGCCGGCGCCAGCCCGCCCTTCAGGGCTGCGAGATCAGCTTTTTGCCCGGCGAGGGGCGGCTGGTCCGCTACCGCCGGGGCGCGCCCGGCCAGGACCAGCTGGAAGTCTGCCTCAACGCCGGCTCCCAGCCGGAACCCGTCGCCCCCGGCGGCGCAGACCTGTTCGCCACAGAATGGGACGGCGAAACGCTGGCCCCCGGCGGCATCCTGATCCGCCGCGTCTGACCGCAGGCGCGCCGCACGTCATGTAAAACGAGGTGTATTGTTATGATCAACTTTAACAAAAAGGACTGGTGGAAAGAGGCCGTCATCTACCAGATCTACCCCAAGAGCTTCCAGGATTCCAACGGCGACGGCATCGGCGACCTGCCCGGCATCCTCTCCCGGCTGGACTACCTGCACAAGCTGGGAGTGGACGCTTTGTGGCTCAGCCCGGTACTGGCCTCCCCCCAGGTGGACAACGGCTACGACGTGTCCGACTACCAGGACATCGACCCCATGTTCGGCACCATGGAGGATATGCGCACCCTCATCCGGGAGGCCAGAGCCCGTGGCATCGGCATCCTGATGGACCTGGTGCTGAACCACACCAGCGACCAGCACCGCTGGTTCCGGGAGGCCTGCAAGGGCAGGGACAACCCCTGCCACGACTACTACATCTGGCGGGACGGCGTCCCCGGCGCGCTGCCCAACGAGATGCGGGCAGCCTTCGGCGGCCCGGCCTGGACTTACGTCCCCGCCCTCGGGCAATACTACTTCCATCAGTTCGCCCCCCAGCAGCCCGACCTGAACTGGGCCAACCCCGCCGTCCGGCAGGAGCTGTACAAGATGATCCGCTTCTGGATGGACGAGGGTGTGGCGGGCTTCCGGCTGGACGTCATCGACCAGGTGGGCAAGGACCCCGACCGCCAGATCACCGCCAACGGCCCCCGCCTGATGGAGTTCCTGCACGAGCTGAACCGGGAGACCTGGGGCGGCAAAAACCTGGTCACGGTGGGCGAGGCCTGGGGGGCGGACATCCCCCGCGCCCGGCAGTACAGCGCCCCCGACGGCAGCGTGTTCAGCATGGTGTTTCAGTTCGAGCAGATGTGCCTGGACCACGAGGCCGACAAGTGGGTGCCCAAAGCCATGACCCTGCCCGAGCTGAAAGCCAGCATCGCCCGCTGGCAGCAGGGGCTGCACGGCTGCGGCTGGAACAGCCTTTTCTGGGACAACCACGACCTGCCCCGCATCGTCAGCCGCTGGGGCGACGATGGCGAGCTCCGGGTCGATTCGGCCAAGGCGCTGGCGGTGGCCCTCCACGGCCTGCAGGGCACGCCCTACATCTACCAGGGCGAGGAGCTGGGCATGACCAACGCCCCCTACCCTCTGGAAGAACTGCGGGACCTCGAGAGCATCAACGCTTACCACGAGATGGTGGAAAAGGGGATGCCCGAGGCGGACGCCCTGGCCGCCATCCACCGCATGATGCGGGACAACGCCCGCACCCCCATGCAGTGGACCGATGGCCCCCACGCCGGCTTCACCAGCGGGACGCCCTGGATGATGGTCAACCCCAACTATACCCAGATCAACGCCGCGTCGGCCCTGGCCGACCCCGACTCGGTCTTTTATACCTACCAGAAACTGATCGCGCTGCGCAAGGCCCACCCGGTGTTCGTGGAGGGGGACTTCACCCTTCTCTGCCCTGAGGATGAACAGGTGTTCGCCTACCTGCGCCGGGGCGCGGGCCAGGAACTGCTGGCGGCCGTCAACCTGAGCGGCCGCAGCGCCCCCTTCGCCCTGCCGGAGGCCTTTGCGGGCTGCGAGCCCCTGCTGGCCACCCAGGGCGCGCCCCAGGCCGGCGTCCTGCGCCCCTGGGAAGCGCAGCTCTACCTGCGCGAGCTGTAAACCTTTGTCCTGCACAAGAAAAGGAGGTCACTCCCTATGGAAATGAACGAACTCAAACAGCAGCTGGCGGCGCTCACTGTGGAGCGCTTTGGCTGCCAGCCCGACGCCTGCACCGACGCCCAGCTCTACCACGCCCTGCTGGCTTTGACCCAGCGGCTGGCCGCGGGCCGGCCCGCCCCCGCCGGGGAACGCAAGCTCTACTATTTTTCGGCCGAGTTCCTGATGGGCAAGCTGCTGAGCAACAACCTGCTTGCCCTGGGCCTGTTCGACCAGGTGCGCGCCCTGCTGGACGGGATGGGCCGTTCTCTCGCCGCGCTGGAGGAATACGAGCCCGAGCCCTCCTTGGGCAACGGCGGCCTGGGCCGGCTGGCCGCCTGCTTTTTGGACTCCATCGCCGCGCTGGACCTGCCCGGCGACGGCGTGGGCCTGAACTATCACTACGGCCTGTTCCATCAGAAGTTCGCCGGGCGCCGCCAGCAGGAGCAGCCCGACCCCTGGATCGAGCCCGAAAGCTGGCTGCTGCCCACCGGCAAGACCTACACCGTCCCCTTCGGCGGCTTTGCGCTGGATGCGGTGCTGTACGACATCGCCATCCCCGGGGCCCACAGTGCGATCGCCAACCGGCTGCACCTCTTTGATGTGGCCGACCCGGCCCAGCCCCCCGCCCACGGCATCGACTTTGACAAGCGGGACATCCCCCACTGCCTGACCTCCTTCCTCTACCCCGACGACAGCGACCGGGACGGCCAGCTGCTGCGGGTCTACCAGCAGTATTTCATGGTGTCGGCCGGCGCCCAGCTGATCCTGGACGAGCTGGCCGCCCGGGGCTATGCCCCCGGCACCCTCAGCAGCCATGTGGCCATCCAGATCAACGACACCCATCCCTCCATGGTCATCCCCGAGCTGATCCGCCTGCTGACCGAACGGGGCCTCTCCTTCGACCAGGCCGTGGAACAGGTGGAAAAGACCTGCGCCTACACCAACCACACCATCCTGGCCGAGGCCCTGGAAAAGTGGCCCCTGGATTACATCCAGACTGTCGCGCCCCAGATCGTGCCCATCATCCGGGAGCTGGACCAGCGCGCCCGCCAGCGCAGCGGCGACAGCCGGGTGGCCATCCTGGACGACGGGGGCCGGGTGCACATGGCCCACATGGACATCCACTACGGCCACTCGGTGAACGGCGTGGCCGCCCTCCACACCGAGATCCTCAAGACCAGCGAGCTGAAGCCCTTCTACGACCTCTACCCCGAAAAGTTCAACAACAAGACCAACGGCGTCACCTTCCGCCGCTGGCTGGAAGCCTGCGACCCCGCCCTGTCCCACTGGATCACCCAGCGGATCGGCGACGGCTGGACCCGCGACGCCGCCGAGCTGGAAAAACTGCTGCCCTTCGCCGACGACCCGGACAGCCTGTCCAGCCTGCTGGAGGTCAAGCAGCACAACAAACGCAAGCTCCAGGCCCTGCTGCGCCAGCGCCAGGGGGTGGAGGTGGACGAGAACTCCATCTTCGACATCCAGGTCAAGCGCCTGCACGAGTACAAGCGCCAGCAGATGAACGCCCTGTGGGTCATCTACAAATACTGCCAGATCAAGGGCGGCAACAAACCCGCCCGGCCCATCACGGTGCTGTTCGGGGCCAAGGCCGCCCCGGCCTACACCATGGCCAAGAACATCATCCACCTGATCCTCTGCCTGCAGGCTTTGACCGAGTCCGACCCCGACGTGCGCCCCTGGCTGCACGTGGTGATGGTGGAGAATTACAACGTCAGCTGGGCCGAGGCCCTGATCCCCGCCTGTGACATCTCGGAGCAGATCTCCCTGGCCTCCAAGGAAGCCAGCGGCACCAGCAACATGAAGTTCATGGCCAACGGCGCCGTAACGCTGGGCACCATGGACGGCGCCAATGTAGAGATCGCCGGACTGGTCGGCCCCGAGAACATCTACACTTTCGGCGCTTCCAGCGATGCAGTCATCGACCTCTACGCCCGCGGCGCCTACCGTTCCCTCGACTATTACCACCGCCCCGCCGTGGAGCGCCTGGTGGATTTCCTGCTCTCGCCCGCGATGCTGGCCCTGGGCGACCCGGCGGTGCTCAGCGCGCTGTGGAACGACATGAAGCACAAGGACTGGTTCATGGCCCTGCTGGATGTGGAAAGCTATGTCGAGGCGAAAGAACGCGCCCTGGCCGGATATGAGGACCGTATGGCCTGGGCCCGCAAGATGCTGGTGAACATCGCCCGGTCGGGGTATTTCTCCTCCGACCGCACCATCGCCCAGTACAATACCGATATCTGGCATCTTTCCTGACCGCCCCCGTACAGGCCGGGCGCCGCTGCCGCAGCGGCGCCCGGCCTGTTTTCCCTCCCGTTCTTTGCAGTTGCCGTTGCGCGGCAGGCACAGGTATGCTATACTTTTGGGGAATGAGTCTGCGGACGCCGGCCCCGCCGGCATTTTGGGAAAAGGGAAAAGTGAGGAATCCATGAAGATCGGTTTTGACAACAACAAATACCTGACGATGCAGTCCGCCCATATCCGGGAGCGGATCGCCCAGTTCGACAACAAGCTCTACCTGGAATTCGGCGGCAAGCTGTTCGACGACTACCACGCCGCCCGCGTGCTGCCCGGTTTCCAGCCGGATTCCAAGCTGCAGATGCTGCTGCAGCTGAAAGACCAGGCCGAGGTGGTGGTGGTCATCAGCGCGGAGGACATCCTCAGCAGCAAGATGCGCGGGGACTACGGCATCTCCTACGACATGGACGTGCTGCGCCTGATCGACGCGTTCCAGGGCGTGGGACTGCTGGTGGGCAGCGTCTGCGTGACGATGTACACCCCCGCGCCGGAGGTCCAGGCGTTTGAGAGCCGCCTGAACGCCCAGGGCATCCGCACCTTCCGCCACTACAAGATCGCGGGCTACCCCAACGACGTGGCCCACATCGTCAGCGACGAAGGCTACGGCAAGAACGAGTTCATCGAGACCCGCCGCCCCCTGGTGGTGGTCACAGCGCCGGGACCCGGCAGCGGCAAGATGGCGGTCTGCCTGTCCCAGCTGTACCATGAGCACAAGCGGGGCGTCAAGGCCGGGTACGCCAAGTTCGAGACCTTCCCCATCTGGAACCTGCCCTTGAAACACCCGGTCAACCTGGCCTACGAGGCCGCCACCGCCGACCTGAACGACGTGAACATGATCGACCCCTTCCACCTGGAAGCCTACGGCAAGACGGCCGTCAACTACAACCGCGACATCGAGATCTTCCCGGTGCTGCACGCTATGTTCGAACTGATCGCCGGGGAGAGCCCCTACCGTTCCCCCACCGACATGGGCGTGAACATGGCGGGCAACTGCATCGTGGATGACGAAGTCTGCTGCGAGGCTTCCCGCAAGGAGATCCTGCGCCGCTACCTGAAATGCCTGTGCAGCCAGAAAGCCGACGGCGCCGCCAGGGACAGCGAGCGGTACAAGCTGGAACTGCTGCTCAACCAGGCCGGGCTGACGGTGGGCAGCCGCGCGGTGGAACAGCAGGCCCACGCCCGCAGCGAGCGCACCGGCGGCCTGCCCGCCGCGGCCATCGAACTGGCTGACGGCACCATCGTCACCGGCAAGACCGGCCCGCTGCTGGGGGCGGCCTCCTCGGCGCTGCTCAACGCGCTGAAACGGCTGGCCGGTATCGACCAGGAGGTGGAACTGGTCTCGGCCCGCGCCATCGAGCCGATCCAGACCCTCAAGACCAACTACCTGGGCAGCCGCAACCCCCGCCTGCACACCGATGAGATCCTCATCGCCCTGTCCAGTTCCGCCGCCGAGAACGAACTGGCCGCCGCGGCCCTGCACCAGCTGCCCCAGCTCAAAGGCTGCGACGTACATTCCACCGTGATCCTGTCCAGCGTGGACAGCGACATCCTCAACAAGCTGGGCATGTACCTGACCTGTGACCCCGCCTATGAGGAAGAGGACCGCATGTACCACAAAAAATAAGCGGGCCGGAACCACGCAAAAAGAACGGGCTTTCCCACGCCGGGAAAGCCCGTTCTTCGTTTGCATGCGCATGCCGCGCCCTGTTCCGGGCGGCGGCCTTCTCAGTTCCAGCCCTTGCAGACGTCCACCCAGGCCGTGTAGCCGGAGCAGCGTTCCAGTTCGGGGATCGTCAGTTCAATGGCGCTGTTGCTGCTTCCGCAGGCCGGGAACACCGTCTTGAACCGCTTGAGGGAAACATCCAGGTACACCGCCACGCCCTCGTTGACGGCAAAGGGGCAGACGCCGCCCACCCCGTGGCCGACCATCGTTTCCACCTGGCCGGGGGT
>DWWN01000024.1 GCA_019119685.1 Candidatus Faecalibacterium faecigallinarum
AACGGCCGCGGCGCGCCGCCAAATCGAACCACACGCATTTTCGGGAGGTATCAACGAATGAGAGTCGGGCTGGATATCGGATCCACCACGATCAAGTGCGTTGTCTTGAACGACGCCGACGAGCTGGTATATTCCACATACGAACGTCATTACAGTCATATTCTGGAAAAGGGCCGCGAGATCCTGGCCCGCGTCGAGGCAGAGTATCTCCACGGCGAAAAGGCGCTGCTTGCCATCTCCGGCTCCGCCGGCATGGGCCTGGCGGACAGCTGCAAGGTGCCCTTTGTGCAGGAGGTATTCGCCACCCGCGTGGCGGCCAACCGCCTGGCCCCCGGCACCGACTGCATCATTGAGCTGGGCGGCGAGGACGCCAAGATCCTGTTTTTGACAAACGGCACCGAGGTCCGCATGAACGGCAGCTGCGCCGGCGGCACCGGCGCTTTCATCGACCAGATGGCCACCCTGCTGAAGATGAGCGCTGACGAGATGAACAAGGCGGCGGAAGGGGCCCAGCGCACCTACACCATCGCCTCCCGCTGCGGCGTTTTTGCCAAGAGCGACGTCCAGCCCCTCGTCAACCAGGGCGCCCGGGCGGAGGACATCGCCGCCAGCATTTACAAGGCGGTGGTCAGCCAGACCATCGCCGGTCTGGCCCAGGGCCGCCCCATCCAGGGCAACATTTTGTATCTGGGCGGGCCGCTGACCTTCAGCTCGGTGCTGCGCCGCAGCTTTGACGAGGCGCTGGGCGTCACCGGCAAGTGCCCCGAGAACAGCCTGCTGTATGTGGCGCTGGGCGCGGCCCTCTACGCCGACAAGGCGTTCGATCTGTCCGAAGTGGCGTCCGCGCTGGACCGGTACGCGGCCACTGCGACCTACGCCAGCGAGCCGCCCCTCTTTGCCAATAAGGAGGAGTACGAGGCGTTCCACGCCCGGCATATGTCCCACAGCGTGCCCTGCGTCCCCTTTGGGGCACAGTGCGGGCCGGTGCACATCGGCATCGACTCGGGATCTACCACCGTCAAGCTGGTGGTGGTGGACGAGCAGAGCCGCATCCTCTACACCAATTACCAGCCCAACCTGGGCAACCCGCTCCCCCTGATCCGGGAGCAGCTGCTCAAGATCTACCGCGACCATCCCGGCCTGCAGGTGGCCAGTGTGACCACCACCGGCTACGGCGAGGATCTGGTCAAAAACGCTTTCCGCTGCGACTACGGCCTGGTCGAGACGGTAGCCCACTTTACCGCCGCCAAATACTTTATGCCCGACGTGGATTTCATCATCGACATCGGCGGCCAGGACATGAAGTGCTTCAAGATCGAGGACGGGGCCATCAGCAACATCTTCCTGAACGAGGCCTGTTCTTCGGGCTGCGGCAGCTTTTTGCAGACCTTTGCCCAGGCGCTGGGCTACGACGTCAAGGAGTTTGCGGCCCTGGGCCTGTTCGCCGACCGCCCGGTGGACCTGGGCAGCCGCTGCACCGTGTTTATGAACAGCTCGGTCAAGCAGGCCCAGAAGGACGGCGCCAGCATCGAGAACATCAGCGCCGGCCTGTCCATCAGCGTGGTCAAGAACGCGCTGTACAAGGTCATCCGGGCTTCCAGCCCCGAGGAGCTGGGCCGCAAGATCGTGGTCCAGGGCGGCACCTTCTACAACGAGGCCGTCCTCCGCGCCTTTGAAAAGGAGATGGGGGTGGAAGTCATCCGCCCCGACATCGCCGGCCTGATGGGCGCTTACGGCGCGGCCCTGTTCGGCCTGCGCCGCAGCCACAAGGCAGGGCAGACCCATTCCTCCATGATGGGCCAGCAGGAGCTGGAGAACTTCACCCAGAAGGTGGTCAGCGTCAAGTGCGGCGCCTGCGGCAACCACTGCCAGCTGACCGTCAACACCTTTGCCGACGGCCGCAAGTACATTTCGGGCAACCGCTGCGACAAGCCCATCACCGGCAAGAGCGAGGACAATTCCCTCAACCTCTACGCCTACAAGCAGGAATTGCTGGCTGCGTATAAGCCGGTGCCCGGCAAGCGTGGTTCCATCGGCATCCCTCTGTGCCTGAACTTCTACGAGCTGCTGCCGTTCTGGCACGCCTTCTGGACCAAACTGGGCTTTGCGGTTCACGTCAGCCCGGTGTCCAGCCGCGGGCTGTACCTGGCCGGCCAGGCCACCATCCCCAGCGACACCGCCTGCTTCCCGGCCAAGCTCAGCCACGGCCACATCAAGGCCCTGGCGGCCATGCAGCTGGACGCCATCTTCTACCCCTGCCTGACATACAATATCGACGAGGGCCTGGGCGACAACCACTATAACTGCCCCGTGGTGGCCTATTATCCCGAGGTGCTGCTGGGCAACTGCCCCGAGCTGGCAGGCAAAAAGTTCATCTGTGATTACATCGGCATCCACCGTCCCAAGGACTTTGTCCGCAAGATGGCCAAGGAGATCCTGCCCAAATACTTTGGCGGCATCTCCCAGAAAGAGGTGCAGGAGGCGGCCGACGCGGCTTACGCCGAGTACGCCAGCCATATGGCCAAGATCCGCGCCAAGGGCGGGGAGATCATTTCGGAGGCCCGCCGCCAGGGCAAGCGGATCATCGTGCTGGCCGGCCGGCCCTACCATGTGGACCCCGAGATCAACCACGGCATTGACCGGCTGATCGCCCGGCATGGCGCGGCGGTCGTCACCGAGGACAGCATCTCGGACCGGGTGCAAAAGTTCCCTACCAGCGTTTTGAACCAGTGGACCTACCACAGCCGCCTGTATGCCGCGGCCAAATACTGCACCACCCAGCCCGATATGGACCTGGTCCAGCTGGTCAGCTTCGGGTGCGGCGTGGACGCCATCACCACCGACGAGACCCGCGAGATCCTGCAGGCAGGCAACAAGCTGTACACCCAGCTCAAGATCGACGAGATCACCAACCTGGGCGCGGTGAACATCCGGCTGCGCAGCCTGTTTGCGGCGCTGGACGAGCGGGACGAGCTGGCGCGGGAAAAACAGGCGGAGGCCAAGGCGGAACAGGCGTCCCAGCCTGCCGCCGTCCGCTGAAGATAGGAGGGCAACCGTGGAATACCATTACCCCAAATTTACCAAGGAGATGAAGAAGACCCACACCATCCTCATCCCCAACATGGCAGTCACCCAGTTCCGGCTGCTCAAATATGCGCTGGAACACGAGGGCTACAAGTGCGAGATCCTGGGCAACTGCGGCAGCGCGGTGGCCCAGCTGGGCCTGAAATACGTCCACAACGACACCTGCTACCCGGCACTGCTGGTCATCGGCCAGTTCATCGACGCGCTGAACAGCGGCAAGTACGACCTGGACCACACCGCCCTGCTCATCACCCAGACCGGCGGCGGCTGCCGTGCTTCCAATTATATCCACCTGCTGCGCAAGGCACTGGTCAAGGCGGGCTACCCCCAGATCCCGGTGGCCAGCCTGAACTTCTCGGGCCTGGAAAAGGACAGCGGCTTCCAGATGGACCTGCCCCTGCTGCGGCAGGCGGTGGCCTGCATCTTCTACGGGGATATGCTGTGCGCCCTGCGCAACCAGATCGCCCCCTATGAGGACCATCCCGGCGACGCCGACCGCCTGGTGGACACCTGGATCAGCCGGATCGGCCGGGCCCTGCTGGCCGGCAAGGGCTACACCGCCCGGGAGATGAAGCACACCTTCCCTCTCATCGCGCGGGAGTTTGCGGTCATCCCCAAGACCAGGGTGCCCAAGGTCAAAGTGGGCGTCGTGGGCGAGATCTACGTCAAGTACAGCCCCCTGGGCAACAACGACCTGCAGAAGTTTTTGGAGTCGGAGGGGTGCGAGGTCAACTTCCCCGGCTTGATGGGCTTCTGCCAGTACTGCATTTTCAATATGGGCGAGGACTATGTCCTCTACGGCGGCAACGGTGCGCTGAAATTCGGCACCGACCGCCTGCTGGACTGGCTGGACGGCATCGAGCGGGCCATGCTCAAAGCCATTTCCAACGCCGGCTTCTACGCCCCCGGCCCCTTCAAGGAGCTGATCGAGAAGCCCAAGGGCGTCATCTCCCTGGGCGCCAAGATGGGCGAGGGCTGGCTGCTGACCGCCGAGATGATCGAGCTGGTGCAGGGCGGCTACCCCAACATCGTCTGCGCCCAGCCCTTTGGCTGCCTGCCCAACCACATCGTGGGCAAGGGGATGGTGAACAAGATCCGGGCGCTGTACCCCACCGCCAACATCACCCCCATCGACTACGACCCCAGCGCCACCAAGGTCAACCAGGAGAACCGCATCAAGCTGATGCTGGCTGTGGCCAAGGAGCGGCTGGACAACAAGGACGCCCAGCCCGCGATCAAGCCCCTCACCGCCGAGGAGCTGGCCGGCGGCGCGCCCACCATCGGCGCGTTCTGATCTGCATAAAAAGAAAACTGCTCCCTCAGCCGCTGGTATACGGCTGAAGGAGCGGTTAGATTATCAAAAAAGTCCCGCCCGGATGACATGTGCATACGGGCGGGACACATACAGGGGAATTTAGCGCCGAGAGTGTGCGAGGCCGCAAGGCCGAGTGCACGGTTCGGCGCTAAATTTTGTCCCCAGGGGGATATTAGGGGGAAGGAATTTCTGTCGCGCGACTGCGCGCAGAAATGGGTTCCCCCTAAATGACTTACTTCATATAGATGTGGTGGGGCAGGCCCGCAATGTACAGCGGGGTCAGCTCGGCCTGGATCAGGGGCCGGGCGTATTCCAGGAATTCATGGGTCATCTGGGTGTGGTTCTCGTTCATCCAGCTCAGGGGCACCTTCTTTTCCAGGTTGGCCACTTCGCTGATGGGGTGCAGCTCGGTGGTGCACTGGTAGGGGTTGTTGGAGATCCGCTTCAGGGCCACCATCTGGCCGGTGACGCCCTCAAAGGCGGCCTTGGCGGCAGCGCCGCCCACCTGGTATGCCTCGGTGATGTCGGTGCGGCTGGTCAGATGGCCGGCGCAGCGCTGCAGAGTAGAGAGCTCGATGCAGCGGGTCTTGGTGTCCAGAGAGCGGGCCACTGTGTTGGCCAGGAAGCGGGCGGTGCCGGTCAGGGCCTTGTGGCCGAAAGCGTCCACCGCGTGGACGTCGTCGGCCAGCTCGCAGACGTAGCGGCCGTCCTCCAGCTTGACGCCTTCCGACACGGCGATGACGATGCTGGGCTTCTTCTCCTGCATGACCCGGACCTTTTCGATGAAGCGGTCCACATGGAAGGGGACTTCGGGCAGGCAGATCATGTCCACGCCCTCGCAGTCGTCGCCCTTGGCCAGGGCAGCCGCGGCGGTCAGCCAGCCGGCATTGCGGCCCATGATCTCCACGATGGTGACGTACTTGGTGCCGTAGACGGTGGCGTCCCGGATGATCTCCTTCATGACCACGCCGATGTACTTGGCAGCCGAGCCGTAGCCGGGGGTGTGGTCGGTGACCATCAGGTCGTTGTCGATGGTCTTGGGCACGCCCATGAAGCGGATGTCGCTGCCGGTCCGTGCGCCGTAGTCGGCCAGCTTGCCGATGGTGTCCATCGAGTCGTTGCCGCCGATGTAGAAGAAGTAGCCGATGTCCAGCTTTTCCAGGATGTCGAACAGCTTTTTGTAGACGGCTTCGTCCTCGTGCCAGTCGGGCAGCTTGTAGCGGCAGCTGCCCAGGAAGCTGGAGGGCGTCCGTTTGAGCAGCTCGATGTCCAAATCATCCTTCAGGACGGTGGAAAGGTCGACCACCCGCTCCTCCAGCAGGCCGGCCACGCCGTTGAGCATCCCGTAGACGATTTCTGCGCCGCGGTTTTTGCAGCTCTCAAACACACCGGCCAGACTTGCGTTGATGACGGAAGTGGGGCCGCCGGACTGTCCGACGATCGCGTTTTTACCCATGATTCTTTTCTCCTTTTACACTGTGCTTTATTTATCTTGGCCGGACAGGGGTCTGCCCGGGAAAGAACTTCAGGGGACATCGTGGACGGCCGGCAGCCGGGGCACCCGGGCTTTACAGGTGGACGTGGCGGGGGGTGCCGTTCACATAGATGGGGGTCAGCTCGTCCAGGATCAGCGGGCGGGCATACTCCTCAAAGCTGGAAGTCACATGCATCCCGTCGGGGGTGATCCACTCGAGGGGTACCTTCTTTTCCAGGTTGGCCACCTGCTGCACGTCCACCGACTCGGTGACGCACTGGTAGGGATAGCCGCTCATCCGTTTGAGGGCGATCATGCGGCCGCTCTCGCCCGCAAAGGCCGCGGCGGCAGCGGCGCCGCCCACGGCGTATGCCTCGGTGACGTCGGTGCGGCTGGCCAGGTGGCTGGCGCAGCGCTGCAGGGTGGAAAACTCGATGGCCCGGCTCTTGCAGCCCAGACGCTCGTGGATCAGCTCGGACAGATACCGGCTGGTGCCGCTGAGGATGGCCTTGTGGCCGAATGCGTCCAGCTGGCCCGCGGTGGAAACCAGGTCGCACAGGTAGGTGCCGTCGGCGGTGCGGACGCCCTCGCTGGCGGCGATGATGACGTTGGACTTCCGGCTCTGCAGCTCGTCCACCCGGGCCAGGAATTTTTCGGGGTCAAAGGGCACTTCGGGCAGCAAAATCAGGTCGGGGCCGTCGCAGTCCTCGCCCGAAGCCAGGCAGGCCGCGCCGGCCAGCCAGCCGGCATGGCGGCCCATGATCTCGGCCACCGTCACGCTGCGCAGGTCGTAGACCGAGGAGTCGCGGATCACTTCTTTCAGGATGGTGGCGATGTACTTGGCGGCCGAGCCGTAGCCGGGGGTGTGATCGGTCAGGCACAGGTCGTTGTCGATGGTCTTGGGCACGCCGATGAACCGCACCGGGCTGCCCACTTTCTGGCCGTAGCGGCTCAGCTTGGCGATGGTGTCCATCGAGTCGTTGCCGCCGATGTAGAACACCGCGCAGATGTCGTATTTGTCAAAGAGGGTGAACAGCTGGATGAAAGGCACGCTGTCCGTCTCGGGGTCGGGCAGTTTGTAGCGGCAGCTGCCCAGGAAGCTGGACGGGGTCCGTTTGAGCAGTTCGATGCTCATCCGGTCGTCCAGCAGGACGTTGAGGTCCACGATCTCCTCCTTGAGCAGGCCCTCGATGCCATACTTCATCCCGTACACTTTGCCGGCGCCCAGGCTGCGGGCCGTCTTGTAAACCCCTGCCAGGCTGGAATTGATGACGGCGGTGGGGCCGCCGGACTGTCCGACGATCACATTGTTTGACATGATTTGCTCCTTCTTATCCTAGATACCAATCGTTTGCGCCGCTGCGGGCCCTGCATTGCGCCGCGCGGGCGGGACGTGAAATAAGCTGAAATCCATACAAAAATGCTTTTCGCGGTGAAAGAGCTTTTTGCAGGTTGCTGGAATTTTGTCCCAATCCTATTGTAACCGTTTCTCGCGTTGTATGCAAGACCCAACTTGGTTGCAGAGTGAAAAAATTTATGATAGAATCAATATATCTTTGAGGAGCGCCGGCGGCAGCCGGCCCAAATTGTTTAGGAGAGTAAAGCGTACCATGGGTATTTCACACGAATACAACTACGCCCGCCGCCGCGCCAAGCAGCGGAGCAAATACGGCAAGCTGAAACTGGCGGCCTGCGTGGCGGCGATCCTGCTGCTGTCCCTGGCCATCACCGCCATTCTGGAGACGGCCCGGCAGGAAGCTGCGCCCGCCGTGCCCGACACGCTGCCCAGCGGCACGGTGGAGGGCATCCTGGCCCCGCTGCCCATGCAGCCGGGGGAGGGGGGCGCCGCCGCGGAAGTGCTGGATTTCGGCCCTGCCCGCCAGAGCCCGGGGGCTTATACCGTCCGCGCCTATGACAGCAGCGTCATCCGCCAGCCCGCCACCGGCCAGGTGGACCTGAGTTATTTTGCCGATGCGGCCTTCCTGGGGGACAGCCTGACGGTGGGCTTCACCGACTATGACATCAACCTGGGCGGCGCGCTGATCTGCGGCTATATCGGGGCGGGGCCGGACACCATCGTCAACCGGATGACCGTCAACCACATGACCCGCGGGGACGAGATCGCCCTGGACGTCTTGGCCGCGGCCCAGCCCAAAAAGCTGTATATCCTGCTGGGCACCAATACCCTGACCACCGCCGGCGCCGAGGACCGCTTTTTGACTTACTACGGGGCCATGCTGGACACGCTGCGGGAAACGCTGGGCCAGGACTGCGTCATCTATGTGCAGTCCATCCCGCCGGTGCGGCCCGAAGCCGCAGCCGAGCGCCCCGGCCTAACCAGCGGCAACCTCCGCAATGTGAACGAGCAGCTGGCCAAACTGGCCGACAGCAAGGGCTGCGTCTACCTTGACCTGTGGGAGGCCCTGGCCGACGGCGAGGGCAACCTGAAGGCTGTCTGCGCCGCGCCGGACGGGGTCCACCTGTCGGCGGGCAACGGCTACGGCGCGTGGGTCAACTACCTGCGCAGCCACACCCTGTATGCCGCCGGCAGCCCCTGGACGGCCGGCAGCGCCTTTGCGCAGTAAGATGCACAGGATCAAACCGGGAGGTCCCCACGTGGGGGCCTCCCGGTTTTGTTTGTTTTGCTCTTTACCAGACAAAAGCGGCGCTGAACGCAAAGAACAAAAGCAGGGCGACAACTCCGCCGCCTACGACGAGATAGCAGTTGTAAAGCCATTTGATGGTTTTCTTGGCGGAGTTGATGTCGTTGTAAATGGAATCGAGCTTTTCATTGTTGACGTTCTTGGCCCGCACGTCGGCCACATCCACGTCCCGGACCAGCTCGTCCAAAGTCAGGCCAAAGTAGTCGCTGAGCAGGACCAGCCGCTGGAAGTCGGGGTAGGATTGACCGGTTTCCCTTAGTTAAAGATATTGTTGGGTATCTCAAGATGTGTCATTCGATTTTGCCGATAAAGCGGTAGAAGATTTCCACTTCCTGTTCCCGGCTTCCGTCCTCACTTTTGACCGCTTCATGGATAAGGATTTTTTCAATCAGCGTATTCAGAAGTTCAGCCGTCAATTCTGTGGGATTGACATACTGTTTCATCAGACCTATCCACTTTTCAGCGTCAACCGCTGTCTGGGCGGCGACCTCCATCGCTTCGTGAAGCCGTTCAATTTTTGCGTCCAATTCTCGCTGTTCGCCCTGATACTTTTCGGACAGCATATTGAAATTGTATTCTGTAATGCGTCCGGCAGACCAGTCCTCATACATTTTTGCAAACAGGGTGTCTACTTCTGCTTTGCGCTTTTCCGCCTTTTTCAGTTCGGCTGTCTGCCGCTTCCTTGCAGTATTGCGTTCCTTGTCGCTGGCGTTAAGTAGCCGTTTCAGAAGTTTGTCCCCATCCTGCTGTGCCAGCACAGACCAGTATTGCAGACGGGAAAGGACATAGGCGTAAAGCACATCATAGCGGATATAGTGCATGGAACACTGGTGCAATCCTTGCCCGTACTTGCTACAATGGTAGTGGGCATAGGGATTTTTGTTCTGGCTGTTCATACCATAGGCCAGCGACCAGCCGCAGTCCGCACATTTTACCAGCCCGGAAAATATCTGTGTTGTGCCGTTCTTCTGCCGTCTGCGCCTGTTGCAAATCTGCTCCTGTACTTGACGGAACACATCTTCGGAAATAATCGCTTCGTGGGTGTTCTCCACACGATACCATTCCTCTTTTGGCTTGCGTACTTTCTTCTTGTTTTTGAATGAAATATTGGTCTGCTTATTGTGGACGCTGTGTCCGATATAGGTTTCCTCTTTCAGAATACTTTTCACCTGCGCTATCGTCCACGCATAGGCTTTTTCCTCCGGCGCTCCGGCATAGATATTTGCGAAAGTGCCGTATCTCTGGAAATTCAGCCAGCCGGGAGTAGGTACTTTTTCTTCGACCAAAATCCGTGTAATGCTGGCGGCTCCCCGGCCATGAACGGCAAGGTCAAAAATCTTTTCGATAATCCACCTTGTTTCCGGGTCAATCAGAAGATGGGCTTTCTTATCTGGGTCTTTGACATAGCCAAGCGGAGCATAGGCTCCATAGTGTGCGCCATTTGCGAACCGTGTCCGCATGGCCGCCTTTACCTTTTTGCTGGTCTGGCGGGCGTGCATTTCATTCAGAATGTTGAGGAATGGGGCAAGCTCATTCTCTCCGTTGATGGTGTCCACATTGTCATTGACAGCGATATAGCGGACGCCTTTGCTGGGAAAGTAGATTTCCGTGTACTGGCCGGTCAGAATGTAGTTTCTGCCTAAGCGGGATAAATCCTTCGTAACAACGCAGTTGATTTTCCCGTCCTCAATGTCATCAATCATTCTCTGAAAATCCGGCCTGTCAAAGTTCGTTCCAGACCATCCATCGTCGATATATTCATCTATGACATTCAGGCCATGCTCGGCGGCATATTGCCGGAGCATCATGCGTTGTGTCTGAATACTCCCGCTTTCTCCTTGCAGTTCATCGTCCCGGCTCAATCTCATATAAAGCGCCGTGTTGTAAATCGTAGTATTGTAAGGTTGTTTCACCGTTAAAAATCCTCCTTCTAAAGAAACAACCCACGCTTACAATACTTTTGCTCTATGGCAATTATATCATAAGCGTGGGCGTGTTATCAATGATGGGCTATCAGGTTGAAGCGGCTTTTTCTGCGGTATGCCGCACCACATCTACAATCAGATCACCGAGGGGCTTCCCGCCTGCGGCGAAGTGTTCGGAGATTTTTATACGGTTGTTCCCACATACAAAATACTGCGTGCCGTTCTCTGTTTGTATGACCTGCCCTGTCCGGGGCGTAAAAATATCGCTTTCGCTTTTTGCCATCCAGTGTCCTCCATATTCAGTTTTCAAGGTACAATGCCGCACAGGGGCGGCGAAAATTTCTGCTTATATCTATCACCTTTCCTTTACTGTGTGCCGCTGTTGCCGTTTCACCTGCGCCAGCACTTCCGGCGGGATACGGTCAACGAAATTGCGGAGATTGTGTAATTCGCTTTCCAGCGTTGCCCGTTCCATGCGGTCTTTCATCTTGCCTTGCTCACTGGCCTTTGCCCTTGCTTCCAGCTTTTTGTTTTCTTCCAGCAGGTCATTGATTGTGACCTTGTACTTTTTCAACTGCCCGGAGAAGTTCTCCATCTGCGGGAACCACTTTTTCAGCATGAAGAGGGCTTCCTCTTTTTTCTTTCCGGCGTTCAGCGGGTTAATGCCGTCAAGGGCGGCTTCAATGGCTCTGGCCTGTTTGGAGAGGGAAACCGCCTGTTTGAAAAGCCGGGTGGGGATATGCTTCCGGCCTGTCTT